>CAYNYH010000007.1:0-36946 GCA_964401425.1 uncultured Gallionella sp. | reverse complement strand
TCAGAAATCTTTTGTCAACGGGATACGCGGAGCACGGTATCTTGCCTTAGCCCCAGAGGATATATTTCCAGCCAAGTCAAATGATGAAATCTATGCAATGAGAGATAATTTTTGGCATGAGCTGCCAAATGGCTGGATTCTCAACTTGAACTTATCTAACAAACAAAAGCTTGATAGGCTTTGCGTTTTAGCAGCAGTATGCGGATTGGAATATGAGAAAGATTGGAGTTGGCATGTTGAGGGAGAGGAAGAGCCTGATCTCTCCGATTTCGATGAAATAATTAATCAAATAAGGCTCGACCCCAAGGCTTAATCATGTTCATCCATTGCTTGTTTGACATCGGGAGGTATGCGTGGAGCCTATAGCCGTTCTTGAATCTCGGCAAGGTGGGCGGGTACCAATCTCGTTTTATTCTGGAGGAATAGAGTCCCTTGTACTTGATGCTAAAGTCGATGCATACATTGTCGCAACAGAAGATGGTTTTTCGCCATTGGGGTTTAACCGCAAATTTATTGCATCTGAGCTCTGCATTCCAGAAGCTGAGATTCAGAAGCTTGCGGATTGGAACCGCTTCGAAAACCCCAAGGTTTCTCTCGTCGCACTTCAGTCCAGAAAGATGGGCAGTTCACTACGTGGCGTCATTCTGGCTGCATCCGAAACATCAGATTCATACAAGAATTTTGCAGTGCCTTGTTATGGGCTGCCATATCGTGACTTTTATTACAATGTCACATACGAGGCAATTGCATTTGCTTGTGGAAATTGGGGGGCACATAACCTAGCACTCTCGCATTTATCCGGGAGCGGTTCATTTCACGAAGACATTGCGACCTGTAATGCCGAGGCGCTGGCTCACTATTGTGATGCCACTCCGTCTGCCGGGGTCGAGTCATTCATGTTTGTCGGATGTTGCATTTCTCAAGAACACTTTGCTGGCATTGCCCGACTGAACGCCGAAGCACGAACTGGACAGCATCATCAAATTCATACTGAGATAGAGCATTGTGAAGGGCATGTTCTTGTGCATCTCGATTGGAATCACGATGTTTAACTTCTGGACAAGAGGCCGAGCCTCACAGGTTGCTGTGGAGATCAACTATGTAACCGAGGAAGAGCGCAAGGCGTTGAACGATTTCACCTCTATCGCTCAAGCCCTCGCCAATCTGAAGAAGCTAGATTTCGATTCCGTTATGTCAGTTGTCCGAGCGTCAGATATCGAGACGCGTAGGGCATGGCTCAAGAATGCCGAAATCGCAGATGAAATCGTGCGAGTACGCGTTGAGAAAGCCGCTGATGTGGCCGAAGCCTGCGCCAATTTGAAAATCGATCCTGCCACCACGAATATTAAGCACGATGAGATAAACAACCCACGCGCAGTTCAAAGAGCACTCAGTACACATGAGGCCATCGAAGCCGAAATCGCCCGAATACGTTTCGAGAAAGAACAGGAATACGCCCACGCGTTCGCCAAGCTAGGAAAGATCAACGAGACTCGTGCTGCCAACCTCGCCAAAAAGTATAAGCGCGAGATGGCTGAAGAGCGAAAGCGCGCGGATGCCTCTATCGAAGCTGAAGTCGCCCGCATACGTGCTGAGAAAGCCATAAAATGCACGGATGATAGTAAATGCCTGTAAGCCTAAAGTATCCGTAACCTTGCTTGCTGACTATCCGCTCAGAGTCGGGAGCAGTCCGTCATAGTTGTAAATGTCTGCCTGCAACAAAACGGGTTAGCTCAGGTTCGTATTCTTTTCGAACCACTATCGTCGGATATAATGGAATTGTTATTTAGTGGAGGGGCGATTATGAACCAAATCGGCAGAATTACCGTTGACCCGGACAAGTGCGGTGGCAGGCCATGCATACGCGCAACCCGCGTTCGCGTGAAGGATGTCTTGGAAATGCTGGCCTCGGGCATGACTAAAGAGGAAATTCTTCAGGACTTTCCCTATCTTGAGGCCGACGACATCTCCGCTGCGCTCAGCTATGCGGCGCAGCAAACCGACCATCCCATTTTGCAAGCCGCCTGAAAATGCGATTTCTGGTAGACGCGCAATTGCCTCCAGCATTGGCGCGCTTGTGGCGCATCAGGCCGAGCATGTTTATGACATCGGCATGGGCGAGGCCAGCGATTCGGCGATCTGGGACTATGCGATTCGGAACAACGCTGCAATTATCACCAAGGATGAAGATTTCGTTACTCGTGCAAGCGTAAATGAGATCGGCCCGCCCGTTGTTTGGGTGCGCGTCGGTAATGTTGGCAAACAAGCTTTGCTGCACTGGATTGAGCCCATGCTGCCGCTCATCATTCGTGAAATTGAAGCCGGCGAAAAACTTATCGAGTTGATCTAACTCGGCAAGGATTGTTGCCGAGCATCTAAACCGCTTCCTCTAAACTCATCTCCAGTTCCAGCCAGCTTTCTTCCAGTTCCGCGACCCTGCTTTCCAACACCTCGCGCCGGGCATTCAGGCCGGCGATGAAATCGCTGCTGCAATTGGTGTAGGTGGCTGGGTCGCCTAATTTGCCGTTGATCTCGGCCAGTTCGGTCTGCGCCTTGTTCAGCTCGGTTTCGAGCTTGGTCTGCTTCGACAGCAGCGCCTTCCGGTTCGGCCTGGGCGCGGCTTTCTGGATGGGTTTTTCCGGCTTGGCCTGCACCGTCTCGCGCGGGCGGCGCGCTTCGATCCAGCTCTTGTAGTCTTCCAGGTCGCCGTCGAACAGCTTCGCTGCGCCGTCGGCCACCAGCCACAGTTCATCGGCCACGGCGCGGATCAGGCTGCGGTCGTGGGACACCAGCACCACCGCGCCGGTGTATTCCTCCAGCGCGATGGTGAGGGCGTCGCGCATGTCGAGGTCGAGGTGGTTGGTCGGCTCGTCGAGCAGCAGCAGGTGCGGCTTCTGCCAGGCCAGCAGTGCGAGCGCGAGGCGGCTTTTCTCGCCGCCGGAAAAGCTTGCCACCGGGCGGTCTTCGCTGTCGCCGGCAAGGCCGAAGCGGCCGAGGAAGCTGCGCAGCGCCAGCGTGGTCTCCTTCGGCGCGATGCGTTCCATGTGTTGCAGCGGGGTGGCTTTGCTGTCGAGGTTTTCGAGCTGGTGCTGGGCGAAGTAGCCGATGCGGATGTCCGGGGTGGTTTCGATCCTGCCCGAGGTGGGCGCGAGTTCGCCGACCAGCAGCTTGATCAGGGTGGACTTGCCCGCGCCGTTCGGCCCGAGCAGCGCGATGCGCGCGCCGGCGCGCAGCACCAGATCGACGTTCTGGAACAGCTTCTTGTCGCCGTAGGCGAAGCCCATCTTCTCGGCGCGCAGCAGCAGGTCAGGGCTGCGCTCCGGCGCTTCGATCTCCAGCTCGAAATGGCCGTCGGCGACATGCGCCGGGGCGATGCGCGTGAGCCGCTCCAGCGCCTTGACGCGGCTTTGCGCCTGTTTGGCCTTGGTGGCCTTGGCGCGGAAGCGGCGCACGAAGTCCTCCAGGTGCGCGATCTTTGCCTGTTGCGTCTGGTACGCCTGGTTCTGCTGGGCGATGCGCTCGGCGCGGGCGCGCTCGAAGTCGTCGTAATCGCCGGCATAGCTGTCGATCACGCAGTCGTGCACATGGGCGATGCGGTTGACGGTGGCATTGAGGAATTCGCGGTCGTGCGACACCAGCAGGATGCTGCCGGGGTAGCGCGACAGGTATTGCTCGAGCCAGAGGATCGCCTCCAGGTCGAGGTGGTTGGTCGGCTCGTCGAGCAGCAACAGGTCGGCGCGGTGCATCAGCGCACGCGCGAGGTTGAGGCGCATGCGCCAGCCGCCGGAAAAGCTGTTTACCGGGCGCTCCAGAGAGTCGCTGGCGAAGCCCAGCCCGTTCAGCAGCTGCGCGGCGCGTGCCGGGGCGCCGTAGCCGTCGGTGGCCTCGAACTGGTGCTGGGCCTCGAACCACGCCGTGTCGTGGTTATCCTGCGCCAGGATTTTTTCCAGCTGGCGAAGCTGGACATCGCCGTCGAGCACGAACTCCAGCGCGGGCTGCAAAGAGTTGGCGATTTCCTGCTCGACATGGGCGATGGTCTTGCCGCTTTGCAGCGCGACTTCGCCGCCGTCCGGCTTGATTTCGCCGCGTATCAGGCGGAACAGGGTGGTTTTGCCGCAGCCGTTCTTGCCCACCAGCCCGATGCGCTGGTTGGCGAACGCCTGCAAATTCGCCTGCTGGAACAGCGGGATGCCGCCCTGCAGGTAGGTCAGATTCTGGATATTGAGCATGGCGCAATGATAACAGAGGGCTGCGCGCAGCCCGCCCCGTAAACATCAAAGCGCTACAAGGCCGAAGGACTTGTTATCATGTGACCCTCAAACTTCAAGAGCGGGAACGCAAATGGCCAAACCAAATTACTCGTACGAAAAACGTCAGAAAGAACTCGCCAAGAAAAAGAAGCAGGAGGAGAAGCGGCAGAAGAAAGCCGCGGCACAGGGCGAACAGCCCCAGGATGGCTTGCCCCAGCCGCCGGCTGGCGAGACACCTGCTGCCTGAGGCATTCGTCCTGGTGGCTTGCCATGAATAAAGAGAATTTCATCGCCGCGCAGCGGGGGCAGAAACTGACGCTGGAGTTCATCCTGCGCTGGCTGGTGCGGGACGGCATGGTGGCGGAGGAGGATGCGAGCCGCCTCATGAGGAGCCACAAGGCCGACCATACGCATCCTCTGGCGGTGATCGGCGAGCAGAAATGGCGCAACCTGCTGCCGCCCAACAAGCTGCTGACCACCGAGTTCCTCACCGAATGGCTGGCGGCGCATCTCGGCATGCCGTATTTCCACATCGACCCGCTGCAACTGAATTTCGCGGGCATCGCCAGCATCATTTCCAAGTCCTATGCCGAGCGGCTCAAGATCATGCCGGTCGGGCTCGGCGAGCGCGAGGTGAGCATCGCCACCGCCGAACCTTTTCTTACCGACTGGATGGCCGACCTGGAGCGCATCCTCAACCTGAAGATCAGGCTGGTGCTGGCCAGCCCGCTCGACATCAACCACTACCTGCCGGAAATCTACAGCCTCGCCAACTCGGTGCAGCTCGCCACCAAGGCGAGGGCGGGGCAGGCCATCGGGGTGCAGAACTTCGAGCAACTGGTCGAACTGGGCAAGAACAAGAACCTCGACGCCAACGAACAGCATGTGGTGACGCTGGTGGACTGGCTGTTCAAGTACGCCTTCGAGCAGCGCGCCAGCGACATCCACCTAGAGCCGCGCCGCGACCTCGGTATCGTGCGCTTCCGCATCGACGGGGTGCTGCACCAGGTCTACCAGCTCCCGATTCCCGTCACCAACGCCATCACCAACCGCATCAAGCTGCTGGGGCGCATGGACATGGTGGAGAAGCGCCGGCCGCAGGACGGGCGCATCAAGACGGTCAGCACGGAGGGCGACGAAATCGAGCTGCGCCTCTCCACCATGCCGACCGCCTTCGGCGAGAAGCTGGTGATGCGCATCTTCGACCCGGAAATCCTGGTGAAAAATTTCACCGATCTCGGCTTTTCGCGCGAACAGACCGCGCTGTGGAGCGGCTGGACGAGACAGCCCAACGGCATCATCCTGGTGACCGGCCCGACCGGCTCCGGTAAGACCACCACGCTGTACTCCACGCTGAAGCAGCTCGCCACGCCGGAGGTGAACGTCTGCACGGTGGAAGACCCGATCGAAATGATCGAGCCGGCGTTCAACCAGATGCAGGTGCAGCACAACATCGGCCTGAATTTCGCCGACGGCGTGCGCACCCTGCTGCGGCAGGATCCGGACATCATCATGGTGGGCGAAATCCGCGATGCGGAAACCGCCGAAATGGCGATCCAGGCGGCGCTCACCGGACACTTGGTGCTGTCGTCGCTGCATACCAACGACGCGCCTTCCGCAATCACTCGCCTGCTCGAACTGGGCGTGCCGGCCTATCTGCTCAATTCGACGCTACTGGGCGTGATGGCGCAGCGCCTCGCGCGCACGCTGTGCCCGCACTGCAAGGCTGCGGGTGAGATCAGCGACGAGACCTGGCAAGAACTGGTCAGCCCCTGGAAGGCAGCCAAGCCCGCGCAGGTCAACGTTGCCACCGGCTGCCTCGAATGCCGCATGACCGGCTATCGCGGGCGCACCGGCATCTACGAGATGCTGCCGCTCAGCATGGAAATGAAGAAACTGGTGGTCAGGGATGCCGAACTCTCCAAGATCAAGGCGCTGGCGCGGCGCGAGGGCATGAAGCCGCTGCGCCTCAACGGTGCGGAAAAGGTCGCGGCGGGGCTGACCACGGCGGAGGAGATCATCAAAATCGCGCCGCCGCCGGATCATGAATAGCCCTGGCCTGAAAGCAGGAATTCCGGTTAATCAAATAGATGGCGGCAAAATCGGGGGCGGAAGGGCGATTTTTAGCGGTTTTCGTTTGGAATTTCCGGCAACTTTGATACAATCCCGTCCGCTTTTTTAACTTAAACCAGGTGGGAGATATAAATGTCTATTGAACAACGCGTTAAAAAGATCGTCGCCGAACAGCTTGGCGTGAACGAATCGGAAGTCAAGAATGAATCTTCTTTCGTCAACGATCTGGGTGCTGATTCTCTGGATACCGTGGAGCTGGTGATGGCTCTGGAAGAAGAATTCGAATGCGAAATCCCCGATGAAGACGCGGAAAAAATCACCACCGTCCAGCAAGCCATCGACTACGTCCTGGCGCATCAAAAGTAATTTCCTCCTTTATTTCGTTTATTAAACGGAGTCAGTTTGTCTAAACGCAGAGTCGTCATTACCGGGCTGGGGATCATTTCCCCGGTCGGGGTCGGGATTCCCGCTGCCTGGCAGAGCATTGTCGCGGGAAAGCCTGGCATTACCAGAATCACCCGCTTCGATGCCAGTGCGCTGGCTGCGCAGATCGCCGGCGAGGTGAAGGACTTCGACGCTACACAGTACATTCCCGCCAAGGATGCGCGCCGCATGGATCGCTTCATCCATTTCGGCCTGGCGGCCGGCATGGAAGCGTTCAAGGATGCCGGGCTGGAAGTCACCGAGCAGAACGCCGAACGCATCGGCGTGAACATCGGCTCCGGCATCGGCGGTTTGCCGATGATCGAGGAAACGCATAACGACTTTCTCGCCGCAGGGCCGCGCAAAATCTCGCCGTTTTTCATTCCGGGCACGATCATCAACATGATTTCCGGCAACCTGTCCGTGATGTACGGATTGAAGGGCCCGAACCTGGCGATGGTCTCCGCCTGCACCACCGGCACGCATTGCATCGGCGAATCGGCACGTATCATCGAGTACGGCGATGCGGATGTAATGATCGCCGGCGGTGCCGAAGCGACAGTGAGCCCGCTGGCGGTGGGCGGCTTTGCCGCCGCGCGCGCGCTCAGTACACGCAACGATGATCCGGCCACCGCCAGCCGCCCCTGGGACAAGGACCGCGACGGCTTCGTGATCGGCGAGGGTGCGGGGGTGCTGGTGCTGGAAGAATACGAGCACGCCAAGGCGCGCGGAGCGAAGATTTACGCGGAACTGGCGGGTTACGGCATGAGCGGCGACGCCTACCATATCACTTCGCCGAACACCGACGGCCCGAAGCGCAGCATGCTGTATGCATTGCGCAACGCCGGGCTGAACCCGCAGGACGTGCAGTACATCAACGCGCACGGCACTTCGACGCCGCTGGGCGACAAGAACGAAACCGACGCGATCAAGCTGGCATTCGGCGACCACGCCAGGAAGCTGGTGGTGAGCTCCACCAAGTCGATGACCGGCCATCTGCTGGGCGGCGCGGGCGGCATCGAGTCGGTATTCTGCGCCCTGGCGGTGCACCATCAGATTGCGCCGCCGACAATCAATGTCTTCGAGCAGGATCCGGAGTGCGATCTGGACTGTTGCGCGAACACTGCACGCGACATGAAGATCGATGTCGCGGTCAACAACAACTTCGGCTTCGGCGGAACCAACGGCTCGCTGGTATTCCGTAAGCTTTAACCTCTCCCTCCGCGATGCTGGTCAACGGTGTACCCGGTAACACGATCAGCATCCGCGATCGGGGCCTGCTCTACGGCGACGGGGTGTTCCGTACCCTGCGCGCAGCCCAGGGCAAGGCGCTGCACTGGCCCCTGCATTTCCTCAAACTCCAGCATGACTGCGCCGCGCTCGGCATAAGCTGCCCGGACGAGGCGCTGCTTCGCGCCGAACTGGATCGGGTGCTCGCGCAGCACCCGGACGGCGTGGTGAAGCTGATCGTCACGCGCGGCGAGGGTGCGCGGGGCTACGCGCCATCCGCCGCTGCGACGCCCACGCGCATCTGGGATTTTTCGCCGCTGCCGGACTACCCGCCGGAATGGCCGACACAGGGCATCAAGGCGCATGTGTGCGGCCTGCGCCTGCCCGCACAGCCGCGCCTGGCCGGCGTCAAACACCTCAACCGCCTGGAAAATGTGCTGGCTGCGGCGGAATTACACGATGCGCAACAGCACGACAGCCAGCTCGCCGAGGGGCTGTTGCTGGATGCCGAGGGGCACCTGATCGAAGGCACGCGCAGCAACCTGTTCCTGGTGTCTCAGGGGGGGCTGGTCACGCCCGATCTGTCGCGCTGCGGCACGGCAGGGATTCAGCGCGGGCGGGTCATGGCGTGGGCGCTGCAGCACGGCGTCACGCTGCAGGTGCGCGATGTCGCGCTGGATGAGGCGCTGCGCGCCGACGAGTTGTTCCTCGTGAACAGCATCATCGGACTGTGGCCGGTGCGCGAGCTTGGGCAACGCCGCTGGAGCCATTTTCCGGTGGCCGCGCGCATCCGTCACGACCTCGAACGGCAGGACGCATGATGCGACGGCTATTCGCCCTGATCGTTTTATTGGCGCTGCTCGCTGGGGCAGGGGCGGGCTACTATGCCTACCGCCCGCTGCCGCTGCCCGCCACGCCATTCGAATTTACGCTGAAGCAGGGTAGCAGCCTGAAGGGCATGGCGCGGGACATGCAGCAGGCCGGGCTGCTGGAACAGGACTGGGCGTTCGTCTGGCTGGCGCGCCTGCTGGGTAAATCAGGGCAGCTCAAGGCCGGCAAATACGCGCTGGCGCATCCGGTTACGCCGCTGGAATTGTTGAATATTCTCGACAAGGGGCTGGTCGTCCAAGGGCAGGTCAGCGTGATCGAGGGCTGGACGTTCAGGCAGTTGCGCGCCGCGCTGGACGCCAGTCCGGATGTCGCGCATGACACCCTGAACCTCACAGATGCGGAAATCCTGCAGCGCATCGGCGCGCCGGAAAGCCACCCCGAGGGGCTGTTCTTTCCCGATACCTATAATTTCGCCTCGGGCAGCAGCGATCTGGCGATCATCAGGAGCGCCTACCAAGCCATGCAGCGGAATTTGCAGGAGGCCTGGGCGGCGCGTGAGCCGGGGCTGCCGTTGCAAACCCCTTACCAGGCGCTGATCCTGGCTTCCATCGTCGAAAAGGAGACCGGCGCGCCCGGCGACCGCGGGATGATCGCCGGGGTGTTCATCAACCGCCTGCGCAAGGGCATGCTGCTGCAAACCGACCCGACCGTAATCTACGGGCTGGGCGAGAAATTCGACGGCAACCTGCGCAGGCGCGACCTGCTGGCCGATACCGCTTACAATACCTACACGCGCGGAGGGCTGACGCCCACGCCGATCGCCTTGCCGGGCATGGCCGCGTTGCAGGCAACCCTGCATCCTGCAAAGACCGACGCGCTATACTTCGTGGCGCGCGGCGACGGGAGCTCGCAATTTTCCAGCAGTTTGGCTGCGCATAACCGGGCGGTGGATCAATACCAGAAATGAGTAAATTTATAACTTTTGAGGGTGTGGACGGGGCCGGCAAGAGCACCCATCTGGCGTGGTTCGCCGATGCGCTGCGGCAGCACGGCCCGGATGTGCTGGTCACGCGCGAGCCGGGCGGCACGCCGCTCGGCGAGCAACTGCGCGAGATGCTGTTGAACCAGCCGATGAGCATAGGCACCGAGGCGCTGCTGATGTTTGCGGCACGCCTGGAGCATATCGAACAGGTCATCAAACCGGCGTTGCACGCAGGCAAATGGGTGATTTCCGATCGTTTCAGCGATGCCAGCTTCGCCTACCAGGGCGGCGGCAGGGGGCTGGACTGGAGCAAGCTGAGCCAGCTCGAGCAATGGGTGCACCCCGACCTGCAGCCCGATCTCACGCTGTTTTTCGACGTCCCGGTCGAGGTGGCGCGGCAGCGCCTGACGAACAACAATGCCTCGCTGGATCGCTTCGAGCAGGAGCAGGCCGATTTCTTCGATCGGGTGCGCGCCGGATACCACAAGCGCGTGCAACAAAACCCGCGGCGCTATATCGTCATCGATGCGGCGCAGCCTATGGATGCGGTTAAGCAAAAACTCGAGAAAATAGTTCTATCGCTTTGATATGAATAACATATACCCTTGGCAAAAAAACGACTGGGTGCGCTTGCAGGAACTGCGCAAGCGCCCGCCGCACGGCCTGCTGTTCAAGGGAAGCAAGGGGATCGGCAAGTTCGATCTGGCGATGAATTTCGCCCGCAGCCTGCTGTGCCAGCACCCCGATGAAGCCGGTTTTGCCTGCGGGCAATGCCCTTCCTGCCACTGGTTTTCCCAGGGCTCACACCCGGATTTTTGCCTGCTGCAACCGGATGCATTGAGCCAGGATGGCGAGGAGGGCGATGATTCCAGGTCCGCATCAGGCAAGAAGCCCAGCAGACAGATTTCCGTCGAACAGGTGCGCGGGCTGGCCGATTTTTCCGGCATGTCCGCCCATCAGGGCGGCGGGCGCGTGGTTGTCATCCACCCTGCCGAGGCGATGAACACCAATGCCGCGAATGCCCTGCTGAAGAGCCTTGAAGAACCCTCGCCGGGCCTGCTGTTCATTCTGGTGTCGCACAAGCCGCAGCAATTGCTGGCGACCATCCTGAGCCGCTGCCTGTCGTTCGCCTTGCCCGCACCCGATGCCGAAAGCGCCATGCGCTGGCTGGCAGAGCAGGGCGTGAAAAACCCCGCCGAAGCCCTCGCGGCCTCCGGCTTCGCGCCGCTGCAGGCAGCCCAACTGGACGAACAATTGGGCAGCGAGGAACGCGATAAATTGCTGCGCGCCGTGCGCCAGCCCGCAGCGCTGGACGTGTTCGCGCTGGCCGAGGCCTTGCAGAAAACCGAACAGGTGGTGGTCGTGCAATGGCTGCAGCAATGGAGCTACGACCTGAGTGCGATGAAGCTGGCGGGCAAGCTGCGCTACCATCCCGGCGAAGAAGCCGCCATCGGGAAGCTGGTCGAATCCGTCGCGCCGTTGAACCTGGCGCGGCTGCAAAGCTATCTGCAAGGCGCGAAGCGCGAGGCGCAGCATACGCTCAATCCCAAGCTGTTCCTGGAGTCGCTGCTGTTCTCCTATCGCCAGCTCATGCTCCAATAACTGGCATAGAAAGTAGCCGCTCTTCATGATGAAACTTCCCATGCCCGTTCCCTCTCCTCAATCCTCTCCCGCAAGCGGGCGAGGAGGCGAACGAATCGCTACGCGAGTTTGACTTTAACCATGCCGTTCGTCGATTCCCACTGCCATCTCGATTTCCCCGGGCTGGCCGAAAACCTCCCCGATGTGCTGGCGCAGATGCGCCATAACGGCGTGGCCGGCGCGCTGTGCGTTTCGGTCAGCCTGGCCGAATTTCCGCAGGTGCTGGCGCTGGCCGAGCAGCATCCGAACATCTACGCCTCGGTGGGGGTGCATCCCGATTACGAGGGGGTCGAAGAGCCCGATGCCGCGCGCCTGGTTGAGTTGGCGCGGCATCCCAAAGTCATCGCCATCGGCGAGACCGGCCTGGATTATTTCCGGCTAAAGGGCGACCTGGAGTGGCAGCGCACACGCTTCCGCAACCACATCCGCGCCGCGCGCGAGTGCGGCAAGCCGCTCATCATCCACACCCGCGAGGCGGCGGTAGACACCTTGCGCATCATGGCCGAGGAAAATGCGGCCGGAGCGGGTGGGGTGATGCACTGCTTCACCGAAACCTGGGAAGTAGCTGAAGCCGCGCTGGCGATGGGGTTTTACATCTCCTTTTCCGGCATCGTCACCTTCAAGAACGCCAAACAGATCAAGGATGTGGCGCAACGCACGCCTCTTGAGCGCATCCTGATCGAAACCGATGCGCCCTATCTGGCGCCTGCGCCGCACCGCGGCAAGCTCAACCAGCCGGCCTACGTGAAGCATGTCGCCGAGGAAATCGCCGCGTTGCGCGGTATCGATATCAGCGAAGTAGGGCGGTGCACTACAGAGAATTTTGAGCGTTTATTCAAGGTGAGGGAATTTGAAAAGTAAATTTTTACCGGTGCAAATGTTGACAGCCATTCGAATATCCCTATAATGCGCAACTCGTTTCGCGGGAATAGCTCAGTTGGTAGAGCGCAACCTTGCCAAGGTTGAGGTCGAGAGTTCGAGACTCTTCTCCCGCTCCAAATCCAAGGGAAAGCTTTCTCGCTTTCCCTTAATCATTTCAGCCTGTGTTTCGCAGCACGGCGCGATAGCAAAGCGGTTATGCACCGGATTGCAAATCCGTGTAGGTCGGTTCGACTCCGGCTCGCGCCTCCAGTCCAGAAGCCAGAAACCACGCCACTTTTAGCGTGGTTTCTGCTTTATGCCGCACGCACATTGCCTACATAGTTTTACCTATTGAGCCATGGGGGGGCTTGAGTTAGATTCCTCAAGACAATCAAATAGCTTACAGAAGTTACGGGGGATATGAGGCACCGGCGCTGTAGGTACAAGCAACTCGAGAAACAGAAGCATTCTCAGTGGGGGCTATGCCATGGAACCAGCTGGTGCGGCAATTCACGATAAACCCGCCATTCGAGGATGGCCCCCCCCACTTTCTTGTTGCAGCAGAAACCATGAGGCTGCAAATTTCCATGAAACAAGACGGATAAAGAAACGGCCACTGCTGTGGTTCGGGGTTATTTTTCTCCTTGTTTCCGGGCCGGCATGCGCAAAATCGATCTGGGATTTCCAGGAACCCGTCACCCCCATTGCCCGTGAGTCGATAACGGCGAGCGTGGATTTTGTGCGCATCATCATGGGCATCTATGTCGCCGTTTTTGCCGCCTTCGCCTATTCCATCTTCAAGCATCGCAAAAGTTCAGGCGCTCAACCGGGAACCTTCACCGGGCCCCGTACCAAGCGGCAATGGATTTTTGCAATCACTCCTTTCCTGCTGCTGGTCTACATTGATTATGTTTGGATGGGCATTCCCGCCTTCCATGCCATCGCCAAGATGGAGGACACCCGGACTGCGGCTGAAATGACCATCAAGGTGACTGCCAGCCAGTGGAAGTGGCAGTACGAATACCCAGAAGAAAACATCAGATTCGTCAGCACCATTGCGACCACGCAAGACCAGATCCATAACAGGGAGGCCAAAGGCGAGCATTATCTGCAGGAAGTGGACAATCCGCTTGTCCTGCCCACCAACAAGAAGGTGCGCATCCTCCTGACCTCCACCGATGTGATTCACTCCTGGTGGGTGCCTTCTTTCGGCGTCAAACGCGACGCCGTCCCCGGCTATCTGCGCGAAATGTGGGTGATTATCGATAAGCCCGGAACCTACCGCGGCCAGTGCGCCCAGTTATGCGGCGACGGGCATGCCTTCATGCCGATCGTGGTGGAGGCCGTCGCAGAGCCCCAATTCAAGGAATGGGTCGCGAAGAAAAAATCGGAAGGCTTGGCGGCGGAATCTGCTGCCGGCAAGGTCTGGAGCAAGGAAGAGCTGATGGCGAAAGGGGATGAAATCTATAACAGGATTTGTATCACTTGCCATCAGGCTGGCGGCAAGGGCGTTCCGGGAGCGTTCCCGGCGCTGGCTGGAAGCAAGATTGTCAACGGGCCGTTCCTCGACAAGGGCGGGCGCCTGATCAAGGACGGCCATCTGGACCGGGTCATGAACGGCAAACCGGGCACCGCCATGCAGGCTTTCAAGAACACCCTGTCAGATGCAGAGATCGCCGCGATCGTGACCTATGAGCGCAACTCGTTCGGCAACCGCATGGGCGACATGGTGCAGCCTGCGCAGGTCAAGGCGTTGCGCTAAGGAGAACATATGACTGAAGCCATTGCAACAGTTGCGCATGACCAGCCGCCGGCCGGCATCATGCGCTGGCTGACCACCACCAACCACAAGGACCTCGGCATCCTGTACATGAGCTTCGGCGGCCTCATGTTTTTCATCGGCGGCGCGTTCATCATGGCGGTGCGCGCCGAGTTGCTGTTCCCTGGCCTGCAACTGCTTTCGCCCGCCATGTACAACCAGTTGTTCACCCTGCATGCGCTGATCATGGTGTTCGGCGCGATCATGCCGTTTGCCACCGGCCTCAACAATTACCTCATTCCGCTCATGATAGGCGCACCCGACATGGCGCTGCCGCGGGTCAACAACTGGGGTTTCTGGATACTGCCGTTTGCCGCAATCTTGCTGCTGATCCCGTTTTTCCTGCAATTCTTTGGCACCGGCAGCGGCGCCTCCGGCCTGGGCTGGGTGATGCACAACACCTCGCTGGACCTGCAGAGTGGGATAGGGGTCGATTTTGCGATCCTCACGATCCACCTGCTGGGACTCTCCTCCATCAGCGGGGCGATCAACGTGGTGGTAACGGTGCTCAACATGCGCGCGCCGGGCATGGCGCTGATGAAGATGCCGCTGTTCGTGTGGGCCTGGCTGATTACCGCCTTCATGCTGATCCTGGCTATGCCGGTGTTCAGCGCGGCGGCCACCATGCTGCTGACCGACCGTCATTTCGGCACGCATTTCTTCGACGCCGCCAACGGCGGCGACCCGATCCTGCTGCAACACCTGATCTGGTTCTTCGGCCACCCGGAGGTGTATATCGTGCTGTTGCCCGCATGGGGGCTGATCTCGCATATCCTCGCGACTTTTTCGCGCAAGCCGGTCTACGGCTACCGGGTGCAGGTCTATGCGCTGTGGGCGATCTGCTTCCTCAGCTTTCTCGTGTGGTCGCACCACATGCTGACTTCCGGCCTGCCGCTTGCCGCGGAGGTGTACTTCATGTACTCGACCATGGCGATTTCCATTCCCACCTCGGTGCTGGTGTTCTGCTGGCTGGGCGCCATCTGGCGCGGCGCAATGACCTTCGAAACGCCGATGCTGTTTGCGCTGGGCTTTGTTGCCCATTTCGGCATGGGTGCATTGACCGGCCTGATCCTGCCGGACGTTGCGGTCAACGCGCAGTATCACAACAGCTATGTGATTGTCTCGCATTTTCATTACACCTTTTTCGGCGGCGGCATCTTCGGCATGCTGGCGGCGTTGTACTACTGGCTACCCAAGTTCACCGGCCACATGTTCGACGAAAAGCTCGGCAGGCTGCATTTCTGGCTGACGGTGATCTCCTTTAACATGACCTTCATTCCGCAATGGTTTGCCGGGTTGGATGGCATGCCGCGCCATATTGCCGACTATGCGCTCAGATTTTCCGCGATGAACTTTATCTCTTCGGTGGGCGCTTTCCTGCTGGGGCTCTCGCAACTGCTGCTGGTTTATATCGTGCTCAAGTGCGTGCGCAGTGGCCCGAAAGCCACCGGACAGGTGTGGGAGGGCGCGCAGGGGCTGGAGTTCACCTTGCCTTCTCCGCCTCCGTACCACACTTTCAAAACGCCGCCGGTGGTCAAATGATGAGCGAGCCTGAAGCGATAAATGAACAGGAAAAGCGAACGCGGCGCACGATGCAACTGGCGATTGGGCTGGTGCTGTTCGTGGCGCTCATCTATGCCATGACTTTTTCCAAGCTGCCGGTATGGCTGCCGGCGTTACAGTGAAAGGCGGTCGCGATGAATGAAACGCTCAGGCAGGCGAACCGGCGGCTGATCATCAAGCTGCTGCTCCTGGTGGCCGCCGCAACCGGATTCGCATTCGCGCTGGTGCCGTTCTATGACCTGTTGTGCAAGGTGACGGGCCTGAACGGCAAGACCGGCGGGGCAGTGCAGATTGCTCAGGCATCGGAAGCGGATACCGGACGCTGGGTGACGGTGGAATTCACCAGCACCGTGATGCCGGGCATGAGCTGGGAATTCCGCCCTGCGCAAACCCGGATGCGGGTGCATCCCGGCGAAGTCACCAGAATCAATTACCTGGCCAGGAACCCAACCAATCAGGCGATGACCGGGCAGGCGGTACCGAGCGTGAGCCCCGGATGGACGGCGCAGCATTTCAACAAAATCGAATGCTTCTGTTTTCAGCGGCAAGAGCTGAAACCGGGAGAGGTGAGGGAAATGCCGCTGGCTTTCTTAATCAGCCCGGAACTGCCTGCCGGGGTGCAGGAGATCAGCCTTTCCTACACCCTGTTTCCTGTTTCCAGGTGAGTGCAAGAGGAGATTAGCATGAGCGAAACACACAGTGGCAGCAATTACTATGTACCGCCCCCCAGCCACTATCCGGTGACGATCAACCTGGGGCTTTTCGTTCTGGCGCTGGGGTTTATCCTGAGAATCAATACCATCGCTTCCGGCGTCGTTCCCATCCTGGCGGGAATGGCCATCGTGCTCTACGGTGCGTTCGGCTGGGTGGGAAGCATCATCTGCGAAGACGAAAGCGGGAATTACCGCCCTTGGGAAGATCGCTCCTTCCGCATCGGCATGGCCTATTTCATTCTTTCCGAGATCGCATTCTTCGCCTCCTTTTTGCTGGCGTTGATGTATGTGCGTGTTTTTGCCCTGCCGGAGCTGGCGTCCATGGACCCGGCCTTCACGCTGTGGCCGGATTTCAAGGGCGCATGGCCGTCGGGCGGCCCGAAGTCGCAGGCATTCACCCCCTTGAATGCCTGGGGCATTCCCGCAGCCAATGCGATCCTTATCCTGGCATCGGCCGTATCGCTGATGTGGGCGCGCAAGGGGCTCTCGACCGCCAATCACGGGCAGATGATCGCAGGCCTGGCGATTGCGGTTGTCCTGGGAATGGTGTTCCTGTTCCAGCAAGCGATGGAATACCGTCATGCCGCCGAGCTTGGCGTCACCTTGGCCAGCGGTGTTTACGGCACGAATTTTTATATGCTGACCGGCGTGCATGGCATACACCTGCTGGCTGGCATCATCATGCTGACCGTGCTGCTGCTGCGCGCATTTCACGGGCACTTCAAGGCCGAAAGCGGCGTCGGGCTGGACCTCGCAACCTGGTATTGGAACTTCGTGGTGGTCATTCCGGGATTGCTGATATTCATCTATTTCTACTGGCTGTAATCCATTCCGTCCTTGCCAGCCTGGCGCAGCTTTGCCAGAATTTATGCGAAAGTCTTTTCGCCATTCAAATATAATGCGGCCCCAAGAGGCGAAGAAAAACCGCATCGCAAAGCAGAAAATGCCCAACCGGTTGATTTGACGCAATTCACTTGTGGATCGCAAATCCGTCGATGCCGATTCGATTCCTGCACTCGCCTCAAAATACCAGCCCGGGTGGTGAAATTGGTAGACACAACGGACTTAAAATCCGTCGCTTGGATAAAACCAGCGTACCGGTTCGATTCCGGTTCCGGGCACCAGATACGCGGCTTTTGAGCCATTCAGGCATCCTGCTTTTCGCTATTCGTTTTCGGAGGGGATGACAGCCATGCCCGGTTTTCTTGCAGGCGACATCGGCGGCACCAAAACACACCTCGCGATCGTCGAAGTCGACGGCACGCAAGTGCGGATCGAGCGCGAAGCCACCTACCCGAGCCGCGACTACGCAGCCCTCGAAGGCTTGCTCGGCAAATTTCTGGCGGATGCCGATATCCCCCGTCATGCGGCTTTCGGCATCGCCGGGCCGGTGCAGGGCAGGGCGGTACAAACCACCAATCTGCCTTGGCGCATCGACGCCGATGCCTTGCAGCGGCAATTCGGCTTTGCACACTGCAACCTGTTCAACGACCTGGAAGTGACTGCCTCCGGTTTGCCGGCATTGGGTACGGATGATCTGCTGACCCTGCAGGTCGGTGCACCGAGTGCCTATGGCAACGCCGCCGTGATTGCCGCAGGCACCGGTCTGGGCGAGGCGGGGCTGTACTGGGACGGGCAACGCCACCACCCGTTTGCCACGGAAGGCGGACATGCCAGTTTCAGCCCGGGTGACGAACTGGAAATGACGTTTTTCCTCTACCTGAAACAACAGTTCGGCCATGTCAGCTGGGAACGCGTTGTTTCCGGCATGGGGCTGCTGAACCTCTACCAGTTTCTATGCCTGCACCGCCGTGCGGAGATCCCCCGGTGGCTGGCCGAGGAAATGCGCAACAGTGATGCGGCAGCCGCCATTGCTGATGCAGCCCTGTCCGGCCGCGATGAAATCTGCGCCGAGACACTGAACTGGTTCGTGCGCCTGTACGGGGCGGAAGCGGGCAACCTTGCGCTCAAGGTGATGAGTAAAGGCGGGCTGTATGTGGGCGGCGGTATCGCCCCGAAAATCCTGCCGCTGCTGCGGAATGGCGCATTCATCGATATGTTCCTGAACAAGGGCCGCATGCGCCCCTTGCTCGAAGCCATGCCGGTCAGGGTGATTCTCAACGATCGTGCCGCGCTGCTCGGTGCAGCCTTGTGTGCCGCGCAAGCGGCATCAGCGGGGCGATGAAACGCACCGTCTGGAAGGCTGGTGCGGTTGCGCTATAATTCACGCATTCGTGCAATTCACGAGGCATAAAACCATGGAAAAAAGCACCTCGTATATCCTGCAAGTTCGCCCGAAAATTCCCGCGCGCCTGGCGCGCCTCGAAGAACTCGCAAACAACCTCTGGTATAGCTGGGATCGCCCCACCCGTGCGCTGTTTGCACGCCTGCACCCGGGACTGTGGAAGGCCACCGGGCAAAGCCCGAAGGCATTCCTGAAGCGCATCGATGAACAACGCCTGCAGGATGCGGCGGCGGACCCGGTGTTCATCGGCAACCTCAACCGCGTCTTGGCAGCATACGACACCTACCATGATTACTGCTTGCCGCCGGCAGGTTCCAGCCTGCTGGGCAAGGACGATCTGGTCGCCTATTTCTGCGCCGAATTCGGCTTTCACGAAAGCCTGCCGATCTATTCGGGCGGTCTGGGCATCCTGGCCGGCGACCACTGCAAGGCGGCGAGCGACTTGCGCCTGCCCTTCATCGGTGTCGGCCTGCTGTACCGCCAAGGCTATTTCCACCAGACCATAGACGGCGAAGGCAACCAGATCGCCACCAACACCGACTCCCATTTCGAAGACCTGCCCGTCGCTCCTGCCAAACGCGCCGACGGCTCCGAAGCCTACATCTCGGTAAGCCTGCCCAACCGCAAGCTCAACATCAAGATCTGGCAGGCGAGAATCGGGCACATCACGCTGTACCTGCTGGATACCGACCTGGAGAGCAACAACGTGCACGACCGCGACATCACGCACCGCCTGTACGGCGGCGACAAGGTGATGCGCATCGAACAGGAAATCGTGCTCGGCATCGGCGGTGTGCTGGCCTTGCAGGAACTGGGGATCCGGCCGACGGTGTGGCATATCAACGAAGGGCATGCGGCCTTCCTGGTGCTGGAGCGCATCCGCCAGAAAATCGCCAACGAGGGGCTGACCTTTGCGGCCGCGCTCGAATACGTGGCAGTCAACACCGTCTTTACCACGCATACGCCGGTGCCTGCGGGGCATGACCACTTCAGCGAAGGCATGGTGCGCACCTATTTCGAACACTACTACCCGGAGTTCAAGCTGAGCAGCGAGGAATTCCTGGCACTGGGCCACGCCAAGGACAGCACGGACTTCAACATGACGGCGCTGGCCATCCGCGGCACACGCTTCAACAACGGCGTGTCGCGCATCCACGGCGACGTGTCGGCGGACATCTGCGGTGACATGTGGCCGCAGATCGAGGCCAAGGAAAACCCGATGACCTACATCACCAACGGGGTGCATGCGCCGACTTTCCTGGCCACCGAGTGGATCGAGGTATTCGAGCGCCAGCTCGGACTGGAATGGAGCGCGCGCATGAATGATGTGGAGTTCTGGGAAGGTGTCAAACGCATCCCGGATCACCTGTTCTGGAGCGCGCGCCAGTCGCTGAAGGCGAAAATGCTGAACATGGTGCGCGAACGCATCAGCGCGCAGCATTTCCGCAACCACGGTTCGGAGGCGCACCTGGATCGCCTGCTCAAGTACGTCAACCCGGAAAACCCCAACGTCCTTACCATCGGCTTTGCGCGCCGCTTTGCGACCTACAAGCGCGCGACCATGCTGTTCGGCGACCTGGACTGGCTGCGCGCAATAGTAGGGAACGATGAACGCCCCGTCGTGTTCATTTTCGCCGGCAAGGCTCATCCTGCGGACGTTCCCGGCCAGGACTTGATCCGCCGCATCACCCACATTTCCAAGATGCCGGAATTCGTCGGCAAGATCCTGATGGTGGAAGGCTACGACCTGGCGCTGGCGCGCAAGCTGGTTTCCGGCGTGGACGTGTGGCTGAACAATCCGCTGTACCCGCTGGAAGCCAGCGGCACCTCCGGCATGAAAGCGGGCATCAACGGCACCATCAACCTGTCCGTGCTGGACGGCTGGTGGGGCGAGGGCTACGACGGCAAGAACGGCTGGGCGATCAAGCCGGTGTCGGAATCGCTCAATGAAGAAGCCCGCACGCGCGAAGAGGCACGCACCCTCTACGAATTGCTGCAGGACCAGGTCGTGCCGCTGTACTACGAGCACAGCAAGATGGGCCTGTCGCCCGACTGGGTGAATATGTCCAAACGCTCAATGGCCACCATCATGCCGCGCTTCAACTCCAAGCGCATGGTGGGCGAGTACCTCGCCAAATGCTACCTGCCGGCCAGCCAGCAGCATCGCCTGTACCAGCAGAACCACTTTGAAAATGCGCAGATCATCGCCGACTGGAAGGCGCGCATCCGCCATGCCTGGCCGGGTGTCACGTTGCGCCGTCTGGATGCCGAACAGAAGGAAATCAACTATGGGGACAGCCTGCGCTTCGAAGTGGGGGTCAGGCTGAACGGCCTCCAGCCCAACGACGTGGTCGTGGAGATGCTGATGGGCCTGTTCACCAAGCGCGAAAAATTGCAGAACTCGCACCGCTACCGCTTCGAAGCCACCGATGCGATGACCGAGGCGGGCGAAACCGTGTTCGCCCTCGAAGTGCAACCGGAGAAATGCGGCAAGCTGGAATACCGCATTCGCAGCTACCCATGCCATGAGATGCTGACTCATCAGTTTGAGATGGGCATGATGCACTGGCTGTAAATGCCCGAGATGAAAGTCCTGTTCGCGGCTTCCGAAGTCGCGCCGTTGATCAAGACGGGTGGCTTGGCCGATGTCAGCGGCGCGCTGCCCGCCGCGTTGCGCGCCATCGGCGTGGACGTACGCATCCTGGTGCCGGGATACCCGCAGGTCATCGCACAACTGGGGCGGCATGAAACCGTAGCGACTTTCGACGCGCTGCCGGGTTTCCCTTCGGCGCGGCTACTGTCCGGCAAGATGGCAAGCGGCGTGCCGCTGCTGGTGCTCGACTGTCCGCCTCTCTATGAGCGCGACGGCGGCCCCTACCAGGACGCAAGCGGCCACGACTGGGCGGACAACGCGCTGCGCTTCGGCCTGCTCTCCAGGGTCGCCGCCTTGCTGGGCGGCAGGGAATCGCCGCTCGGCTGGCGTCCCGACCTGGTGCATTGCAACGACTGGCAAACCGGCCTGACACCCGCCTGGCTGCGCTTCACAAGCGGTTCCGCGCCGAGCGTGTTCGCCATCCATAACCTCGCGTTCCAGGGGATATTCCCGCCCGAGACGGTGAGCGAGCTGCACCTGCCGCCATCCTGTTTCGGCATCGACGGGGTGGAGTATTACGGCAGCCTGTCCTTCCTCAAGGCGGGGCTGTTCTACGCCGACCACATCACCACCGTCAGCCCGAACTACGCCAAGGAGATACAGAAGGAGCCGCTCGGCTTCGGCATGCAGGGCATGCTCGCCATGCGCCGCAACGAGCTCACCGGCATCCTCAACGGTATCGACACCGAAGAGTGGAACCCGGCGACCGACCCGCACCTCGCCAAAAAATACAGCCGTGCACGCATGGCCGGCAAGGCCGCCAACAAGGAAGCGCTGCAGAGCAGGATGGGGCTGAACCCCGATCCGGATGTGCCGCTGCTCGGCGTGGTCAGCCGCCTCACCCACCAGAAGGGGTTGGACCTGCTGCTGGAAATCGCGCCGCTGCTGGCTGAATTGCCAGCGCAACTGGCCATGCTCGGCACCGGCGAAGTACAAATGGAAATGACCGCGCGCGACCTGCCGCAAAGATACCCCGGCCAGATCGGCGTGCATATCGGCTTCAGCGAAGACCTCTCGCACCTGATCGAAGCCGGGGCAGACCTGTTCGTCATGCCGTCGCGCTTCGAGCCCTGCGGCCTGAACCAGCTCTACAGCCAGTGCTACGGCACCCCGCCGATCGTGCACGCCACCGGCGGCCTGGCTGACTCGGTGGTGGACTGTACGGAGGAAACGCTCGAGGACGGTACAGCCAGCGGCTTTGCATTCCTCGGCATGACCGCCGAAAACCTGTACGCCGCGATCCGGCGCGCGATTACCCTCTACCACGACCAGGCCAAATGGAAAGCGCTGCGCCGGAACTGCATGAGCAAGGATTTCAGTTGGGAGCACAGCGCCGAGGCGTACCGCGCGGTGTATCTGAAGGTGCTGGGGCGGCGGGAATAAAAGGCCGCAATATCCGGCGTTTTACCGCCTACTACACTGTAGGCATATTCATGAGCGACAGAGCATATCTACAGCGAAAAATGCATGTTCCACGCACCATTAACATTGGTGCGCACAGCGCACCCTACGTTATTTTGCTTCTACCGCGAAAGGGCAGGGTGCATCTCCCGGCTTCCCGTCAAACCCTGACTTCCACAATCTCCGTCACCGGCAGCGCCGCGATGTCGCTCAGCTTCTCGTTGCGCGGGGCGCCGAGGTTCGCCAGTTCGGTGATGCGTGAATAGGACGCGCCGATGAATACCTCGCGCCCCTCGGCGTCCTGGCGGCGGATGCCGAACTGCACGCGCTGCCGCTCCCCGGCGGGCAGCTTGCCGAGCAGGCTCTTGGTGGCCCAGATGGCGCCGCCGCGCGCAAAATCGGACAGCCGCGCGGCATGGTTGATGGTGTCGCCCAGCACGGTGAATTCCACCTTGGTGGCGATGTGGAAGATGCCCACCCATTCCTGCCCTTCGTTGAGGCCGGTATTGAGATACAGCTCGTTCAGCCAGCTCTTGCGCAACTGCCATTCCTTGCTGATCCTGCGCATCGCGGCCTTCATCTCCTGCGCGCACACCAGCGCGTTGAAGATGTAGTTGCAGTCGGGCTGCGGGAAGAAGTAGTACACCATGCCGTCGCCCACATGCTTGCCGTGGGTGCCGTAATACTTGCGGAAGATGGGCTCCATGGTGGACCAGATCTGGTTGATGAGTTCGAAGTATTCCTCCGGCGGCAGTTCGGTGCAGATGCGCACCGAGTTCTGCAGGTCCGCGACCAGCACGGCGACGTCCGTCAGTACCGGCAGGCGCTTCTTCAGCAGGTTGCGGATCACTTCATCGCGCCTCTCCAGCAGCCCCAACAGGCTGTCGCTGCCGCCTTCGGCGTGGCAGGGCTGGTAAACGAGCAGGATGCCTTCGCGGTAATAGGAGGCATAGACGTTGTAGCGCGCAAGCTCGCCATCTTCCAGGCGCAGGGTGAGCGGCAGTTGCATCAGCATGCCGCCGGGGCGCGACCCAGCCGGGGATTCTCCCGCCTGCGCGACCGGAGTACCGGCATGGCCGGTGAGCACGTTCATCAGGTCGTTGCGCGAAAAGCGCCCCTTGCCCAGCCGCAGATAGAACTGGAGCAACTCCTCGTGGTTTATGCCGCTCCCATCCAGCCGCCCCTTGAGCAGATAGGCCAAGGCGTTGCGTTCCTTGGTGTCTGCAGGCAGGCGGTCGAATCCGCCCAGCAGCTCGGTGCGCGCCGCTTCGTTGTACCAGGTGATCTCAAAGTTGTAGTTGACCATGTAGGCGGGGCAGGGGATATGGTCTATCGTGAGCCGGAGCGGATGGGAAGGGGCCGACGCAGCAGGGTGTAGCTCCTTACCTGCTGTTGCGGGCTGCGCCGCAGGTTCGGGGAGAAGGGGATGGGCAGTCTCGGGTGCTTGCATCGGGGCCTCCTGTATGGGTAGGGCATCCAGTTGCCGGACGATTTCTGCCATGGCATAGCCGTCCTTTTTCAGCTGCCGGATGCGTTCGAGGCGCGCCACTACCTCGTCGGGAAAGTAGCCGATCTGCCGCGCCTGGGTCGAAGCTCCGGGTTCCGGGTTCTTCACCAGCGGGCGCGGCAGCAACCCCTGCACGATGTAGTTGTTGAGCGTGGCACGGGAAATATTTGCGGCCTGCATTACCTCGGAACTGGTCAACATGATTTGGACAGTACACCGGCATAATTTAGACAGTTGCCTATTTAAACCATCGCACTGTCCATGTCAAGCGAAATTTGACATGCAATTTACCGTTTAACTAATTGCGGTTAAATGATGTTTTATTTAGCGGCGCTAGCGCTTGGACAGTTTAATTTACTGTCTAAGAAGATTGCCGATTCGCTTCATCCTCTATCACCCTGAGGAATTCGTCGCCATAGCGCGCCAGCTTGTTCTGCCCGACGCCGCTGATCTTGCCCAGTTCAGTGAGGGTGGCAGGGCGCTGGTTGAGGATTTCCAGCAGGGTGCTGTCGTGGAAGATGACGTAGGGCGGCACGCCCTGTTCGCGGGCGAGCTCGGTACGTTTGGCCTTGAGGGCGAGCCAGAGGCTATCTTCGTTCGCGCCGGCGAACGGCTCGCGCGACTTGGTTTTGCGTTCGGCGCGCTGTGCCTTGCGCTTGGCCGGGTCGGCGTCGCGGCGCAGCCAGACTTCCTGCTCGCCGCGCAGTACCGGGCGCGCGGCTGGAGTTAACTTCAGGCCACCGTAGGCTTCGATGTCGGCTTCCAGCAGGCCGCCCGCGACCAGTTGGCGGTATACGCCGCTCCACTGCGCGGGGCTGAGTTCCTTGCCGATGCCGAAGGTAGAAAGGGTGTGGTGATTGAATTTCTCGACCCGCTCGGTGAGTTTGCCAATCAGCACGTCGCTCAGGTGCCCAGCACCGAAGCGCTGTCCGGTGCGGTAAACGCAGGACAGCGCCATCTGCGCGGCCTCGGTGGCATTCCAGGTATCCACCGGCTCCAGGCAGTTGTCACATGCGCCGCAATCGCCCGGATGTTCCTCGCCGAAATAGCGCAGCAGGGCCTGATGGCGGCAGGCGGTAGATTCGCAGTAGCCGAGCAGGGCGTCGAGCTTCTGCCGCTCCAGCCGCTTGCGCTCCTCGGAGGCGTCGCCGCCGGCTATCATCTGGCGCATCGACACCACGTCGCCCAGGCCATAGGCCAGCCAGGCGTTGGCGGGCAGGCCGTCGCGCCCGGCGCGGCCGGTTTCCTGGTAATAGCCTTCCATGCTCTTGGGCAGGTCAAGGTGCGCGACGAAACGCACGTTGGGCTTGTCGATGCCCATGCCGAACGCCACGGTCGCGACCATCACCACGCCTTCCTCGCGCAGGAAGCGGCTCTGGTTTTGGCTGCGCGTCGCGGCATCCAGCCCGGCGTGGTAGGGCAGTGCATCCCAGCCGCGCTCCTTCAGCCAAGCGGCGGTTTCCTCCACTTTTTTGCGCGACAGGCAGTACACGATGCCGGAATCGCTCGCATGTTCCGCCTCAAGAAATTCCTGCAACTGATTGCGTGCATTGGATTTTTGCGTGACGCGATAGCGGATGTTGGCGCGGTCGAAGCTGGAGACGAACTGGCGCGCCTCTTCCAGCGCGAGCCGCTCGACGATCTCGCCGCGCGTCGGCGCATCCGCCGTCGCGGTGAGCGCGATGCGCGGCACTTCGGGGAAGCGTTCGTGCAATACCGTCAGTTCGCGGTACTCGGGGCGGAAGTCGTGCCCCCATTGCGAGACGCAATGCGCCTCGTCGATCGCGAACAGGGCGATGCCGGAAGTATTAACTTTTCTACCCTCTCCCCAACCCTCTCCCTGCAAGGGAGAGGGGGAGGCGCGTACTTGATCAAGCAATGCCAGGAAGCCAGGCATCAGCAGGCGTTCCGGGGCGACGTAGAGCAGGTCGAGTTCGCCGCGCAGCAGGCGGCCCTGTACCTCGCGCGCGGCCTCGGCACTGATGCTGGAATTGAGGAAGGCCGCCTTCACGCCGAGCTGGATGAGCGCGTCCACCTGATCCTGCATCAGCGCGATCAGCGGCGACACCACGATGCCCGCACCCGGCCGCAGCAGCGCGGGGATCTGGTAGCACAGCGATTTGCCGCCGCCAGTGGGCATCAGCACCAGCGCATCGCCGCCTGCCGTGACATGCTCGACGATGGCCTGCTGCTCGCCGCGGAAGGCGGCATAGCCGAAGATGTCGTGCAGGATTTGCTGCGGGGTGGAGGTCATCGGTAAATGGGCGGCTTGGTGGCGGGCATGGCAAATAGATGCTCTTGCCCGTAAAATGGCGCCATTTTAACGCGTGGCAACCTCGGAAGAGGAAAAGATATTGGATCAGCCCATGGAAAATCCGGCTACGGAAAACATCATCGAGGTCAAAGACCTCCATTTCGCCTACAACAACCGCGAGGTGCTGAAGGGCATCAACCTCAATATCCCGCGCGGCAAGATCGTTGCCATCCTCGGCAGCAGCGGCTGCGGCAAGACCACCCTGTTGCGCCATTTTGGCGGGCAGTTGCAGCCTTCAAAAGGCAGCGTGAAATTCATGGGCAAGGTGGTGCACGAGCTCGGCAACGACGAGCTGTTCGAGATGCGGCTGAAGATGGGCATGATGTTCCAGGTGAGCGGTTTGTTCACCGACCTCACGGTATTCGATAACCTGGCCTTCCCGATGCGCGAGCACACCGACCTTCCGGAGGAGATGATCCGCGACCTGGTGCTGATGAAGCTGCATGCGGTGGGGCTGCGCAACGCCCGCGACCTGATGCCGGGCGAGCTTTCGGGCGGCATGGAGCGCCGCGTGGCGCTGGCGCGGGCGATCGCCACCGACCCCGCGCTGATCGTCTACGACGAGCCCTTCGCCGGCCTCGACCCGATTTCGCTCAACACCATCGCGAACCTGATCCGCAAGCTGAACGACGCGCTCGGCGTGACCTCGGTGGTGGTGACCTATGACCTGTCGGAATCGCTCAAGATCGCCGATTACGTGTTCTTCATCCATGACGGCGTGGTTGTGGCGGAGGGCGAGACCGGAAAAATGTTCAATTCGGAGAATCCCTTCGTCCGCCAGTTCCTCAACGCCCAGCCGGACGGCCCGGTCGCCTTCCAGTACCCGAGTTCCGTTCCCTATACGGACGAACTGGGCGTCAAGGCGGCTTGAAGAAGCCGCGTAGGGTGGGCAGACAAGGCTTTCGTCTGCCCACGTAATTGGGCATCCGCGTGGGCACAAAATCGTGCCCACCCTACTGGCTAAAGGCTTTTAGTCAGGCCGGACCTGCTTGCGGAAGTGGCCGATCAGCCCGGCGGTCGAGGCATCATGCGCCGATGCCGCCGCACCGCGCAGCTCGGGCAGGATTTTTCCGGCCAGTTGCTTGCCCAGCTCCACCCCCCATTGATCGAACGGATTGATGTTCCACACCACGCTCTGCACGAACACCTTGTGCTCGTACAGGGCGATCAGCATCCCCAGGGTGTGCGGGTCGAGCCGGTCGAAGAGCAGGGTGTTGGTCGGCCGGTTGCCGGGGAATACCTTGTGCGGCAGCAGGGCTTCCAGCGCCTCGCCGTGCAGGCCTTGCGCCTCGAGCTCGGCGCGCACTTCCCCGGCGGTCTTGCCGAGCATCAGCGCCTCGGTCTGCGCGAGGCAGTTGGCGAGCAGGATGGCGTGGTGCTCGCCGATGAGATTGTGGCTGTGCAGCGGCGCGAGGAAATCCGCCGGGATCAGGCGCGTGCCCTGGTGGAGGAGCTGGTAGAAGGCGTGCTGGCCGTTGGTGCCGGGTTCGCCCCACACCACCATGCCGGTGTCGTAATCCACCGCGTTGCCGTCGCGGTCCACGCGCTTGCCGTTGCTCTCCATCTCCAGCTGCTGCAGGTAGGCGGGGAAGCGGTGCAGGTACTGGTCGTAGGGCAGCACGGAGTTGGAAGCCGCGCCGAAGAAGTTGCCGTACCAGATGCCGAGCAGCCCCAGCAGCACCGGCATGTTCCGCTCCAGCGGCGCGCTGCGGAAATGCTCGTCCATCGCGCAGGCGCCGCCCAGCAGTTCCTCGAAGCGGTCCATGCCGATGTACAGCGCGATCGGCAGGCCGATGGCCGACCATAAGGAGTAGCGCCCGCCGACCCAGTCCCAGAACTCGAAGACGTTTTCCGGAAGGATGCCGAACTGGCCGGTGGCATCGAGGTTGGTGGAGACGGCGGCGAAGTGCTTTGCCACGGCGCGCTCGTCGCCGAGTTTCTCGACCAGCCAGGCGCGCGCCGAGCGCGCATTGGTCAGGGTCTCCTGGGTGGTGAAGCTCTTGGAGCTGACAATGAACAGCGTGGTCCCGGCGTCCAGCTTTTTCAGCGTCTCGGCGAGGTGCGTACCGTCGATATTGGAGACGAAATGCGCGCGCAACCTCGGGCTGCCATAAGGCCTGAGTGCCTCGCAGGCCATCAATGGGCCAAGATCGGAGCCGCCGATACCGATATTGACGATGTCGCTGAGCGGCTTGCCGGTATGGCCGCAATGCGTGCCGCTGCGCACCGCATCGGAAAAGCGGCGCATCAGCCCCAGCACGCGCCGCACATCGGGCATGACATCTTTCCCGTCCAGATAAACCGGCTTGCCGGAACGGTTGCGCAGCGCGGTGTGCAGGGCGGCGCGCCGTTCGGTGGAATTGATTTTCTCGCCGCCGAACATGCGTTCGATCGCGGCAGGCAACCCGGCCTGCCCGGCCAAAGCCACCAGCAGCCTGACGGTTTCCTCGCTGATGCGGTTCTTGGAGTAATCGAGCAGCAGGTCGCCGAGCCGCAGCGAAAATTTGCCGAAGCGCGCCGGGTCGTCGCGGAACATCTGGCGCATAGGCAGCGGCTCGATGGCGGCGTGATGCGCCTTGAGTGACTGCCAAGCCGGGGATGAGGTCAGTTTGGACATGATGATAGGTTCAAGTCAGCAGCAAACAGTCAGGCTTCCGGCACCAGAACGACTCCCGCGAGCGGTGGCAGGACGATTTCGGCGGAGCAGGGCAGGCCCATCCAGGGGATAGGTTCCGCCTGGATCAGGCCGGCGTTGCCGAGGTTGCCACCCGTGTAATGTTCCGAATCGCTGTTCAGTACCTCGCGGTAGCGCGCCTGCGTCGGCAGGCCGATGCGGTAGCGGTTGCGCGGCACGGGGGTAAGGTTCAGCGCGACGATCGCAACGGAACCGTCGCGCGCGCGCCGCTGGTAGGACAGTACCGATTGATCGGCATCGTTGCAGTCTATCCAGGAAAAACCCTCATGCTGGAAATCCAGGTCGTACAGCGCGGGCTGCCTGCGGTAGAGTTCGTTGAGGTCGTGCATCAGGTTCTGCACGCCGCGATGCATTTCCTCGCCCAACTGCCACCATTCCAGTTCCCATGCCGATTGCCACTCGCGCCCTTGGGCGATTTCGTTGCCCATGAAGTTGAGCTTCTTGCCCGGCGTGGTCATCTGGTAGGTCAGCAGCAGGCGCAGGTTGGCGAATTTCTGCCAGGCGTCGCCGGGCATCTTGGACAGCAGCGAACCCTTGCCATGCACGACCTCGTCGTGCGAGAACGGCAGCACGAAGTTTTCGGTGTAGGCGTAAAGCTGGCCGAAGGTGAGCTGGTTGTGGTGATAGCGGCGATGCACCGGCTCATGGTGGAAATAGCTCAGCGTGTCGTTCATCCAGCCCATGTTCCACTTGATCGAGAAGCCCAGCCCGCCGAGATAGACG
The DNA here is from genome assembly GCA_964401425.1 of uncultured Gallionella sp. Lineage (GTDB taxonomy): Bacteria > Pseudomonadota > Gammaproteobacteria > Burkholderiales > Gallionellaceae > Gallionella. The sequence continues at coordinate 7,022 of CAYNYH010000007.1, read as the reverse complement.
GGACGCGACACGGCGGGCCATGCGGTGGATTCTTCGGCAAAGGTCAGTGCGCCGGGGAATTCCTCGTGCACCATGATGTTCATCTCGCGCAGGAAATCCACCGCCTCGAGGTTTTCGCGACCGCCGTACTTATTGGGAATCCATTCGCCTTCCTTGCGCGAGTAGTCGAGGTACAGCATCGAGGCGACCGCGTCCACGCGCAGGCCGTCGAAGTGGAACTCGGCCAGCCAGTAATGCGCGCTGGACATCAGGAAGCTCTTTACCTCGTTGCGCCCGTAATTGAAGACATGCGTGCCCCATTCCTCATGGAAGCCGAGGCGCGGGTCTTCGTGCTCATACAGCGCCGTGCCGTCGAAGCGCGACAGCGACCAGTCATCCTTGGGGAAGTGCGCCGGCACCCAGTCGAGGATTACGCCGATGCCAGCCTGGTGGCAGCAATCGACAAAGTGGCGCAACTCGTCCGGCGAGCCGAAGCGGCTGGTCGGCGCGAAATAGCCGGTGGTCTGGTAGCCCCAGGATTCGTCCAGCGGATGCTCGGAGATCGGCAGCAGTTCGATATGCGTGTAGCCCATACCCTTGACGTAGGGCACGAGGTCGGCGGCCAGTTCGCCATAGGTGTAGAAGCGCCCGTCGGGATGGCGCTTCCACGAACCGGCATGCACTTCGTAGATACTGATCGCACCGTGCAGCCAGTCCCACTGCCCGCGCTGCTTCATCCATTCGTTGTCCTGCCAGCGGTGCCGGTTGGGCGGCGCGGCGAGGGCGGCCGTGCCGGGGCGCATTTCGTAGCCTTGTGCGTAGGGGTCGGTCTTGGTCAGGAGATGCCCGGTGGCGCGGTTACGGATCTCGTAGCGGTACAGCGCATGTTGCGGAATCTCCGGGATGAACAGTTCCCACACGCCGCTGGAGCCAAGCGAGCGCATCGGATGAATGCGGCCATCCCACTGGTTGAATTCGCCTACCACGCTGACGCGCTCGGCGTTCGGCGCCCAGACCGCGAAGCGCACCCCCTTGATGCCATTGAGCTCCACGGCATGCGAACCCAGCATCCGGTAGCCTTGGCGCAGCTTGCCTTCACTGAACAGGTACAGATCCTGCGGGGAGATATGCGGCGGAAACTGGTAGGGATCGTAAACTTCATGGGTCGCGCTGCCATAGCGCATGCGCAGGCGGTAGGGGCGGGGAGGTTCGCTGCTGCCGCGCCATTCGAACACCCCGGCAGGGTGGATGCGCTTAAGCACAGCGGCTCCGGTGTTATTCAGCAGTTCGACATCGGTGGCATGCGGTTCGTACACCCTGACAACCCACTCCGTGCCTTCGCGGTGTAGACCGAGCAGGCCGAATGGATCATGGAGACGAGCTTGCAGCAGCGATTCGATCGGCATGTTCACCTGTTCCACCATTGTTCTTGTCTAATGTAACGATTGTAAACGATAATGGCGGCGCGGCAATAAGGTAAATAAGGGAGAGCAAATGAAAGCTGAACCGGGTTACCTGCAAAGAAAATACCACCTCGCCACAGGGGAACCGGCATCGCGTTTTGTCAGCCGCATCACCAAGAACACCTATGCAATGGTGCTGGCCGGCGGCCGCGGCAGCCGCCTGCATCAACTGACCGACTGGCGCGCCAAGCCCGCAGTTCCCTTCGGCGGCAAGTTCCGCATCATCGATTTCGTGCTGTCCAACTGCGTGAATTCCGGCATCCGCCGCATCGGCGTGGCGACGCAATACAAGTCGCACAGCCTGATCCAGCACATTCAGCGCGGCTGGTCGTTCCTGAGCGGGCAATTTGGCGAATCCATTACCCTGCTGCCTGCGCAGCAGCGCGTCAGCGAAGACCACTGGTACCAGGGAACTGCCGATGCGGTGTACCAGAACATCGACATTCTGCGCGAGGCTGATCCCGATTTTGTGCTGCTCCTGGCCGGAGATCATGTCTACAAAATGGACTACGGCAAGCTGCTTGCGCTGCATGTCGAAAAAAAGGCCGACATGACCGTTGCCTGCCTGGAGGTGCCGGTGGCCGATGCGACCGCGTTCGGCGTGATGGGCATCGACGAGAACCACCGTGTCGTGAAATTCGACGAAAAACCCGCCCAGCCCGCATGCATTCCAGGCAAACCGGACAAGGCGCTGGCCAGCATGGGCATCTATGTATTCAACGCACGCTTTCTCTTCGAACAACTGATCCGCGATGCCGACGATCCACATTCCAGCCACGACTTCGGCAAGGATTTGATCCCGTACATGGTTCCGAGATATCGCGTTTTTGCACAAAGCTTCGGGGAAAGCTGCGTGGGCATGGGTGACGGCAAGGGGCCCTATTGGCGCGACGTGGGGACTATCGATGCCTACTGGGAAGCCAACATGGAGCTGACCAAAGTCATCCCCGACCTGAACATGTATGACCAGGAATGGCCGATCTGGACGCATCAGGAGCAATTGCCGCCGGCCAAGTTTGTGTTCGACGATGAGGACCGGCGCGGCATGGCCATCGACTCGCTGGTTTCCGGCGGGTGCATTATCAGCGGCTCGACGGTGCGCCGCTCGCTGCTGTTCTCAGATGTGCGCATCGACGGATATTGCAACATCGAAGACTCGGTGCTGCTGCCCAAGGTGCATGTCGGGCGCCATGTCACGCTGAAGCGCGTCATCGTGGACAAGAACTGCAGGATCCCAGAAGGGCTGGAAGTCGGCGTCAATCCGGAAGAAGACCGCAAGCGCTTCCATGTCAGCCCGAACGGCGTGACGCTCATCACCCCGGAAATGCTCGGACAGAAGGTTCACAGCATCCGGTGAGTAATAAACACCACCATGAAAAAACCTGTTGACCTGGTTTTTCTCTGGCATATGCACCAGCCGGATTACCGCGACTATTCCAGCGGCGACTTCGTGCTGCCGTGGACCTATCTGCATGCCATCAAGGATTACACCGACATGGCCTATCACCTCGAACGGCACCCCAAGGTGCGCGTCGTGGTGAATTTCGTGCCGATTTTGCTCGACCAGCTCGATGACTACGCTGGCCAGTTCGCCACCGGGCAGTTGCGCGACCCCTTGCTGCGCCTGCTGGCGCATGAGGATCTCCATGGTCTGGCACCGGAACAGCGGCAACTGGTGCTTGATGCATGCTTCCGCAGCAACCATACCAAGATGATCGCTCCCTATCCGGCTTACAAGCGCCTCTCGGAGTTATACAACTGCCTGCAAGAAGGGGGGGAGGTCGTGTTGTCCTATTTGTCGGGGCAGTACATGGCCGATCTGCTGACCTGGTATCACCTGGTGTGGTGCGGCGAGAGCGTGCGCCGCGAGCATGAGCTGGTAGTGCGTTTGATGAGCCAGGGCACAGGCTTCAGCTACGAAGACCGCAAACAATTGCTCGAACTCATCGGCGATCTGATCAGCGGGGTCATCCCGCGCTACCGCAAGCTCGCCGAAGCGGGGCAGATCGAGATATCCGCCACACCGCATTACCACCCACTGGCGCCGCTATTGATCGATTTTGCCAGCGCCAGGGAGGCAATGCCCGATGCGCCATTGCCCCAATCCCCGCATTACCCCAAGGGACGGTCGCGCGTGACGGCGCATGTCCGGCTGGCGAAGCAGAGCCATCGCGAACGATTCGGCACCGAACCGCAGGGAATGTGGCCGGCCGAGGGATCGATCTCTTCGGAAACACTGGAGGTGCTGGCTGCCGAGGGTTGCCGCTGGACGGCCAGCGGCGAGAACGTGCTGGTCAACAGCCTGCGCCAGATGCAACATACCGTTCCGGCACGCGCCCAGTACCTGTACCGGCCTTATCGGCTGGAAAAGGGGGGCAATGGCCTGCAATGCTTCTTCCGCGACGACCGCCTGTCCGATTTGATCGGCTTCGAATATTCGCGCTGGCACGGCAAGGACGCCGCGCACCACTTCATCGATCAAGTCGTGGGCATCGCGCAGCATGCTGCAGCAGGCGAGACACCCGTGGTGAGCGTGATTCTGGATGGCGAAAATGCCTGGGAATATTATCCTTACAACGGTTTCTATTTCATCGACGAGCTTTATACGACCCTAGAAAACCATGAGCAGATACGCACTACCACCTACAGCGATTACCTCGAAAAACAGGGAAAAGCGCGCCATGCGGCCGACTACGCCCAAACACGCAGCCTTGGAAATATTGTTGCGGGCAGCTGGGTCTATGGCAACTTCTCGACCTGGATAGGCTCACCCGACAAGAACCGTGCATGGGATTTGCTGTGCGTCGCCAAGCAGAGCTTCGATATGGTCATGTCCAGCGGCCGGCTCAGCCCGGCGGAGCAGGAAGCGGCCGAGAGGCAGCTATGTTCCTGCGAGAGTTCCGACTGGTTCTGGTGGTTTGGCGATTACAATCCCGCACACTCGGTGGCCAGTTTCGACCGCCTGTTCCGCCATAATCTGGCCGAATTGTATCGCCTGCTGAAATTGCCGCCTCCGCTGAATTTATCGGAGCAGATCAGCCAGGGGAGGGGAACTCCCGAGGCGGGCGGGGCAATGCGGCGTGCGTCCGAATAAGCGTGGGCTGTGAGTGCCATTTCCCAATGATCTAATCCTGACACGCCTATGCTAAACATGCGAGCAAGCGGCATACTGCTTCATCCCACCTCGCTTCCCGGCAGGTTTGGTGCTGGCGATCTGGGGGAAGATGCGTACCGGTTTGTCGATTGGCTGAAAAGTGCGGGCCAGACCTATTGGCAGGTCCTGCCGCTGGGCGAGATCGGCCCCGGCAATTCTCCCTATATGTGTAAATCCGCCTTTGCCGGCAATGTTCTGCTGATCGACCTCGACGAGTTGGCAAAGTACGGGTGGCTGGAGCAGGGGGATCTGGAACCCCTGCCGGAATTCAGTGCCGACCGGGTTGATTTCGCACTGGTGCACCCCTTCCGCATGGAGCGCCTGCGTCGTGCCGCAAACAAATTCTTCTCGTTAAACAATGAAATGCGACGTGAATATGAAGAATTTTGCGAAGACGAAAAAGCCTGGCTTGATGACTACGCGCTGTTCATGGCGATTACCGAACATCGCAACCATCAGGAATGGAACCTCTGGCCAAGCGAATTGGTTCGCCGGGACGATCAGGCGTTAAGCAGGGCCAAGAGAGAGTATGCCGATGAGATCGGCTTCTGGAAATTCTGCCAATGGCGTTTCGCGCACCAGTGGTCCAGATTGAAAGAATATGCCAACTCGCATGGAATATGGATTATCGGCGATGTGCCGATTTTTGTTGCCTACCAATGCGCCGACGTCTGGGCGCACCAGGAATTATTCAAGCTGGATGAAAACGGGCGTCCATTGGTAGTTGCCGGGGTGCCCCCTGACTATTTCAGCGAAACAGGGCAGTTATGGGGCAATCCCGTCTACTGCTGGGAAACCCATGAAAAAACAGGTTTTGCATGGTGGGTGGCGCGTATGCGGCATGCGTTGCATCTTGCCGATCTTGTGCGCGTCGACCATTTCCGGGGGTTTGCCGCCTACTGGGAGATACCCGCCAATGCTCCCAACGCCATCCACGGGAAATGGGTGCCTGTTCCGGGGAGTAACTTATTGAATGCATTGCAGCAAAGCTTCCCATACCTGCCCATTATTGCCGAGGACCTGGGGGTGATTACCCCCGATGTAGTCGAACTTCGAGATAAATTCGGGCTGCCAGGTATGCGCGTTCTGCATTTCGCCTTTGCGGAGGGTGAAGCCAATCTTTTCCTGCCGCATCACTATATTCAGAATACCGTTGCCTATACCGGAACTCATGACAACGATACCACCATAGGCTGGTGGAATACGGCGTCTGCCAATGAAAAAGCCTTTGCGCTACAGTACCTGAAGAGTGATGGACACGCCATTCAGTGGGACATGATGCGGGCGCTCTCGGCTTCGGTAGCTAACACTATCATTTTCCCTATGCAGGATGTCCTCGGATTGCCGAGTGAACACCGAATGAACTTCCCAGGGCACCCGACGGGAAATTGGGAATGGCGATTTACGTGGCCGCAGGTCAGCCAGGAATGCACTCAAACGCTGACCAGTATGTCCGCCGAACATGAGCGGTTCCCTTATAGCCATCAGCCTTGATAGGTGGGAAGTGATATTTACAACCGATTGAATATCCATTGAAAGCACACCATCCGTCATTTGACATAATATACATTATGCGAATGTCAAGGAGGATGTGCTGGGCAGTAATGCCGTTTAATCCAACCCTAGTTCAACTCTGATGCGCACTACTCTGTAGCAAGTGCACAATCAGCGACCTGAGCTTGGCCGGCCTGACGGGTTTGTGCAACAAATGATGCCCGCTTACGCTGGCCAGCTTCAGAACAGTCTGACTGATATCCCCGCTGATTAAAATACAGGGTATCTGCTGATTCTGGTGTCGGCGCACCAGATTAATGACGTCGATGCCGTTCGTATTGTTTTCCAGTTGGTAGTCACTGATGATCAAGTCCCATTCAACTCCGTCGCGCATGAATTGCTCTACCTGCGCTATCGATGCGGCCGCACTTACTTGGCAACCCCAGGAAGACAGGATGAAGGCTGTACTGGATAACACCGCTGCGTCGTCATCGACGATCAGCAACCTTTTTCCGGCCAAGGGTAATTTCTCAACCTCCCGATTGAGGTCGGCTGAAGCCTGTACCGCCGCCACGGGTTGCCTGCCGGGGATGGACGCAATCGGCACTTCCAGAGCGAACACGGACCCCTTACCGGGCGCAGAGATCAATTCGATACGATGCCTGAGCAATTTCACCAGGCGGTCCACAATAGCCAACCCTAATCCCAGCCCCTTACTGGTGTCCAATTGCGGCTGCGCCAACTGGAAAAACTCGCGGAATACGTTGCCCTGATCGGCTTTTGAAATGCCGACGCCGTTGTCGCGCACCTCGATGCGTAAGGAATCCCCTCGACGACGGCATGCAACCATTACGCTGCCGTTCTGGTAGGTATAGCGTATGGCATTACTGACCAGATTCGCCAGAATGCGCTCCAGCAACAGCGGATCACTG
>CAYNYH010000006.1:0-39121 GCA_964401425.1 uncultured Gallionella sp. | reverse complement strand
CGATGGTGCCGAGGTTGGCGATGACCTCGTCGCGGTTCATGCCGATGCCGTTGTCCGCGATGGTCAGCGTGCGCGCGTCCTTGTCGTAGGCGATGCGGATATTCATGTCCGATTCGTTCTCGAACAAGGCCGCGTTGTGCAGCCCCTCGAAGCGCAGCTTGTCGCATGCGTCTGAGGCGTTGGAGATCAGTTCGCGCAGGAAAATCTCGCGGTTGGAATATAGCGAGTGGATCATCAACTGCAGCAGTTGCTTGACCTCGGCCTGGAAGCCCAGGGTCTCGCGGCTGGTTGTTGCGTTTTCAGTCATGTTTGCTCCGGTTTATTGATAAAAGTCATCCAGCTATTTGGGGATCGTATGGGAATTTTCAACCCTGCGTGCCAGACAAGCCTATCCTACGCAGAAAGCAATAATAGTTTCATTTCATTCAGCCAGACATGCTCCGGCTTTTCCGGCTCACGATCATATTGTTCGGCTTCTTTGGGCCAATGTCGCGAAATTTCCAGCACCAACGACTTAAACCGCCAAAGCGCTTCGTTCAGCAGCGAGGCATACTCTGACATACACTCCGGATCATCGGTCAAAAGCTGTATCAATCCCTCAGGGTCGCGTGGATCGAACCCCGCATCGGACAGCTCCAGCTTCAATCCGGCCAAGCGTGTTTGGGCAAAATCGAAAACCTTGTCACGGCAGCTATCATCGGAATGCAGATTGAAATCTTCAAACAGTTTCGCAATCAGCCTGACTTGCGCAATGAGGCGCTCCGGATCGTTGCTGTCCGATGGCTCCTCGGCGGCAGGATCGTCCCGGAAGATATTCAAATGCCCGATCAATCCTTGCCCATACCGCCTGGAATTCAGCTTGAGCATCACCTCCAGCTTTTTCCACGGCATATCCGGATGGTTGGGATCAAGCGCCTTTGCAGCAAGCTCCATGACCGCCAGTATCTGGCCGTACCGGCTGATTTTTTCCCCGTGCAAACCACGCGGGTAACCGCTGCCGTCCATCCGTTCGTGATGTTCGAGCACGGCGTCGGCAATATGCTGTGGCAATTCAGGAAATTCGCATAGCAACAGGTAGGCGGTCAGGGGATGGGTATAGAGGTGCCGCCTCTCGTCGGTGCTCATCACATGCGAGGGTTCAAGCAGTTTTGGATCAATATGCAACAAGCCGATGTCATGGAATAACGCCGCTGTGGCCACCCATTCTTTTTCCTGTAAATTCATCCCGTCACAGCGGGCGAGATAGACGCTTATGGCTAGCAGCAACAGGCTGTGCTGGTAGATGCGACGGTATTTCTCGCGCGCCACCGTCAACTTGAAAGCCAGCGGAGCGGGAAGCTGGATGGCAAGAATGACCCGGCGATAGCCTCCATCCTTGCCGATGGCATCTGCCATTCCTTTCAACTTGTCATTCGCCTGGATCAGGTCAAGCACATCTTGCAAGATGGCTTTCTGGTCAAGCATATTTTCGATCGACAGGGCCATATCCAATGGCGGCAGCATTTTATGCCTGACCAGCCGTTCATACAGATTGCTTGTGATATGAACACCCGACGCAACCAGCTTGATCCCGCCCTGCGAGTAAATGTCGCGGCCGGCGACTATCTTGCGGGTATCGCCAAGCTCGGTAACCGCCCGCAAATAATGTTCGTCCTGTAATTCTTCGTTCATTCGGTAATTTCCTGCCAGCTTTGCTCCGCCAGGTTTTTTTTAGCGTTTCATCAAGATTCCGAATTGAAGAACCGGATCAGGTTGCGCCCGCCCTCCTTGGCCTGATACATCGCCATATCCGCCCATTTGAGAACGTTTTCCGGACTGGCTTCATGGCTAATGAACAATGCCACGCCGATGCTCGACGTGCAGTGGTGCTCGACAATGGTTTCGGCGTGGCCCTCCCGATGGAATTGCAGGACATAAGGCTCGGCCAGGATGGTGCGGATTTTCTCCGCGACGATGCTCGCCTGCGCGATGGATCCGGTTCTATCCGCATCCAGTTCGCCGAGCATCACCACGAATTCATCGCCGCCGAAACGCGAGACGGTGTCCGCCTTGCGCACGCAGCCGGTAATACGGCGCGCCGCTTCCACCAGCAGCGAATCGCCCACATCATGGCCATATGTATCATTGAGGGGTTTGAAATTATCCAGGTCGAGGAACATCAATGCGCCATACAGGCCGCTGCGCTTGCTGGCAGCCATTGCCTGCCTGAGCCGGTCGTCGAGCAGGCGGCGGTTGGGCAGCTGGGTCAATTCGTCATAGAAAGCCAGGTTGCGTATCTGTTCCTCGGCCCGCTTGCGTTCGGTGATGTCGCGCGCAAAACCGACCGTACCCAGCATATGGCCGCTCTCGTCGATGACCGGGCTCTTGAAGGTTTCCACCCAGTGTCTTTGTTCGCCGTCAATCGATGGTTCCTCGAAACGCTTCTGCTGGCGAGAGGCCATTACCTCGACATCATCGGCACGGTATTTCTCCGCCAGATCTCTGGGCCAGAGGTCGAAATCGGTCATTCCGATAGCCTGCTGGGCATCTTTCAGCCGTGCATAATCGGCATAAGCCTTGTTTACCTTGAGATAGCGGCCTTCAGTATCTTTCAACCATGTCAGATAGGGTGAATTATCCAGGATGGCACGCTGGTTCGCTTCGCTTTGCCGGAGGCGTTCCTCTCCTCTCTTGCGATCGGTGATGTCTTGAATCGTTCCCAGCATGCGAATCGGTTGACCTTTTGCATCAAATTCAACCTTTCCGTTGACATGGCATGTCAACTCCTCTCCGCTATCGGAGACTATCCTGCAATCCAGGACATACTGTTTTTTGTCGCACAGAGCCGCTTGAACGGCACTATCAAGAAACACTCTGTCGTCCGCATGCACTTTACCCAGGAACAATTCATAGGAAGGTGTGACCGAGCCCGGCGCAAGTTCCATAAGCCGGAACGTCTCATCGCTCCAGATCAGCTCGCCCGTAACCGGGTTCCAGTCCCAGGTTCCAACTTTACCAATCTCTGTGGCAAAGTCGTATCGCTCCTTGGTTTGCTTCAGTTCATTTTCAATGTTTTTGCGCTCGGTGATATCCCGCATGGTGACGAGCACGCCATTGATCAACGGATTGCCCAGCATGTTCACGCCGGTGCTCTCCACATGAATCCAGCGGCCATCCTTGTGGCTGACCCGGTACTGGATCGTGTGCGGCTCGCCGGGATGCTCCATCACATAACGCTGTGCATCATTTATAACATCCATGTCGTGCGGATGGATGACAAGAGCGCTTGGCCGGCCGATCAGTTCCTCGGGTAAAACGCCCAGCAAACGCGTGACACTGGGCGATACATAGGCCATATTCAGGTTCGCGTCGATCAGCCAGATAGTGTCGGAGATGTTGTCCAGATAGGCTCGCAGCTTCTCCTCGCTTTGCCGGAGGCGTTCCTCGCTATTCTTGCGCCCGGTAATGTCGGTGATGAACCCATGCCAGAGGGTGGAACCGTCTGCTTCGCGCTGCGGCAGTGCATTGCCGTAGAGCCAGCGCACCGTGCCATCGTCAAACTTCAGCCGGTATTCGTTCTGCCACGGCGTCAAATCGCGCGCCGATGCCAGGATGGAGGCCAGGTGGCTTTCCAGATCATCCGGATGGACATGGATAAATACCTGGGACGCATCTTCGCGAAGTTCTGCCGGGTCAAGCCGGTATATCTCGCGGGCGGCTTCGCTGGCATAGGGAACACAGGCACTGCCATCGGGACGCAACCGGAATTGGTAGACGATCCCCGGTACCAGGTTGATGATTTTATGAATATCCATTCTTGTTGTACCGATTCGCCGGTGCTGAAGCGACGCCAAATTATTTCGGCGTTAATGATTGTGCCGTATCCAGAAAATAATGCGTGCCTGATTATAACAGTGAGCGCTTCGCAAATATGTTCGTCACCGCACCTCTGCGCATGACGCCGCACGGGAATATCCCACAGAAAAATTACGGGAATACCCCACAGAAAACTGTTGCGCCTGGAATCAAAACGGGCTTTAATCCGGCCTCATGCTGACACTCGATATGCTCCGCATCGATGACGATTCGCCTGTTAGTAACCGATGACCATGAACTGGTTCGCGCGGGACTGGTTCAGTACCTGGGAATGTCGCCCGGCATTGAAGTCGTTGCCGAGGCGGCCAATGGTGCTGAATTGCTGGAAAAGTTGCGCTCCGTCTCCGCCGACCTGCTGTTGCTCGATATGGCCATGCCCGGCATATCCGGCGAGGATTTGATCGCGCATATCAAGAGCGTCTATCCCGGCCTGCGGATTCTGGTGCTCAGCATGCACAATGAAACCCAGGTCGTATTGCGCGCCATGAAGGCTGGCGCATCCGGCTATATCACCAAGGACTCCCCGCCGCATGTTCTGCTGGAAGCCATTCGAAAAACCATCGAGACGGGCCAGTACCTCAATCCGGCAATAGCCGGGCAATTGGCGCATGCCGCCACTGATGAGCCAGCCCGGAGTATTCCTCCGGAATATCCAGGTTAATCGACCAGACATCACTGGTTTACATTACCCTCCGTACAAATCCGCATGCTACCCATGGGGAGCCACCGCCCACGCAGATCACCTCGGCGCGAGCGATAGCGTCGCAATCCCTGCGTGGCAAACAATCTCGCACTTGCGTTCTTCTATTGGAAGCAGCGCCTTGCCTCGGGTATGCACCTACCACGTAAAGCAGGGATATACCTTATTGTCTTGGGGTGGCGTAAGCCTATATTGATAAGCGCGGCTTGCGCAGTGGCGATCCCTGAGCTCAAGTCATAGCGCGATCCGGGGCAACAGCATTTTTCCGCATCAACCCGCGTGCAATCCCGGATTCAAATATTCATGCGGAATATTTCACATTTTTCAGAAGGAAAGGAAACGACAACATGGCAACCGGCACAGTTAAATGGTTTAACGATGCAAAGGGTTTTGGCTTTGTCACTCCTGATAATGGGGGTGCGGATTTGTTCGCGCACTTTTCGGCGATCAACATGAGCGGCTTCAAGTCGCTCCAGGAAGGCCAAAGAGTCATCTATGACGTGGTGCAAGGGCTCAAGGGTAAGCAAGCATCCAATATTGTTAACACCCTCTGAACGGCTCTCGAGTCATGAAATCAGCCATGAAAGTGCCGGATTCAAGATAGCCAATTCCTTGCCATCGCACCAACCGACTGAGCAGCATGGGAAACATGATTCATCGTTCAGAAAAGGATCAGGAGATGGATAAGGATTACGTTTCCGAATTCACAGCTTTCATGGGCCACTACCTGGAAGAGCATCCGGAAGTGCTCGAAGAGCAAATGCGCGGATATAATTTTTTCTTCAACCAGAAAATTGATCGGGAGGCGCTGGGTAATGCCAACGAGGATATTGCCCCCGACGACCATTACGGGTTTACCACCCCCTTCGATGTACCCCGCCCGAAAAGCCAAAGGACAGGGTCTGCCCCACCCGGCAGAGCCGCCTGATGTACCTTCATTCCTCAAAAACAACAGCATCACGATATTGAAGCATAGCCGGCGCGACGCCGAATATGAAATACTTACGCATCGTAGCGGCTGAAGGTAAGCTTCACATCTACGCGATTCTGGATACTGAAACTGCTGCCCGCAATTAGCAGCGAAAAATAGTGTCCATCTTTCCGCGAACCGAGCCGAAACTATTGGCACATCCACACGGGGGGGCGTATGCATGAAATGGCGCTAGCCGAAAGCGTGCTCGATCTGATTAAAGACTGCCTCTTCAAGGAGGGCGGCCAGCGGATCAAAATGGTGCGTCTGGAAATCGGCAAGCTGTCCGCCGTCGAACCCGAAGCAATGCGGTTCTGCTTCGATGCGGTAGTGCAAGGCACGCCGGCCGAAGGCGCTGTGCTGGATATCATCGAGCAGGAAGGCAGCGCCTGGTGTTCCGATTGCAATCTCAAAGTGCCGCTCACGGCGCGCTACGATCCCTGTCCGGCCTGTGGCGGCTTCCGCTTGCAGGTGTCCGAAGGCATGGCCATGCGCGTCAAAGAACTGGAAATTGAATAAGAAACCGTCCTGAAAATTGCTGCGGAGGATTCATGAACAAATCTGTTTTGCTGCGCTCGGCGCCGGCCATTGCGACCGGCGTGTTGCTGCCGTCTCTCGCCTATGCCCATGTCGGTATCGGAGAAACCAGCAGTTTTTTGCATGGCTTGGCGCATCCGGCCAGCGGCCTGGACCATGCCTGTGCCATGCTCGCGGTGGGACTATGGGCAGCGCAGATGGGCGGACGCTCCATGTGGGCGGTACCGCTTACTTTCGTCGGCGTGATGGTGCTGGGCGGCGCATTGCCGGTGCTGGGTATCCGCCTGCCCTTTGTCGAGCAGGGTATCGTGCTGTCCATACTGCTGCTGGGCGTCCTGATCGCAGCCTCGATCCGCCTGCCGCTCTGGCTGGGCAGCGGCATGGTCGGGCTGTTCGCGCTGTGGCATGGGCATGCACATGGTGCCGAGATGCCTGCATGGGCTTCCGGGATGTCTTACGCGCTGGGATTTATGCTGACTACAATGTCGCTGCACATTGCCGGCATCGCATTAGGCCTGGGGATGCAGTGGCATCGGACACGCAACCAACTCATGCGCCTGGCAGGATCGGGCATCGCGCTGTGCGGCGTCTATCTGGCGGTGGCCTAGCCGACGCGCAAAAGAAGTGAAACAGGAGGAACCATGTGCACGGTGTGCGGTTGCAGCAGTCATGATGTAAAAATCGAAGGCAGCGGGGAGCATGAGCATACCCATGCCGACGGCACGACGCATTCCCATCGCGGCGCACATCGCCACAGGCACGACCTGCACTACGGGCTGGGATCCGCGCGGGCGCACGCCGCCGGGATGAGCCAGGCGCGCATGATCAAGGTCGAGCAGAACATCCTCGCCAAGAACGACGCCTACGCCAGCACAAACCGCGACTACTTCCGCGAACACGGAATTTTCGCGCTCAACCTGGTTTCCAGCCCGGGCTCCGGCAAGACCACGCTGCTGGTGCGCACCATCGATGCCCTGAAGGAGCGCCATCCGGTCTGCGTGATTGAGGGCGACCAGCAGACCTCGCTCGATGCGGACCGCATCCGCGCCACCGGCGTTCCCGCGCTGCAGATCAACACCGGGCGCGGCTGCCATCTCGACGCGCACATGATCGGCCATGCGATGGAACGGTTGCGGCCCAGGGACAACAGCCTGCTGCTGATCGAGAACGTCGGCAACCTGGTCTGCCCCGCTGCCTTCGACCTCGGCGAGGCGCACAAGGTGGCGATCCTCTCGGTGACCGAAGGCGAGGACAAGCCGCTCAAGTATCCGGACATGTTCGCCGCCGCCGGCCTGATGCTGCTCAACAAGGCCGACCTCCTGCCCCACCTCGACTTCAACGCCCCGCTCGCCATCGAATATGCGCGCCGCATCAACCCCGGCATCCGGGTAATCGTCACCTCCGCGCGCTCCGGCGAAGGCATGGAAGAGTGGCTGGGCTGGCTGGAGGAGCGGCTGGCCTCCGTCACCCTGAAGCAGGAAGCTGCAGAACCCGCAGCCGGTTGAGGATGCGCGCCGCCCTTGCCGCCGAAACCCTGACCCGCTGCCGCGTGCAGGTGCGCGGCCAGGTTCAGGGAGTCGGCTTCCGCCCGTTCGTCTTCCGGCTCGCTACGGAGCTCGGCCTGTCGGGCTGGGTGCGCAACTGCGGCGCGGGGGTGGCAATCGAGGTGCAGGGCCCCGGCGAAAAAGTGGAAGCCATGCTGCGCAAACTACACCTGGAGCCCCCGCCGCTCGCGCGCATCGCGGGGGTGACGGTGGAAAGCGCCGCCCCCGAGCCTTGTCATGGTTTCACCATCCTGGAAAGCGAAGGCGGCGCGGTCGCGACGCGGATCGCGCCGGACACCGCCATCTGCCGCGATTGCCTCGCCGAACTCTTTTCCCCTGACGACCGCCGCTACCGTTACCCGTTCATCAACTGCACGCATTGCGGCCCGCGCTACACCATCGCGGCACGGCTGCCCTACGACCGCGCACACACCTCGATGGCGAAATTCCCCCAGTGCCCGGAATGCCTCGCCGAGTACCGCAACCCCACAGATCGCCGCTTCCACGCCGAGGCCAATGCCTGCCCGGCATGCGGCCCGCAACTGGCGCTGCTCGATGCCAGCGGTGAAGCGGTTGCTACAGATGACGTAATCGCCGCCGCCGTCGCAAGGCTACAGGCGGGCGAGATACTCGCAGTGAAGGGACTGGGCGGCTTCCACCTGATGTGCGACGCGAGAAATTCCGCGGCGGTCGCGCGCCTGCGGCAGCGCAAGGCGCGCGAGGAAAAGCCTTTCGCGGTGATGGCGCTGAACGCCGCCTCGCTCGCGGGCCTCGCACAATGCAGTGCGGACGAACTCACGCTGCTGCAAGGCGCAGAGCGGCCCATCGTGCTGATCGAGAAAATCGGCGAGCTGCACGGCGTCGCTGACGGCCTGCCCGAGCTCGGCGTGCTGCTGCCCTACACGCCGCTGCACTACCTGCTGTTCCACGAGGCAGCGGGCCGCCCGGCAGGCAACGACTGGCTGGCGGAGCCGTCACCCTTCCTGCTGGTCTGCACCTCGGCGAATCCCGGCGGCGAGCCGCTGGTGCATCGCAACGAAGAGGCCGTGCTACGCCTCAAGGGCATCGCCGACGGCTTCCTGGTTCACGACCGCGACATCCTGCTGCGTGCCGACGACAGCGTGCTCAGGCTCTCGGGACAGGCGCCGGCCTTCATCCGCCGCGGCCGCGGCTACACTCCCGCGCCGGTTCAGTTGGGCATTTCCGGCCCGGCCGTGCTCGCGGCCGGCGGCTTCTTCAAGAACACCATCTGCGTTACCCGGGGAAGCGAGGCGTTCCTGTCGCAGCATGTCGGCGAGCTCGACAACGCCGCAAGCTGCATAGCGCTGGAGCAGACCGTCGAACATTTGTTGAACGTCCTCGAAATCGAACCCGAACTGGTGATTCACGACCTGCATCCCGATTTTTTCAGCTCGCGCTTCGCCGCAGCCTATGCCGCAAAGCACGGCATCCCTGCCCTGGCCGTGCAGCACCACCACGCCCATATCGGCGCGGTAGCCGCCGAGCACGGAATACTGGAACCGGTGCTGGGGGTGGCTTTAGACGGCGTGGGACTCGGGACGGACGGCGCCGCATGGGGCGGCGAACTGCTGCGCGTGGACGGAGCGAAGATGGAGAGGCTCGGCCACCTCTTCTCCCTGGCGCTGCCTGGCGGCGACCGCGCCGCGCGCGAACCATGGCGCATGGCGGCGGCTGCCTTGTCCGCCCTCGGGCGCGGCGGAGAAATCCCGGCGCGCTTCGCCGAGCCGGCCGCGCCCATGCTGACCGAGCTGCTCGAGCGCGGCAGAAATGTTGCACAGACTTCGAGCTGCGGCCGGCTGTTCGATGCAGCGGCTGGCCTGCTCGGCGTGAAAAGCCGCAGCGGTTTCGAAGGGCAGGCCGCGATGCTGCTTGAAGGCCTGGCCACGCAGCACGGCCGCACCGCGCCGCTCGCGGGAGGCTTCGTCATCGACGGCGGGACGCTGAGCTTCCTGCCGCTGCTGGACCGGCTCGCGGACTGCCGCGACGCAGGAGAAGGCGCGAGCCTGTTCCATGCCACCGTGGCGGCGGGGCTTGCCGCGTGGGTCATTCCTGAAGCGCAACAGCAGGGACTAAGCAGGATCGCGCTGGGCGGCGGCTGTTTCCTCAACCGCATCCTGAGCGCCGAACTGGCCGGCCTGTTGCAGGCCGCCGGACTCGAAGCCCTGCAGGCACGGCTCGCGCCGCCCAACGACGGAGGGCTGGCGCTGGGGCAGGCATGGGTAGGTTTGAAATCGCTGGGGGTGTGATTAGCTTTCTCTTGCCAGCGCACGGTGCCGCGCGAGATACAGCGGCGTCCAGGCGTGCGGAATCTTGTACACGAAGTTGTAGCGCGCCACGTGGTAGCTGGGATCGAAGCCGTAGAAATTGAGCTTCATGTGTTGCAGTTCCTCGGCGCGGTAGGCATCCAGCGGTTTTTCCCGCTCGTCGCGTTCGCGCCGCGCGACCTTCTCGCGCAATAGCGCGGGGTAATCCGGGCTGGCGACCAGCCCTTCGGCGATCTGCTCGATCCTCGCGAGAAACTCTTCCCGATCCGTTCCGAAGCAGCCGTCGATCAGGCCCATCTCGCGTGCTTCCGCCGCGCCAACCGGCAAGCGGTTCTGCGTCAACGCTGCCGCCCTCGCCTCGCCCACGCGCCTCGGCAGCAGGTAAGTCCAGTATTCCGAGCCGTACAGGTTGCCCATGCCCTTGTAGTGCGGGTTGAACACCACGCCCTCGCGCGCATAGACGCGATCCGCCGCGAGCGACAGGAACACGCCGCCCGCCCCGGCGTTGCCCTGCAATGCGGCGACAGTGAGCTGTGTGGCAGTGGTGGCGATGGCGCGCGTCAGGTCGTTCATCGCGTTGATGTTGCGCCAGGATTCGTCCGCCGGGCTCGCGGCGGCTTCGATGCAGTTGAGATGGATGCCGTTCGACCAGAAGTCCGCGCCGCCCATCAGCACGATCACGCGCACGTTGCGTTGCGTGGCGGCCAGGTAAGCCTCGCGCAGCCGCTCGCACTGCTCGCTGCTCATCGCGCCGTTGTAGAACGCGAAATGCAGGTAGCCGACGTTGTTCTTCTGCTCGAACCAGATGTCGCGATAAGTCTCGCCTGCGGGTGGCGCAAACGGATCGAGCGGTGCTTCCGGCACGTCGGCAAGGTGCTCGCCCAGCGCCAGCGCGGCGGGTAACTTGAGTCCCTGATCGCCTTCGCTCTTGCGCTTCAGGTGGCCAATCCACACCGCGCCGTCGCGCGTGGCGCGGCAGATCGCGCCGTTGCGTTGCGCGATGATCGCGCCCGGCTGGCTGCCGCGCAGCGTGTCCTCGGCGCAGGCATCGAACAGGTAATAGGCACCTTCGTACAGCGTGTCGAGCACGCCCGGGAAGCCGTCGGCGGCGTGGATTTTCCTCAGCACCATGCGCGTGTCGTCGCGGTCCCAGTCGATGGTACGGTCGGCCTGTTTGATTGGCATATGCAAGCGGCCAAGCACCTCGGGCCGGGAATAATCCAGCGGCATCGGTTTGTAATTGCCTGACTGATAACGCTCCACCGCCGCCAGCACCGCGCGCACCGCCGCCTCCGCTACCTCGTTGCGGTACAGGCTGCTCTTCTTCGCCAGCCGCATCGGGAAAGTTTCCGCCGCCCAGATGTCGCCCGCGTCCATCTCGCCGCTCGCCTGCAACACCGTGACGCCCCATTCCGCACAACCGCGCATGATCGCCCAGTCCAGCGCCGACGGCCCGCGGTCGCCGACGATGCCGGGATGCACCACGAAACAGGTGTGGTTGCGCCACACCGCCTCGGGAATGATGCGCTTGAGGAACGGTGCGACGATAAGCTCGGGACAATACAGATCGACCGCCTGCACCGTGACCGCATCATTGATGTCGAACTCGATGGATATCTCGTGCCCGCGCCGCACCAGCTCGATATACAGGCGCTGCGCCAGGCTGTTGAAGCTGTGGGTAAGGAACAGAATTTTCATACGTTAAACCACGAAGGACACGAAGAACGCGAAGAGAAACAAGCTGATTCTTTAAACCTTTCTGGTGAATGTGTATTAACGTGCGGCACCATGATTTATCTTCGTGTTCTCTGTGTTCTTCGTGGTGAAGTGTGTTTTCAGGGTTTAACAAATCCGCGGCAACTGTTCGCCGGTCAGCCAGTCGACCACGCGCCGTCCGCCGAACGCGGTCTCCATCTGCACGAAATGGTACGGGTCTTCGATCACCTCGCCCACGATGGCGGCATCGCGTCCCAACGGATGCGCGCACATCGCCTGCAGCAGGCGCTCGGCATCCTCTGGCGCGCAGATCGCCGCGAGCTTGCCTTCGTTGGCGACGTATAGCGGGTCGAGTCCGAGGAATTCACAGGCCGCCCTGACCTGCTCACGGACCGGCAATTTGTCTTCTTGCAGCATCATGCCCACCGCCGACTGTCGCGCGATCTCGTTGAGCGTGGTGGCGAGCCCGCCGCGCGTGGGATCGCGCAGCACGTGGATATCCGGCACCGCCGCGACCATCGCCGCCACCAGTCCGTGCAATGCCGCCGTATCGGACTGGATGCCGGTGTGAAAGGTCAGGTTCTCGCGCAGCGACATCACCGCGACGCCGTGGTCGCCCAGCATCCCGGATACCAGTATCCTGTCGCCCGGACGGGCGCGCTCGCCCGAAATGTCGACGCCTTCCGGCACTACACCGACGCCGGTGGTGGTGATGAACACGCCGTCACCCTTGCCCTGCTCCACTACCTTGGTGTCGCCGGTAATGATAGCCACGCCGGCCTCGTGCGCCGCCCGCGCCATTGATTCGACGATGCGCTTGAGGTCGGCGAGCGGGAAGCCCTCCTCGAGGATAAAGCTCGCGGAAAGATACAGCGGCTTCGCCCCCGACATCGCCACGTCGTTGATCGTGCCGTGTACCGAAAGGCAGCCGATATCGCCGCCCGGAAAAAACAGCGGCGACACCACGTGACTGTCGGTGGACATCACCATACGCCCGGCGGACACGGGGAAACGCGCTTGGTCGTTCATCTGGCGCAGGAACTCGTTGTCGAACGATGCGACGAACAGTTCGTCGATCAACTGCGCCATCGCGCGCCCGCCGCTGCCGTGCGTCATGTCCACGCGACCATGCTTGAAGTCCAGCGGGCGCGTGTAGTCAGTTCTGGGTTTGGTCATATCTTTACACTTGGGCAACAGGGGTCATCAGGCATACCGGAGCACCCATAGGATCGGCAAGTAAACAGGCACGGCCAACGCCGGGGATGTCATGGGGCGGTTCGATGAGCGTGCCGCCGAGTTGCGTCACGCGTGCGGCACAGGCATCCACGTCTGCGACCGCGATGAAAGCCTGCCACCACGAAGGTTGCGAACGAGAATAGTCTGTAGTCGGATTCATCATACCGCCCACATCTTTGCCATCATGCTGGAACAGTGTGTAGCTCCCGAATGGCCCGGCATCCACTTCCCGTCGGCTCCATCCGAGAAGTTCGCAGTAAAAGTCGCCGCTTTTCATCTGGTCTACTGTGACCAGATGGTTCCAGAAAAAGGTCCCATATTCAATCATCTTGCCTCCCTAAAACGTCCATAGCTGTAATGCGCCGCACATGCGCCCTCGGATGAAACCATGCAGGAACCTACCGGGTTGTCCGGCGTGCAGACCGTGCCGAACAGCTTGCAGTCCTGCGGGCGCTTCACGCCGCGCAGGATCGCGCCGCATTCGCATGCCTTGTTGTCCGCAATCGATATCGCCGGTATCCGGAAGCGCAGCTCGGCATCGTAATCGGCATACTGCGCCTTGATGCGCAGCGCGCTGTAGGGCACCGGCCCGAGGCCGCGCCACTCGAACACGCGGCGCAGTTCGAACACCTCCGCGACCAGCAACTGCGCCTTGACGTTGCCGTCGCGCGTCACCGCACGGGAGAATTCGTTTTCCACTTCGGCGCGGCCTTCATTCAACTGGCGCACCAGCATCAGGATCGCCTGCATCACGTCGAGCGGCTCGAAGCCGGCGATCACCACCGGCTTCTGGAATTCCTCGGCGAAATATTCGTAAGGGCGGCTGCCGATCACCGTCGAGACATGCGCCGGACCGATGAAGCCGTCCAGCGCCAGCACGCCGAGCTGGCGTATTTCCGGCGATTGCAGGATGTGCGAAATCGCCGACGGGGTCAGCACGTGGTTGCAGAACACGCTGAAGTTCTTGAGATCGAGCGCCTGCGCCTGTTTGATCGCCACCGCCGTCGGTGGCGTGGTGGTCTCGAAGCCGATCGCCAAAAACACCACCTGCCGCTCGGGATTTTCCTGCGCGATCTTCACCGCGTCGGTGCTGGAATACACCATGCGCACATCCGCGCCGCGCGCCTTCGCTTTCAAGAGGCTCATGCCGTTGGCCGCCGGCACGCGCAGCAGGTCGCCGTAACAGCACAGGATCAGCCCCGGCATCTGCACGAGCTGGATGGCATTCTCCACCCGCCCCGCCGGCAGCACGCACACCGGGCAGCCCGGGCCGTGGATCATGCGCACGTTAGCGGGCAGCAGGTCGGCAATGCCGTAGCGCGAGATCGCGTGGGTATGGCCGCCGCAGAATTCCATCAGGTGGTAGCGGCGGCGCGGGTCGGCCTCGCGAGCAATGTTGGCGGCAATATTCCCGGCCAGCGCACCGTCGCGGAATTCGTCCACATATTTCATTCCGGCGCGGCCCCGCTGATTTCCGCGAACAGCGCGAGCGTCTGCGCCGCCTCTTCCGGGTCGAGCTTCTGCAGGGCGAACCCGACATGCACGATCACGTAATCGCCCACCGCGACATCGTCCACCAGCGCAAGCGAAACCTCCTTGCGTACCCCGCCGAGATTGACGATGGCGCTGTCTTCAGCGATGAGTTGTTCGACGCACGCGGGAATCGCGAGACACATGTTTTCCTCTGAACAGTCTGTTTGATTTCAATTTGTATTGTTCTTCATCCTGCCACCCCGGCCCTCGGCAGGGCAGAATCAGAGCGATTCCAGGAGATCAGGATTATCCAACCAGTCATGGATTGTACAAAATCCACCGCACAATCTTCATGTTGCCATCGCATCGCCGGCCCATCATAGCGCGGAGAACCTGGATATGAAGGAAAAAGTGAACGAGGCCAGAATTGTGGCTAGCCGACTTCAACAGCCATGACTAGTGCGGGAAGCAAGGACATCTGCCTGACCATGCTCAAAAAATTCATCCCCAGCCAGCAATAGTCAGTGCAATCCATACAGGATGCACTCGCCGTCACCCATCGCAAAACGGCGGAACGCCTGGCGCGTACGCTGAATGGGATCGCCAGCCAACTGGAGAAAGCCATTGCGGAAGGAGATGCGGGAAAAGGCAGGCAACTGGTTGAAGCCGCTGCCACCAGGCTGGCTCAGGCGATAACCTCGGTGGAAGCATGCATGAAAGAGCATGCAGCGAAGTTTTAAGCAACATTTACTGTGCTTTCACCTGCTAAAGCGATTCCGCCTGATACCTCTGATAGAAGCCAAGCACCTGCGGCACATAATTTATCGTTTCGCGAAAAGGCGGTATACGGTTGCCGTATTTCAAGACCGAGCCTTCGCCTGCGTTATAGGCAGCAAGCGCAAGACTGATATCATTGTCGAATGTCTTCAGCAAATACTGCAAGTGTTTTGCACCGCCATGGAGGTTCTGCACCGGATCGAAAGAATCTGTGACACCGTAGCGTTTTGCAATCTTCGGCATGAGTTGCATCAATCCCGCAGCGCCTTTCCTTGAAACGGCTGTTGGGCTATAGCCGGATTCCACTGAAATCACGGCATGGAGCAGCGCGCTGTCCAGGCTGTAAATACGCGCGATTTCGGCAACGATTCGGTCATATTGCACCTTGTGGGCAAGTTTCAGCGAAGGCTTGCGGTTATGCATTTCCTCCTGCGGCGGCGGAAGCAGGAGGGTGTAACGGCTGTTCGTCGGCACATTGCTCAAATTCACCGCGCCATCTCCAGCGTTGCAGACATAAGCCGCCCACACCGGCTGCATCAGGCAGAGTCCAAACATGATTAACGTCGGGATGCATTCCAATAACTTCATAATGCCTCCTGTATAGACGAATGCCGGACTGGCCATGGCATCCTGTATTCACAGGCTCCAGCACAAAGCGTGGAGCAGCCAACTCCTAATTGGATACCAACCCCTTTTCTATGGCATAAGCAGTTATCATCGACGCATTGTGCAAATCGAGCTTTTTCATCAAATTGGATCGATGTTTTTCGACTGTTTTGATGCTTAGGCAAAAGTAGTCGGCAATGAACTTGTTCGGATGCCCTTCGGCCACGAGTTTCAGCACTTCCCTCTCGCGATGGGTTAACGTATCCCACGTGCTGACCGGGCCGGACGACTTGTCGGTATCCAGATAGCCGTTGATCACTTTTGCCGATATATCCGGACTCAGGTAAGCCTTGCCATTCAGTACGCTGCGGATCGCGATGCGCAATTCATCGTACGATGCGTCCTTGAGGATGTAGCCGTCAGCGCCTGCCCGCATGCTTTCGAATATGTACTCGTCCGTTTTATGGATCGTGAGCACCAGTACACGGACGCCGGGGTAGCGCCGCTTGATGTCAACGATGGACTCGATGCCATTCATGCCGGGCATCGACAAATCCGTCAGCACCAGATCGGGTGCGACCGTCGCAACCAAGCGGGCGGCATCGCGGCCATTCTCCGCTTCGCCGACAATCTCGATGTCCTCATCCCGGGACAACAGTGCCTTGAGGCCTGCCCTCAACAGGGTATGGTCTTCGACAATCAGAACGCGTTTTTTCTCTTTCATCATTACCTCCAGTCAAATCGCATGCTGCGCAGCGTGAATGTTGTGGCGTTTGCCGTGGTCTGATGAATTGCCGGCTTCCAGGTAGCCGTTGGCTGCCGATATTCCTGAATTCAGGTAATTCCCGCCGTTCAGTACATAGCGAATCGCGATGCTCCAAGCCTTGCCAAGAGCGGTAGAGTGGCACCCATTATTACAATGCTGGCAGCCTCGCCAAATAAGTAAAATCACCTATTGCACGGTAGTCGCAAACCAGTCGATTTTTTCTGCCGCTTTGCCTGCCAGTTGGCAATATCGACAGCGTCCCCGCCAGGCAAGCGCTCCTCCGGTTCGCCGTGTAACTACAGCTTTTCTCGGCAGCGAATTAAGGCAATTGCTTATTTTCCCGCCT
Source organism: uncultured Gallionella sp. (assembly GCA_964401425.1). Lineage (GTDB taxonomy): Bacteria > Pseudomonadota > Gammaproteobacteria > Burkholderiales > Gallionellaceae > Gallionella. The sequence continues at coordinate 22,310 of CAYNYH010000006.1, read as the reverse complement.
GAGGTTCCACACTAAAGTTGCTCACCCTATTTGCCATTATCGGCAGGCGCATTACGAAGCCACGGAATATTTTCGCCGGAGAAAATAGTGACCATGACGTTGAAAGAACTACAGCAACTGGCATGCCATTTCGGGCTAAGGGAATGTGCCACGTACACATCGCAGACGGAATTAATAAGGGCAATCCAGGCGCTTCGCGGAGATGAGCCGTGCTTCTCTACCGACCAGCGCTATGACTGCGAGGAAAATTGCGAATGGCGGGAGAACTGCAGCAAACTGAGGGCTGTATGGCTACGCTAGGCCAGAAGCTAATCGGTAATGCATATGGGCTGTTCACAAAAACCGACATGCTTTCAGATGGCAAAAGCACGCTGGCCAAATCCGTTCTCCGCGAGCAGAACGATGCTCAGTGCATGCTGCATGAATCGTGGTTCGACCAGTTTGAACTGGCAAGATGCAAACATGAATCCCGAAAATTCCAGCAGCAACTGGAAGATACGTGGAAACACCATTCCGTTCTTTTCGATCTGTTACCTGTCGGTTGTTTAACCTTGGACGAGAAGGGGCGCACGCTGGCGGTCAATCAGGCCGGCGTCGCCATGCTTGGCAGGGAACGCGCCCATCTGCTAGGCAAATATTTCATTGCATGGCTCGCCGAGAATGATCGATTCCAGTTTCTCAATCACCTGCACCAGGTATTCCTGTCACGCGACAATCTTGCCATCGAGTTAAGAATCAAAACCCCAACTGGCGCCCTGCGCGATGTACGTCTGGAAAGCAGGGTCGCGGAAAGCTCAGACCATACCCTCTCCTGCCATGTGGTAATGGCGGACCTGAGTGAATCCAGGAGGGCGGATGAAGCGTCCCATCTTGCTTCACGCCTGACCGAGAGCGTAGCAGAGGGAGTCATGATCACGGATGCCCGCAAAATTATCCGTTCTGTGAACCCGGCCTTCGAAAAAACTACTGGGTATACTGCCCGCGAGGCCATCGGCAATACGCCCGCCATGCTCAAATCCGGCCATCACGACAGGGATTTCTACCGTAACATGTGGGACTCACTGAATAAAAACGGGCAATGGCAGGGAGAGATATGGAACCGCCACAAGAGCGGCGAGATTTACCCGGAGTGGCTGAGCATTAGTACCGTCAAGGACAATCAGCAAAGAGTGATCAGTTATGTAGGGATTTTTTCCGACGCCCATACGCAGGAATATGTCCTGGAGCGGCTGCAATACCTGGCCTATTACGATGGGCTCACCGGGCTCCCCAACCGGCGCCTGTTCCTTGACCGGCTCAGCGTTTCCCTGTCTCATGCACGGCGAGACAGGCAAATGATGGCGGTCGTATTTATCGATCTCGATCAATTCAAACAAATCAACGATACCTTGGGGCACAAGGTCGGCGACGCGGTACTGGTGGGGGTTGCGGAGCGCATGAAAGGCTGTTTGCGCGAGGGTGACACGCTAACCAGATTGGGGGGTGACGAGTTTACCGCCATCCTTCCGGTTATCTCGCACCCCGATGCCGCAAGCAATGTCGCCAGGAAATTTCTGGAATGCCTGGCGGATCCGCTGAAGATCGATGGGCAGGAATTACGCATTACCGCCAGCATAGGCATCAGTATTTTTCCGGATGATGGCGAAGACGCGGACAGTTTATTGCACCATGCAGACACCGCCATGTACCAGATCAAAGAAATTGGCCGCAATGGCTATTCGCATCACGGCGCAAATGCGTATCGATGAAACGAAATGTGAGCCGGTGTACCAAAAAACCAAAGACGTTACCGCCAACCTTCCTGTTAATTTTTTCTGGCAACCGAAGCGGGCCTCCACCACATGCCATGGTGCATGGCATTGATTACGGGCTGAATCAGGGTGCTGCCAGCTACAGCCTGCGGTCGTTGCGCCGACAGCAGCCGCTCGAACTCCCTTTTGACCACCGCATAGCACCCGCAGGCCTGCGCTTCCAATTTCGGTCGATCCAGCACGGCGATCCGCCCACAACTGTAATTAACTATACCGGCTGCATGCAGCTTTCTGGCTGCTTCGGCAATACCTTCACGGCGCAGCCCTGGCATATTGGCGATCAAGTCCTGTGTCATCAGCAATTCGTTCGAAGGCAATCTGTCCATGCTCGACAGCAGCCAGCGGCACAGCTGCTGCTCCACCGAATGATGCCGGTTGCATGCAGCAGTCTGCGCCATCATCCTGATCAGTGCCTGCGTATAGCGCAACAGCGCATTTCGCAACGCACCCCCGAGTTCAAATTCCCGCTTCAACGCACTGGAGTCAAGCCGGTAGGCGCAACCGGCGTTTTGTACCACCGCCCGGCCCGAGGTGGAAGGCCCTCCCATAAACATGGCAATCCCGACCATGCCTTCATTACCGACCACCGCAATCTCTGCCGGCAATCCATCCTCCATCCGGCGAAGAAGCGTAATGACACTATCGGCAGGAAAATAAACATGACGCAACTGCGCCTCGTCTTCGTAGAGGATCGAGCCGAACCTCAGGGGCACCAGTTCCATATCTGGCGCCAGGCGCTCATACACCTCTGCAGGAAGCCCGGCAAGAATGTTGTTTTGCCTGTGTTCACAACGTGCCGGCTGCGCAAGTATTTCTGACATGAATGAAATCTCCCAGCCAGATGGATCAGCGGATTTATTGTAGTGTCACAATCCGATTGGATTAGCGATAACCCTCAGGCTATTATGCCAAGGCATCTTCTGCCCTGAACGCCTGTCATCCAATCTGCTGAGGGGCCACGACACGTTGATTCGTGTTCCCTGCCCGGCTCTGGATTCCATCATGTAATCCCCCCCGGAGAGCTCGGCTCGTTCTTTCATGCTCAAAAGGCCGAGCCCCTTGCCAAAAGGTCGGGATTTGCCTGCCTCCAGCGGATCAAAACCATCTCCGTTATCGTCGATCGAGAGGTGAAGGGTACCGCCGGTTCTCGTCAGGCACACACGGATATGGCTGGCATTGGCATGCTTGACGATATTATTGGTTGCTTCCTGAATGATGCGGAAGATCACTATCTTGAGCGGGGCAGGTACGCTGTCTTCCTGGATATCGAAGGATTTTTCGACTTTTGTTCCCTGGCAGGCCATTTCAAACTCCCGGAAAAACCACGACAAGGTCGCAAGGATGCCGAGATCGTCGATTATTGCAGGGCGCAGATTCATGGAAACACAACGTAACTCTTCGAATGCACCCTTGACCTTGAGCCTCATCTGCTGCAGCGATTCGGCCGCACTTTTTGTCTCGTTTGCGGCCAGCAACATCACCGACTCGTCCAGTAAAAGTTTGATTACGGTCAACGATTGGCCGAGCACATCATGCAAATCGGTAGCGATCCGCCGCCGTTCGCTTTCCTGAACTTCCAGCAAGCGTGCAGCTAACCGCTGCAATTCGGTTTGCTGCCTGCTCCCGGACGTGTAACCAGCCTTTTCCTCTGCCATTGAGGCCACAGATTGGCGCCGTTGCCTCAATTGTCCTGTCGATTTCGCATACATGTGCCACCTCCTGATATCACATTTGCATAAACGATCACTCGGCTAATGCGGGGAAAACTCTATATATCCCCTCATCTCCAGCCAGTGGTGTACTTTGGAATGATTAAAACTTGTTCGCCGCCCTGTCGGCCAGGCTTCGATGGCGCTTGCCGTTTGCGGTTTGGTCGATTGGTTATGCAGCAGCGACAAGCTCTGGGAAGAGCGGAGCACTGCGTTTGTTACGGTGCATTCCTTCGACAACATAGGGGTATCATGTAACGACTCCTGCCGATTTCAAATAGGTAGGATTACCTAGTAATCTGTTGAACAAAGAGGCAGGAAACCGGGAAAGCACATATCCGGAAGGAGAGGATGGAAAGCCGGGGAGTATTCGTAACTGGTTCAGGAATCCTGCAGATCCAACCGGAGTTGGGCGATTTCAACGACGCTACCGACATTGAGTTTTCTCATGATGTTGGCACGATGGATGTCCACCGTTTTCGGGCTGATTTGGAGTTTCTGCGCAATGACTTTGCTCGAATTCCCGGCCACCAGCAGTTCCACTACCTCCGCCTCGCGCTCGGTCAGCGTCGCAAAATAGGCGCGCCGCCGTTCGATTTCGCTGGATCGCTGGCGGTTTTTCCTGTCCATCTCGAGAGCGGAATTAACCCGGTCCAGCAACTCCTGCGCATTGAATGGCTTCTGGATAAAATCGAATGCGCCATGCTTTAAGGCGCGAACGGCCATGGGTACGTCGCCGTGGCCGGTGATAATTATGACCGGCAGAGTAATGCCGCTGTATTTGAGCGACTCAAGAAGCTCCATGCCGCTCATGCCAGGCATCCGTATATCCAGCAGCAAACAGCCTTCGTCGTCGGGATTGCAGGATGCCACGAAATCACTTGCGCCGGCGAACATCCTGGTCTCAAGATTCACCGATTCCAGCAACCAGTGAATCGAGTCGCGCATGGCCTCATCGTCATCAACCACGAATATCGTCGGTTGCCTGTTGCTTTCATTCATGTTCTGCTCCAATAGGAAGAGTGAAATAGAATTCGGCGCCGAATTCGCGTTGTGAATCCGCCCATATCCGGCCGCCATGATTTTCGACAAAGCTGCGACAAATGGCCAATCCAAGACCGAACCCATCCCGTTTCGAGGACTGGAACGGGTTGAACAGGCTCTCCATCCCGCTTGGCGGAATTCCCCTTCCGCTGTCGCTTACCGTAACCAGTATCTCACCGGATCCAATAACACCGGTAGACAGACGCAGTTCGCGTTGCGGGCAGGAACGCATCGAGTCCATGGCGTTTTTGCATAGATTCAGCAATACCTGCTCGATTTCCACCTTGCACGCCATGATTTTGGGTACTGGGAATAAAGCCATGTGTATGGAGACACCTTGGCGCTTGATCTCATCCTCCAGAAATGTCACCACATCCCTGACCAGCAGATTGACGTCAATCAAAACGCGTTCGTGCCCCTGCTTTCTCACCATTTCTTTCAGATGGTTGATGATCTTGCCGGCCCGCTCGGCCTGCTTATGGGCAAGCTGTACCGCCTTATGGAGTTTTTCCCTGTCCCAGTCATTTTCATCCATGCGACGCAGGCAGCCATCCAGGTAATTATTGCATGCCGTCAAGGGCTGGCTTAGTTCGTGCGCCATGCCGGAAGCCATTTCTCCGGCAATGTTGAGGCGTCCGATATGCTCCATCTCCGCTCGCATCGTCTCGAATTGTTTCTGCTCGGTTATATCGATGCAGGTTCCGATATAACCGGAAAAATCGCCCTCTTCCGTAAAACGGGGAACGCCGGAATCCAGCATCCAGCGGTATATCCCGTCCTGGCGCCGCAGGCGGTATTCCAGCTTGAATGGCTGCATTTGCCCGATGGCTTTATTGTAGACATCAAGGCAGCGCTCCGCATCATCGGGGTGGACATATCTTACCCAGTCGCGCACCTGCGTCCCTTCCCGTGCATGCCCGGTAAAATCGTGCCACCGCTGGTTGAAGAAATTGCAACCCTGATAGGTCTGATCGTCGCTTACCTCAGCTACCCAAATAATGATCGGCGCATTATCCACCGTGGTGCGGAACAGGTTTTCGCTTTCCCGCAAGGCAACCTCCGCCTGCCTGCGCGTGGTGATATCGAACATAGTCGATCGGCTCATCACGAAATGGCCTTCCGGATCGTAAATCGCCGTTTCATTCAACAACACCGGCAACACCGTACCGTCCCGGCGCAACACATCCAGCTCCAATTCCTGCACGCCCCCGTCTCCCTTGAACTTCTGGAAATACTGGTGAAATTTTCTGCTGCTGGATGGCGTCAATATATCCTGGAAATTCCATTGCCCAATCAATTCGCTCCTGTCATAGCCCAGCCAGTTAAGTTCGGTATTGTTGATCCGGACAAAAATTCCATCTTTATCCAGCGAGTGATAGCCGCACGGGGCATTGTCGTAAAGATCCTCGACATCTTCCGCCGATTTGAGCAGCTTTTCCGCAGCAAGCCTGTTCTCGGTGATATCGACGGCTATGCCAAGCACATGCACCGAGCCGTCCGGCTGTTCCATCGGCACCTTGATAATACGAAACCAGCGATCCATACCGTTCATGAAATAATGCTCGATAAACTCAGTTTGGCTACGCTTTTCGATTACCTCGCGGTCTGTGCGCAAAATGGCGTCAAGTTGCTCCTTGTCCGGAAACAGTTCGGCGACATTCCTCCCGGCCAACTCTCCTGGCTCCATGCCATGCAAGGTTGCCAAGGCTTGGTTCGCCAGCAGGAATTCCCCCTTGGCATCCCTGACGGCAATCAGGTTCGGGTCGGTATCGATAACCTGGCGGATAAAATTCTTTTGCTGCCGGAGCAACTGCTCGGCGCGCTTACGATCGGTAATATCCCAAAACACCCCGATTACACCGACGATACTTCCCTGGCCATCTTTGAAGGGTGCCTTCGCCGTGAAGACAAATCTCTCCTCTCCATTCCGGATGTAGCTTTCCTCAAAGCTCTCCGCTTGCCCGGTGTTTATGACACGGCTATCGTCTTTCCTGTATTGATCGGCCAAATCGTGCGGGAAAAAATCGTAATCCGTCTTTCCGGCGACCTCATCCGGATCGATCTTCACATCTTCGGCGAAGATCGCGTTGCAGGTAACGTAAACAGAATTGACATCCTTCACAAAAATTCTTTGCGGGAGATTGGCCACCAACGTCCTGAATTTCTCCTCGCTCTGCCGCAGCATTTCCTCGGCTTGTCTGCGCTCAGTGATGTCTTCGGTAATACCCATCAGCTTTAGTACCTTGCCGTTGGCATCCTTGATCGGGATAAAGCACGACTTGAAATACAGCGGCACATTGCCGGTAGCAGCAAATTCGAAATAGCTTGCGATTCCATTGGTAATAGCATCCCGCAAAAGTGCTTCGACGCGTCCGGCATCCTGCTGGCTTACTGCACCAAGATACGGCATGCCGCAGACTTTCCCGGCATCATCCAGGCCGAGCATGTTGAGCCCTGCCCTGTTCATGGATTGCAAACGCCCTTCCAGATCAATTTCATGGATACAGAACGGAGAAGACTCGATAAGAAGCCTGTATCGATTTTCACTTGCACGCAATGCTTCTTCGTCCAGTTTGTGCACGGTGACATCCTGGGTCGTCCCGATGGAGCGAATCGGGCTGCCTTCCGGATCATAAATAGTTTCGCACCATTCCCGGACATATTTGACCCGCTGATCCGGAAACAACAGCCGGTGAACGACATCGTACGATGTCCGGTTCTTCACCGAATCGGTATAGATCCGGTTGACCATAGCCCGGTCATCCGGGTGGACGATATTCAGGAAGGCTTCATAGGAAGCGCCAAAGCGGGTGCGGTCAATTTCGAAAATGCGGTAATTTTCATCAGACCAGGAGAGGATGTTGTTCACCAGATCCAGCTCCCAGCTGCCGATCTGCGCCATTCGTTGCGATTCCCGCAGCATGGTTTCGCTCTTGCGCAAGGCATCCTCGGCATGTTTGCGCGCGGTGATGTCGCGCGCAATGCCATGCAGATATTTTGCGCCCTGCACCTCGATGACGCGAATGCTGACTTCGATGGGGAAAGTCGTGCCATCCTTGCGCCGGTTGACGGTTTCATAGCGCAGTTCGCCCTCTTCCCTGAGCCTCTCAAGCTGTCCCTTGAAAATTGCTGGATCTTCAGTAGTCAGGCGCAAGTCGGATATCTTCATTCGCAACAGCTCTTCCCGTGTATAGCCATAGGCTTCCAGGGCTCGCTCGTTGGCTTCCACGATGCGGCTGGCCTCGTCGGCCACCAGGATAATGTCGCTGGCATACCTGGTCAGGTATTCGAAATGCTTGACCAGCATTTCGCGCTCCAGCGCGGTGTCGCGCTGCGTCGTAATCAGCCTCTGCCTTGCCCGGATTCCCTTGAGCCAGGCAAAAAACAGGCCTCCGCCAAGCACCGCAACAACAAAGCCCAAGCCTGTCGCCCATGTTTTGAGCTGATTGATCGGGGCGAACAGTTCGGCCTTGTCGACCTTTGCCACCATAAACCATGGAGTGCCAGGAACTTCGCGCATCGCCGCAACTACCGCGACACCGCGATAATCAATGCCATCCGTCGTACCCCTCTCACCGCGAACTGCCATGGCAGCAGGAAAGTTTGGTTTGTCTAACGGAATACGCAAGGAAAGGGCCGCATCCTTGTTGTGATGCAGTTCGTTGAGGAACAAAATCTCGTTGCCTGCACGCCGCACCAGCAGCGTTTCCGCGCTGTCGCGACGGGTGGGCCATGACTGGATAAGCGGGTAAAGGAACCTGTGCGGGTCAATTACCATTACCGCGGCACCCACTACGTGGCCAGCTTTTTTATTGGGCATGATGAGCGGCACAATCAGGTCGATATATATTCCCTGGCTCCCATCGCTGTTCCGGTGAAAATCCGAAAACACCGCCTGTCGGCTGTCCATCACTTGTGCTGCCAGCCGTATCTCTTCTGTATCCGGCACATAATCGCCACTGGCTGAGTTCATGACCACACCTTGCCTGTTCAGCAGCAAAAGAGCCTTGTAGCCGTTCAGGTATTGCAACTCGGACAGCAGTTGCCGGATGTGGTGCTTATGCACGTTGGAAGGCATGCCTTCCTTTTGCCACTGGCCAAACTCGTCAGCCAGCAGCGAGCCATTTGAAAGATTCTCCCCAGCCCGTTTTTGAAATCCGTGCCAAGCGCTGATCTGCTCAACCTTGGTATCGGCAATTGCGCCGAGATCGTGGAGTTTCCCTCCTTCAATCACGCCTTCCATTTTCCAGAAGGAATAATAGGCTGTTGCAGCAACCAGAAATGCGAGCGCAACATACCCCACTAGTGGCAGGTAGGCGGCAAGGTTCTTGCGATAGGAGGGAGCTTGATCTCCCGGGACAAGCAGGGTCATCGTCGATCTCTTTTACCAAAATGCTATTCACATGATGCAATTCGAGACATCCCATCGGCAACGCAAAAGCGCCCCACGGCCCACTTGATTGGCATGGATATACTACATGTTTTTCAGGCTGTGCAAGAAGCACAAGAATCTATTCGCTGGGGGCCGGTATGTTTCTAGCCTCTGGGCTGAGGTTCGGACAACCCGGTTTTAAGACATACAAAATATCCCTGGTGATTGACTTCTTTTCACTCGCCGACAGTTTGTGTCAGCCAAGGTATCGCTGTACATAAAATTCCTGAATCAGGCCGTGCGCACAGCGCATGCTACGTGGACTGACCACCCCTGTGGGTTTTCCAAAACATGGTAGCGGGCTTTTCCCTGCTGAATCCCAGGTCGACCGTAATGGTGTCGCCTTTCTTCAGGTCTTTAAGGTCTTTGTTGACGGAGATAATTTTTTTTCGCCAATTGAAATCCACCATTGCGGAACAAAGCCTTAGCCTAGGTAATTCTACCTATTTAAAAACTCTCGTAGTCATTGCATGATGCTCCCACATCGCAAAGAAAATGCGCTGCAGGTAGCAGGTAATTTTGCAGCATGGGCATAAAGGATTTACGCCGATAAAAAATCAGGGGTTGCGGTAACAGCCTGCCGGGCAGGCTGCCTGAATTTTCTGATGTCATGATTTGCTTACGCCAGGAGCTACATAAGTTGGATGCCTTGCGGCGTCACGCAAAGGTAATGCGGCATCTTTATAGTGAAATGGCATTTAGGGACAAGATATGACTCATCTCTCGCAAACCAATTCCGCAGTGGCATCAGCTCCTGCACAGCATGAATTTCTGCCTTTCACTCAGATCACCCCCGACAAACTTCCACCAGCCTTCATGTATGTCCTATCCTGCCATCAGGACAATTGCATGACATATGCAAGCCCGCAAATAGCGAGCCTGGGGTTTGCCATGGAAGATTGGATTGGCCAGCCCGACTTGCGCCTGCAGCATATCCATGAGGACGATCTGAAAAAATTCGCTCACGCCATGCAGCATAGCCGTAGCACCGCGGAGGCATTCAGTTGCCAATATCGCCTTTACGACAGCTGCGGAAAGCTGCGCTGGTTTCACGATGAGGCCAACGTAGTGCGCGACAAATCAGGCGCTCCACTGTTCTTCAGCGGAGTCATGCTGGATATCACGGACAAGAAGGCGATGGAGGCGGAACTGAACGAACACCGTTACCATCTCGAGCGGAATGTGGAGCGGAGAACCGAGCAACTGGTAAAAAGCATGACATTGCTGGAATCCTGTAATGCGGCATTGTGCGACAAACTGGCCTTGGCCCAAAAGGAAGTTGCAGCGTTAAAGCGACAATTGGCTGGCACTATGTTCGGTGCTGCATCGAACGATTGCACCGAATCGTTTTACGTACAGCTTTAACGCCCGACACGTTAATCGCCTCGGCTGCTGCATGAAACGGAATGTGCGGAGTGAGGCAAAATCTGGTCGGAAATGGCAGGATCATTTTACGGGGCTACCCGTTTTTTTGAGGAAGGAAATAGAAAATGGCAACTGGTATAGTCAAATGGTTTAATGATGCAAAGGGTTTCGGTTTTATCTCTTCCGATGATGGAAGTGGAGATTTGTTCGCGCATTTTTCCGCCATCAATATGAACGGCTTCAAGACCCTTCAGGAAGGCCAGAAGGTTAGCTTCGAGGTAGTGCAAGGCCCGAAGGGTAAGCAGGCTTCCAACATTCAGGTTCCTTAAAACCCGCTTCAACAGGTTTCCTGTGCCGTGCCGCTTGCCTGCAAATGCAGTGCAGGGCACGGCGCGGATGTACTCTCCCGCAGCCACTCAGCTTGCTACCCGGGGCACACCGTCCGCCATACCAGCAACGCGTCCGGCGCCTGCACCGAAAAATATTGCTGGCTTTTATTTTCCCCGCACGTATAATGCGCGCCTTGCCGCAATTCGAGAACTTTCTCAGCGGCATTGGTTCATCGTTTCCTGACCTATCTCTCGCGCGTATGCAAATCGCGCCTGTCTAAAAAAACTCATCAAGAAATTCTGGGTTTTCCGGTTAGCGACGATGTTTTATGCGCCGGTCTATCTGCCGCACCTTCTCAGGGTGTTGTTTTCTGCCTGCGCTTGCCTTTTTTCCAAGGAAGCTACATGACGTTTGAAGAACTGAATTTACATCCCGCCATCCTCAAGGCGATTGCCGACACCGGCTACACCGAGCCTACGCCCATCCAGGCGCAGGCCATTCCCGAAGTTATCGCCGGTCACGACCTGATGGCTTCGGCGCAGACCGGCAGCGGCAAGACCGCTGCATTCATCCTGCCCGCGCTGAACCGCCTGGCTACGCCATCCGAAGTGCGCAGCAAGGGCCCACGCGTGCTGGTGCTGACCCCGACCCGCGAACTGGCGCAACAGGTCTGCGATGCCGCGACCAAGTACGGCAAGCACATGCGCTTCAAGATCATCAGCATCCTGGGTGGCATGCCTTACCCGGTGCAGAACCGTTTGCTGTCCAGCCATGTGGACATCCTGGTCGCGACGCCAGGTCGCCTCATCGACCATCTGGAGCGCGGGCGCATCGATTTCTCGCGCCTGGAAATGCTGATTCTCGACGAAGCGGATCGCATGCTGGATATGGGTTTCGTCGATGACGTGGAGCGCATCGCCGAAGCCACGCCCAAGACGCGCCAGACCCTGCTGTTCTCCGCGACGCTGGAAGGCGTGGTCGGCAACCTCGCTTCGCGCCTGCTCAAGGAACCGAAGAAAATCTCCGTCTCGGCCGCCAAAGACAAGCATGAAAATATCGAGCAACGCATGATGTTCGCCGATGACGTGGCGCACAAGAACAAGCTGCTCAGCCATCTGCTGACTGGCGTGGATATCAACCAGGCTTTGGTATTCACCGCCACCAAGCGCGATGCGGACAGCCTCGCCGACCAACTGTCCGCACAAGGCCATTCCGTCGCGGCATTGCACGGCGACATGAACCAGCGCGAACGCAACCGCACCCTGCTCAACATGCGCAACGGCAACGTGCGCATATTGGTAGCCACCGATGTGGCCGCACGCGGTCTCGATGTTGCCGGGATTTCGCACGTGATCAACTTCGACCTGCCCAAGCAGGCCGAGGACTATGTGCACCGCATCGGCCGCACCGGCCGCGGCGGCGCGTCCGGCATCGCCATTTCGTTCGCCTCGAACCGCGATGCGCAATTGCTGAAGCGCATTGAGCGCTACACCGAACAACGCATCCAGATGCACACCATCGAAGGGCTGGAGCCGAAATACAAGCTGCGCACCGGCCCGTCCTCGGATCGCCCGCGCGGTAACGGCGGCCCGCGTGGCGGCGGCTTCGGCGGAAATCGCGGCAACGGCAACAGCCAAGGCTACGGTGGCAACCGCAATGGCGGTTTTGGCAGCAACCGCAGCGCGGCCTTCACCGGCAACGACAAACCTTCGTCCTTCGGTACCTCAGGAGGCCCGGGGCAGGCTCGCGGCACGGGCTTCCATCACAGCGCACCGGACAGCCGCCACAACCATGCCGGCCGCAAGGAAGGTCATACCCAGGGTGCCGGCCAGGGTTTCGGCGGCCAGAGCCGCAGCCAGGAACGCAGCTTCGGCAACGCCAATCGCGGCAGCAACAACAGTGCTCCGCGCCGCAACGGCGACCGCCCGAGCTTCTCGCTGGGACGCGGCCACAACAGCGGCAACAAGTGGTAAGAGTTAATACCCGGTAAACAAAAAAGGCACGCCTCGGCGTGCCTTTTTCATTATCGAGCTACAGGCTAAGAAAGCCGCCTACTGCCCTGCCATCGTCATGAACGACAGCTTGCTCACCCCGGCATGTTGCGCGATCGCCATGATCTGCGCCACGCGCCCGTAATTTACCGCCTCGTCGGCATGGACGTGCAACTCGAAGTTGTCCTTCCCGGCCGCCGCTTCGGCAAGCTGCTCGGCCAGTTTCTCATCGCTCAGTGCAATACTCTCGAGTGCGATCTTGCCTTGCGCATCGATGGTGACTACCTGCTGCTTGGAGTCCATGCGCGTGTCCACTGCAGCCGTCTTGGGCAGCTTCACTTCCAGCGACTGCGACAGCAGCGGCGCAGTGACGATGAACACCACGAGCAGCACCAGCATCACGTCCACCAGCGGCGTGACGTTGATCTCGCTCATCATCTCCTGATCGGATTGGGTATGGAAAGCCATATCACACCTTGTAGTCGTATTTGCGCGCCAGCCTCGCGAAGTCATCCGCGAAGTTCTCAAAGTCCGTTAGGTTCAGCCGCAGGCGGCGCAGGAAATAGTTGTAGGCCAGCACCGCGGGCAACGCGGCCGCGATGCCGAAGGCGGTAGCGATCAGCGCCTCGCCGATCGGTCCCGCCACCACGTCAAGGCTGGCCGAGCCGGTCTTGCCGATCTCCTGCAGCGCATGCATGATGCCCCACACCGTGCCGAACAGCCCGATGAATGGCGAGGTAGAGCCGATACCGGCCAGCTCGGCCAGGCCGCTCTCCCCCTTGCGCTGCAGGTTGCGGATCTGCTGGCGCAGGGCGTTTTCCATCAGCTCCTGCGGCGCGCCCGCATGTTTGAGGTCGGTCTTGCCGCTGGCCATTTCCTTCAACGCGGTAAAGGCGGCACGTGCCAGGCTGGCAAGCTGCCCTTCATGCTGCTCACTCACCCGCTCGGCGCTCTTCCAGTCGGGCGAGTCCCAGAACTGCTGCGCAAAAGCCTTGTCCTGCTTGTTGTTGCGGTTGCGTTGCAGCAATTTGTAAAGCACGATCGACCAAGTGGCCACCGAACACAATATCAGCACGAGAAGCGTGGCGCCGACAACAACCGAATCACTGCTGAATAACTGCATCATCAATCCTCTTTCAAAATAAACGGAATCGGAACCAGGAACCACTTGGTAATCACCTGCCCGCCCTGACGCGCCGGGGCAAACTTCCAGCTGCGTACCGCCTGCATCGCGGCCTTGTCCAGCACGTCATGCCCGCTGCTCTGGTACAGCTTGACCTCGCCGGGCAAACCGCTCGCCAGCACCTCGACATTCAGCACCACCTTGCCCTGCCAGCCCATGCGCCGCGCCACCATCGGGTAGGCGGGAACCGGGTTTTTCAGGTACGCCGCCTGGTAATCCGGTTCGCGATCCGGCAGGCCGGGCGGAGCAGCCACGGGCTGCGGAGGTGCGCTGCTGACTTCGGTCGGCACGGGTGTTTCAGTAGGCACGATAGGCGTCGTAACTTCCGGCGAGGGTTGCACGCGCCGCTCGACCGGTTTGTGTTTCTCGGCCGGCTTGGGCTCCGGTTTCGGTTCAGCCGCAGCGGGCTGCGGCGGGCTGGGTATGGCCGCGAAGCTGACCGACATTTCCTGCTGCCTCGACGTGGGAAGGCTGGGCGCTGCCATCAGAAACCACAGCACCAAAATATGCGCGAGCACTACCAAGGCCACGATCAGCGAACGTTCGCGCAATTGCAAATCTGCCGGGTTCATCATAATCAGTAGTGGTGGGTAAGCCAGCGAACTCATGGCATCACTTTACAGCATATTGCTCTTTGACCCATTGCTCCACTTCCTTGTACTCAAGCTTGCCGCTGATGCCTGCCACTTCTTTCCCCGGGCTGAAAAAATAGGTGCGCGGCAATTCGCCCTGCCACTTCCTGTCTACCTCGAAGCGCAGGCGTTCGGTATAGCCGTCGGCAAATACCCAAGCCTCGGCCTTGCCCAGGGAGAACTTCGCGAGGGTGGCGGAAATATCTTTTTCTTCTTCCGGCGTATCGGTGGAGACCAGCACCAGATCAAGCTTGGGATATTTTTTCAGCAGCTTCTTGAGCATGGCCAGTTCGACCATGCAGTAGTTGCAGGTCAGCGACCAGAAGTTGACGATGAGAGGCTTGCCCTGCCGCGCGGCAATGATCTGCTGGTAGCTGCCGCGGACGAACGGTTTTACTTCCTGGGCGGCCCATGCCGATGCCGGAGCGAAAGAGAATAAAGCGGAGCAAAGCGCTACCAGAAAACAAAGTCGCCTCACTTGCGCCCACCGCCTATTTCGATCAGGCGGTAGCCTTCGTTTTTGGTGTTCCAGGATAAATATGCCTTGCCGTTCTCGCTGATCAGCATCGGCCAGTCGGATACCTCGGAAGTGCTCGCCAGTTTTTCCGGCACAGACCAGGATTTGCCGCCGTCGCCGGAATTCATCCCGAGAATGGCAGTACTCTCCCCATCGAATTCCTTCCAGACAAGATAGACGCGGCTGCCCAGGCTGAGCACATAGGGATGCGCCGGCTGCGCCTCGGGGTTGCCGAAATGCAATGGGGCGGAGAAAGCCTTGCCCTGGTCGGCCGAGTGCGCATAGAACAGGCCCTGATGGCCGGGCGCATTGCTGAACCAGGCAGCGTGATAAACGCCGTCCGCAGCAATGGAAAGGGATGGCCCATGATGCGGGCACGCAGCGATGTTCCAGTTTTCGTGGCTGAACCGCACGGGAGCCATCTTGCCGTCCAGCTTGACCAGCGCATGGTCGCGGATGTTGGTGTCGTAGATATGGCGCCATGCGATGACGGGATAACCGTCGGTGTCCATCGCCATTGCAATACGGCAGCATTCACAGGTGTGATCCGCAACTTTGGCGTTGGGGCGGAAGCGCTTGCCCTCATCTTCGGAAACGGCGTGATAGACCGCGATACCGCTGTATTTCTCGCCTTTTTTATTGGCGGCTGCGGCATCACGCTTGTCCAGCCAGGTAATGTAGACCTGGCCGCGCCCGTTTATTCCCATCGCATCGAAGCGGTGGGTGATCGGATCGAGATTATCATTGACCGTAAGCGGTGCCGAAAAACTCTTTCCACCATCCACCGAGCGGCTGAATCGGACATCACCTGCAAACGGGGTTTCCAGCGCCCTGGTGTAGGAAACATAAACAATGCCGTTGCCACCCACCAGGATTTTCGGGCGGTTCTCGCCGTCCGCCGCGACATACTCCTGCTCCGGGTTCACCAATACCGGCGCGCTGAAAGTTTTGCCGCGATCATCGGAATGGCTCACCATGACATGCCCATCCTTCACCGATGCCAGCCACAGCCCGCCCTTCGTATCGAATGTTGCCGTGGCGGCAAGCGGCTGACGGGCGAGAGACTTCTGCCACATCTTCGCCATGTCATGCGGCTGTTTCGGAGCGGACGGTGCAGAAGGTTCGGCGGCCCACCCTGCTCCGCTGACTGCCAGGCAGGAAACCATCCCAACCCAGCGGCAGTCGCGGAGCAGCTGGTCAGTAAGACGCTGCATCAGCCTTGTCATTGGTCTTTCTCCAATTACAACGATATTACTTCCATGCGCTTTGCACGCCAACATAAACGGCGCGCGGCAGCCCCGGCGAGTACTTGCCTGTTGCGCCAGTACCCGTAGCGCTTTCGGCAAAGCGCCGGTCGGTCACGTTGCGCACCTTTGCGAACAATTCCAGGTCGCCGCCAAAACGGTAACTGGCGGAAAGGTTCAGCAAATCGTGGCCCCTGTATCGGGTCGTATTGGCATCGTCCATCCAGTAGCTGCCAAGCGTCACGACCTCGGCACCCAGATTACCGCCCTGCAGGAAGCCCGGAGTATAAGTCAGGCGCGCGTTCGCGATCACCCGCGGTGCCACGGCCATTTCCTTGCCGGTAAAGTTGGCAGCATTGGTCACCCAGTTCTTGTAGGTATGCTTGGCGTAGCTGTAACTCACATCCAAGCGCAGCGCGCTGACTATGTCCCCGCCCACACCAAGTTCGATGCCTTCATGCAGGGTGCGGCCATTGTTTGTCTGTGTTGTCGCATTGGTGGCGGGATCCTTCTGGTTCAATATGTCGTCACGCTTGGTCATGCTGTACAGCGAGGCCTCATACGAGATTCCGCCTGCAGACTTGCCGCGCAAGCCGACTTCATAGCTATCCACCTTGACCGGCTTGAGCGCCAGGCTCGACGCGGCAAGCGCGTTTGCTGCGGCAGCGCTCGCTGCGGCCGCAGGGCGGAACAATTGCCCTTCGGAGGGTGCACGGAAGCTGTGGTTATAGGTCACGAATCCGTTCAATTGCTCGGTGAAAGCATAGGTGGCGCCCAGCTTGGGGCTGACGTGAGTGTAGTGAGTCTTGGTGCTGGCGCTCTGGCCGTACCATTTCGCACCCGTTCCGGTTCCCTGTTTGGCTACTGCCGGCAGGTTGTTGCTGAAGTCATAACCCATGTCGTCATAACGCAGTCCACCCGTCAGGCGCAATGCCGGCGTGGGCGACATTTCGCCGTGTACATAGGGCGACACGCCCTGGTAGGTGACCTTGTAATCGTAAACCCTGTTCTTCAGAACATAGGAGGTATATGCCCCGCCGACAAGTGTCGTGGTAATACTGTCCTCGGCACGGCCGCCCGGGCTGTTATCCACGTCCACCCCCACGATCACCCGCGTGCGGTACGGCTCGAAATCCATACGGTACTTGGCCATCAGACCGTACGACTTGTTGTTCGTATTGTAGGCCGTCGGGTCGTAGCCCAAGGACCAGTTAGCCAGCAGATCCATGCTGTCGTCACGATAATAGGGCGTGACACTCAGCAGCGTATTGCCCGCTTCCCGCTCATAGGCGGCGGACAGGCGCATCGCGCTGACCTTGCGGTACGAGATCGGCTCGGTATTCAGCTTAGGGTTATTGAGATAGTTGGCCAGCACCAGCCCGGAGCTTCCCGCAGTCTGCTGGTCTATTTTTGAGCCCGTGAAAAACACCTTCAGGGTTGCGTCATCACCCAGCGCCCTGTCCCAGCGCAGGCTGCCGCTATCGCGGGTGTAGCCGGTTGCCTGCCGCCAGCCGTCGGTCTTGGTCAGGTTGAGGTCGGCGCGCACGGCGTTGTCGCCAAACGCATTGCCTCCCGTCAACAGCAGCCGCTTCCAGCCGAAGCTGCCGGCGTCGACGCTGGCCTCAAATTCGGCCTTGGCCGGAGGACGGCGCGACAGAATGTTCACCACGCCGCCTATCGCATCCGAGCCATACAAGGCCGAGCCGGGACCCTTCGTCACCTCGATGCCGCCTGCCTGGGGCATGTTGGCTTCGTATAGTGCATTGTGATTGAAAAACCCGGTAGAACGGACCGGAATACCGTCCTCGAGATAGGCGTAAACCGGAGCAGTGGTCAATGGCTGGCGAATTGCCGTCTGATGGCCTTCTCCGCCGGTTATGTTGACCCAAACGCCCGGAACCCGCCCCATGATTTCCGTCGGGTGCGTCGCCTTGGCATTGCGGATCGCCTCGCCCTTGATCACGCCGATGGTCGCGGCAGTCTCGGATTTACGCTCGGCTTCGCGAGTACCGCTCACCACCACATCTTCAAGTTGCACGGGTTCGTTGCTGCCCGCCGCAAATGCCGCATTGGCAATGCTCACATAAATACAACTCAACGCGAACAGTTTTCCGCGGCCGATATTCTGCCTTTTCATGCTAGCCCTCTCCCAAGTTGCTTAAGTAATTGTTATAAATTTCAAACAGCGGAGAGGATATTACAGACAAAAAGCTCTCCTGAGGATGCGACAAAATGCCGCACCCCTTTATTTTCTCCATGGGGATTATTTCCCGCTTATTTCAATCAGGCGATAACCTTCATTCTTTGTATTCCAGGACAGGTAAACCCTGCTGTTTTCGCCGGTCAGCATCGGCCAGTCCGATACGTCGGAAGTGCTCGCCAGTTTGCCTGGTGCTGACCACGACTTTCCACCATCGCCGGAATGCATCCCGAGAATGGCGGTGCTCTCCCCGTCAAATTCCTTCCAGACAAGATGGACGCGGCTGCCCAGGCCAAGCACATAGGGGCGCGCCGGCTGAGCTTCGGGGTTGCCGAAATTCAGCGGGGCGGAGAAAGTCTTGCCCTGGTCGGTTGAATGCGCATAGAACAGGCCCTGCCGCCCGGGCGCGTTGCTGAACCAAGTCGCGTGATAAACACCGTCAAGCGCGATGGAAAGGGATGGCCCGTGATGCGGGCAGGCGGCGATGTTCCAGTTTTCGTGGCTGAGCCGCACCGGTGCCATCTTGCCGTCCAGCTTGACCAGCGCATGGTCGCGGATATTGGTGCCGTAGATGTGGCGCCACGTGACAACAGGGTAATCGTCGGTATCTATGGCCATGGCCGTGCGGCAGCATTCACAGACATGGTCGGCAATTTTGACATTACGCCGGAAACTTATCCCGCCGTCATCCGACATCGCGTAATAGATAGCCGAGCCGTTATATTTTTCTCCTCTTTTTTCCGCAGCGCCCTGTTCGCGTTTGTCGAGCCAGGCGATATAGATTTGCCCCTTGCCGTTCACCGCCATGGAGTCGAAGCGATGGCTGATGACTTCACGGTTGTCGTTGATGGTGACCGGTGCGGAAAAGCTCTTCCCGCCATCGGCCGAGCGGCTGAAGCGGATATCGCCGGTCATGGGCTTCGCCAAGCCCTGCGTGTAGGAGATGTAAATCACCCCTTGGCGCACGATGATCTTGGGGCGGTTTTCGCCGTCGCCGAGAATAGTCTCGGGTTCCACGTTGACCTTGACCGGCATGCTCTGGGTGGTGCCATGGTCGTCAGAATAGCTGACGTAAATATGCTGCCCGCGGATGGCGGCCAGCCACAGCCGCCCCTTCTCATCGAATGTCGTAGTAACGGCGAACGATGGCTTGGCGAGGGCCTCCTTCCAGAGCTTATCCCTGTCCACCGGTGCGGTGGCCGGAGCCACTGCACCAGCCATCCCGTGGCTGGCAAGATCGGCCGCCAGCACCGGACAAGTGGCCAGCGCAGCGGCAAAGAGCAGCGCAACGTTTAAATTGTTCATATTCGCTTTTTGTATTCCGGGAATACTTGCAGCCTCAAGCGGTATATTAGAACTTGAATTCCGCCTCGCCGAAATAAGCCCTGCCTTGCTGCAGGGTGGACTGGTAATACCTGCGGTCTGCCAGATTGTTAATGGAGAAGGAAAGCGAAACCGAATCTTTCACCTTGTAGGATATTTTGGCGTCTGCAAGGAAATATTCATCGTATGAGCCGAATACCCCGCTTACCCTATCCAGGTTGAGATCGTTCGTGTAGACCTTGCCGACGTATTTCCCCGTCAATGACCCGCTCCATGGCCCCATTGCACCTTGCACTCCGAGATTGGCCATTTTATTTGGCGTATTCGTCATGCGCTTGCCTTCAGTGGCCACCTTTGCCGGGTTTCTGGTGAATTTGGATTCGTTGTAAGTCATATTCACGAAAGCGGTCAGCTCCTTGGTCAGCTTCCGGCGCGCTTCCAATTCGACTCCCTTCACCTTGGCGGCACCTGCATTGGCGACGCCCTGTGTCATCAAGATATCATCCTGCGTCCGGTAAATCACGTCTTTCAGGCTGTTCTCGTAGTAGGTGGCGCGCAACAAGGTGTCGCTTCCCATCTGCTGTTCGACGCCGATTTCCCAGGAAGTGACAAGTTCCGGCTTGAGGGCTGGATTTGGCGTATAGGTGTAACCGTTCGTGGGTGTCCACCAGCCAAACGTATCGCGCAGGTTAGGCGCATGGAATGCATTGCCAACCGACGCCCGGAGTGTCGTCTGCTCCTGTGGCCGGTAAACCACGGAGGCCTTGGGGCTAAAATGGGTCTGGGTGGTAGGGGCATAGGTCGTTCGTGTCGCCAGCCCGCCGGCGCCCTCAATGTATCCGTCCGACGTCACGTTATCGTAACGGCCACCCAAGTAGGCAGTCCATTTATCGGACAGTTTGATTTCATCCTGGACATACAGGGCGTAAGACGTCTCCGTGCCGCCTGTCTGGTTCGCAATCGGACCGATGGCATCCTTGTTTCGCCAATCCGTAATGTTATAGGTCACGGTGTAAATATCTCTTTGGCCGGCTGCGATACCGGTAACCAGGAAATTATTATCCGAGATCGGCATGCTTAGCTGGAGCGAACCGGAGGTCTCCTTGCTCGGGCGGAGCATGCGGGTTGCCGCGCCTCCGGTTGCCAAGGTGGCAGCCGCACCCATTACGATGTAATTGTTATACAGGGGGATGTCGGTATGTCCGAGTGTCGCCTTCAGGGTGGCTTGCGCCAGTTGTTTCTCGAACTCCATAGTGTATCGATTCACTGTCTTGATATCGCTATCGGGCCCAGTGAGCAGGTTCTTTTCCGTAGCCGCAAGTTTTGCGCCTGTGCCATTCACCGTATAGTTGCCGGGGACAACCGGATTGCCAGCCAAGTCGCGCAAATACAAATTGTAATGATTGCGGCCAAAGCTGCCGTACTTGAATTGCGAAACACCGGCGGAAAGCTTGGAATTTCCCGGCAAGTCTAAGTAAAACTTGGCCCCGATATTTTCCGACGTCCAGCCGATGGGGCCTTTATCGCCTATCAGATAGCGCAGGTTGCCGGAGGCATCGGTCGTTCGCTGCGCTCCGGTCACTAATGCCCCACCTGCTCCGCTCGGCGCGATGAGGACTTCATCCTTTACGAATCCATCGCTTTGCTTGTACGCATAATCGAAAGTCACCCCCAACTGTTCCAGAGGACGATCCTGATAGACGAAAGTGCCGCTCTTGAAATTATCCGTTCCATATCCGGCCTTCAGGGCAAATTCGCGCTTTGTCGGTTCCTTGGTAATGATGTTGATCACGCCGGCCATGGCGCTGCCGCCGTAAAGCGAAGAAAACGGCCCCGGAACGACCTCGATGCGCTTGATTGTTTCTGCAGGCACCGACTCCCAGGTAACTGCCCCGATGTAGGGGTCATTGAGGGTTTGCCCATCAACCAGCACCAATGTCCTCGAATAATCGGGGATACCCCTCAATACCACGTTGGTTCCCATGACGCTGGGCTCACTACCCGCTGTTCTGGTGGTGTACGCGCCTGGTGTGAACTTGAGCGCCTGATCCGGCGAATGGACATTCATGTTGTCGATGCTCTTGGCCGACACGACACTTACCGACGCAGGCGCATCGGAAGAGGACTGCTCGGTCTTGGTGGCACTTACCACCACATCGCCTAGTGTTTCAACATCGCTTTCATGCCCTGCGACTGCCGCATGCATGACGCTCACATAAACACAGCTCAATACAAATATTTTCTTGATGCCTGTCAACTGCCTTTTCATTGCCGTCTCTCTCCAGGTTATTAATATTGTCTTTATGATTTTTGAAAAACGGGCGGATGCTACAGATGAAAAAGCAGCCTGGGAATGCGACATATTGTCGCGCGACAAAATGCCGCACCCCATATGGTGCGGCAATTTGTCCCACAAGGGGATTCCGACTTTCTATGGGCTAAAGCCCATGAAAGATCGTATACGGCGTAGGCTAATCATCCTGCGACGCGGGATGTTATGCCGGAGCCACAATCTGTCGCACCCCGGCG
>CAYNYH010000005.1:35615-40807 GCA_964401425.1 uncultured Gallionella sp. | reverse complement strand
TGCCGGACAAGGACGACGTCAAGGAAGGCATCATCACCTACAAGATCGCCGCGCACGCCGCCGACCTTGCCAAGGGGCACCCCGGCGCGCAGATACGCGACAACGCGCTAAGCAAGGCGCGCTTCGAATTCCGCTGGGAAGACCAGTTCAACCTCGGCCTCGACCCGGACAAGGCGCGCGAATTCCACGACGAGACCATGCCCAAGGAATCCGGCAAGGTCGCGCATTTCTGCTCGATGTGCGGCCCAAGCTTCTGCTCGATGAAAATCTCGCAGGACGTGCGCGATTTCGCCGCGCAGGAAGGCGTGGATGAGCAGGCTGCACTGCAAAAAGGTATGGAGCAGAAGGCGGTGGAGTTTGTGAAGCAGGGCGCGGAGGTTTATCGCAAGGCATGAGCCTTCCGCTCTCTGCAACAAAACGGGCCGCATTGCGGCCCGTTTTGTTGTGAATCATTGTGCGCCGCCCAATCCTAATTGATTCAAGCTGCGCTTGATTTTGTTTACCTGCCTTTTGAGACCCAACGGAGTCAACGAACGCATGTTATGCGGGACTCGAAAATCTACCATCAGTCCGTCATGCGCCTTTTTAGTTACCAAGTAGCAAATTCGATTCACATAATGAAATCCCGATGTGATCCATAAATCGTCATCACATCCGCTTTCCACCACAGTCCACACATGATTCTGGTCAAGGCTACGCACCAATTCCAAGTCAGGACCGAATGTTTCAAGCCCGTGGCCACCCCAAATGTCATGAGCCGCCTTTGGATGTCGGTAAGGCACGAAGAACTCGTAAAAAGCATCCTCATGCAAAATGAGCGGCGTTAGCGCGTTAGTCATTTTTTCTGATTATCAACAAACAAATCTGTCCTATGTCGCGAAAGGAATTCGACGCTAGGCATGAAGCGCTCTGGCAGTTCAATCACACGCCCATCCAAAGGCAACAAAACCTCAATTACAAAAGGTTCTTTCTTGCGTTTCAACTCTTCCGAAACTACGATCTTGAAATCATCAGTAAGTGTTATCAGTCCTTTATCAAACGCTCGGTCATGGATAGCCGATAGGCATAACCCATTGCGCGGATTCAATCGGTTCGCCTTGTCCTTGCTCCATGGCACGATATGACTGGCTATCAATAAGCGCGGCTCGGATAACCCAGACATACAACAACGTCCGCGATAACTGCTTAACACGGCGCGGCGGAAAAAGGTTTGCTTGATACGCTGTTCGGTAACAACCCTTTTTGTTTCACCGGTGTAGTCTTCTGGCACAAGCTGCTCGTCAGCTTCATCAATCGTCGGAGCTGCATCAAGGTTCCTTCTTAATAACTCACACTCCACAGCAAGCTTCTCCCAGTCCGCGTGAAACTCGGCCCACACTTCTCTATCGAGCGAACCAGCGTTACCCAGACCAGTTAGGCCCCTGCCGGTGATTGCGGGATCAAGGCTGGCATAATTACCTAGCTTCATTGCAACCGCACCGGGCGTCCGGCCAATTAGCTTAGCAAGTTGGATGATTTCCGGGTTTCGGCTATGCAACTTTCCGAACGGCAGTTGGCAATAAAGGTGGAACGCAAGTTTGAGTTGTTCTTTCGTCCAGCGGTTTGCGGTCATGAAGCCCTCCCGGATTCGATCTAATTTGCGTCGCCAAAGCTTTTGGTTGGAAACGCGATGCGTCAGTTTATCCTGGTATCCGGCCGTTTACATCACCGTTGTTTCAAGCGTTAGAGTCGCCGGGAATTCTTGCGGACAATCTGTCCCTTATATTTCCCAGAGCTACTCCTATCCATTGGAGTAAACTGCCGCCACAAACCTTTTGCCTCATTTCCCCATGACCTGCCGCCCCCACTGCGCCGCATGCTGCATCGCACCCTCCATCACTTTGCCGCTCGGGCATGCCGAACGACAAGCCTGCCGGCGTACCCTGCGTCTAGTTTGACGAGAATCTGCGCTGCAGGGTAATCGGTAGGCCGGAGCGGCCTTTGCACTGTGCTGTAACTCCGTGGAGATGTGCGGTGAGTCGCGCGAGCGGACCATGTTCTGGTTGTCACATCTGAACGGGCCACGCTGCCGGTATAATCCCTGCAAATAATTTTGTATTTGACTCTCAATGGATACCACTCTGCTGCTTAAAGCCGCCATCCTCGGCATCGTCGAAGGACTCACCGAATTCCTTCCGATCTCCTCGACCGGCCACCTCATCATTCTCGGCGACCTGCTCGGCTACAACGACGAGACCAGCAAGGTGTTCAAGATCGTGATCCAGCTCGGGGCGATCCTTGCGGTGTGCTGGGACTACCGCAAGCGGCTGACCAAGATGGTGGTCGGCCTGCCGAGCGATAAGCCTTCGCAGCGTTTCGCCGCGATGCTGTTCATCGGCTTTTTGCCCGCGGCGGTGCTGGGGCTGATGTTCCATTCGACGATCAAGGCCTTGCTGTTCAACCCGATCACAGTCGCGACCGCGCTGATCGTGGGCGGCTTCATTATTTTGTATGTGGAGAAGCGCGCCTACCATCCGCGCATCAATTCGGTGGACGAGATGCGCTGGCCGGATGCGCTGAAGGTGGGCTTCGCGCAGGCGCTGGCGATGATCCCCGGCACCTCGCGCTCGGGGGCCACGATCATGGGCGGGCTGATCTTCGGCCTGTCGCGCAAGACGGCGGCGGAGTTCTCCTTCTTCCTCGCGATCCCGACGATGTTCGCCGCGACCGCCTACGACCTGTACAAAAACTGGAGCTTGCTCAGGGCGGACGATCTGCCGGTGTTCGCGGTGGGCTTCGTCGCCTCGTTCGTCGCCGCGATGTGGGCGGTGAAGGGCTTTATCCGCTTTATCTCGAACCACACCTTCGTGGTGTTCGCGTGGTACCGCATCGTGTTCGGGCTGATCGTATTGCTGACTGCCTACACCGGCGCGGTGAGCTGGTCGGCAGCGTAGACAAAAAAACCAGCCACATAGGGGGTGGCTGGTTAATGTCTTAACGGGATTAAGACACACGCTCAGGAGGGGAGCCGTGTGAACGCATGATGCAAGACTGACCCGGAAAAAAATATCGGCTGATGCTTAAATTTTCATAGGGAAACCTATAAAACGCCTAGGAATTTTCCTAAATGGGAACAATCGCGTAATTGCGGCACGATAAAAAAGCCGCCGGGTGATCCGGCGGCTTTTTCATTTCAACCGTACAGGCTCAATCAAGCTTGAGGTTTGCCTTCAGCCACAGGTTGCGTCCCATTTCGTTGACGCGCGTGGTTTGTGTGAAACCCGTCACCATCGCGCCCGCCCGGCTGATATGTTCGGCGTATACGCGGTCTGCCAGATTATCCACACCGGCGCTGACCAGTACGTTCTTGCTGGCGCGCCAGCTGGCATTCAGCGACAACACACCAAAGCCTGCGGTACGGCCAATATCCTGTCCGGCGATATTGCCCTTGAATCGGTCGAAGCGATCCTGCGCGGCGACCATGCGCAACAGGCCGCCGATATTCCACGTGCCGTTGTCATAGGTTGCGCCCACACGGCCTTCCAGCGGTGAAATTTGCGCAAGAGCAGTGCCGTCGGTATCGTTGCTGCCGCGCACGTAAGCCAGCGAACCGTCCACCTTCCACT
Source organism: uncultured Gallionella sp. (assembly GCA_964401425.1). Lineage (GTDB taxonomy): Bacteria > Pseudomonadota > Gammaproteobacteria > Burkholderiales > Gallionellaceae > Gallionella. The sequence continues at coordinate 37,202 of CAYNYH010000005.1, read as the reverse complement.
GCGGTGCGAATTGCCATGCCGCGCTGGCTTCACCACCCCAGGTGGTGGCGGAAATATTGCGCGTCATCGAGACGGCATATTGACCCATGCCGCAGGAGCTTGCCAATCCAGCCAGCGCATTCGCCGCAGTTGTTTTGCATGCCGACTCGATCAGGTTGAAGTCGGTGATCTTGCTGTAGAAACCCGACAGCGAGCCGGAGATGCCGCCCTGTTTATAGGTCATGCCGACATCCAACTGGGTGGTTTTTTCCGGGCGCACTGTATCGAAGGCGCTCAACGTGGTCGCGGTGTGCTTGTAAAGCAATTCCCAGTAATCGGAAGATCTTTCCGTGTGGCCAAGACCCGCATAAAAAGTACCGGCATTGCCGAGCACATCCCGTTCATAACGGGCGAAGCCGCTCGTTAACGTATCGCTACGCGCAAGGTTTGCGGTGGGGTTGGCTGCCGCCGCCGCCATGCCTCTGGATACCGTGGCGCGCTTATCCTGCGCCTTCCACCAGTCAGCGCGCAGGCCGCCGACGATGCGTGCATCGTCACCGAGCTGATGCGTAACCTCACCGAACAAACCATGGTTCTGGAAGTTGGCATCCTCAACACGCGCTTGCAACGTGTAATCTCCCATGTAGCCAGGGGCTGCACCCGTGCGGCCGGTATGTATATTGGATTGCGCATCCAGGCCCAGCTTGAGTTGTGTTGCATCAGAGAAATTCAGCGTACCGACAACCCTTCCGCCCGTTGTGGTGCGATCCGGATTCATCGCGGCCATCATGCTGGCCGGATTGCCGCCTGCGCGCAGGCTGTAGCTATCCATGACATGGTCAATGTAGTTGCGGAAAAGTTGTGCTTCCACTTTGCCCAGCAAGCCGTGATCCGGGTTCTTCCAGTCAGCTTTCAGGCCGACGTTGTCGCGCGCGAACTTTGAACCGTCTACCGTACGGTCGGCATAGGCCGCATGGCCATCACTCCTGGCCATCGATAATTCGATGCGTGTGCCGTCGTTCGGGGTCAAGCCAATGGCGGCATTGGCGCTCCAGCGCGAATAGGCGGAATGAACGCTGGTGCCATTGCCATCCTTGTAATCGCCGGCACGCGAATTGGTCGCGATAGCCCGTGCGTACCAGTCCGGCGAACCGCCCTGCACATCGCCCATCAGGTCGGTGCGGCCAAAGCTGCCCGCCGTTGCGCTGCCGTCAAAACCGGCGCCGGTATCGCTGCGGCGCGTAATGTTGCGTTCAAATAATACGGTGCCTGCCGAACTGCCGGGGCCGTAAATCACCGTCTGCGGGCCTTTCAGCACCGTGATCTTGTCGTAGGAAGACGGGAATATGTAGGCAGTGGGCGGATCCATGCGCCCGCTGCAGCCACCCAGAATTTGTTCGCCATCCAGCAGGATGTTCAGACGTGAACCCGCCATGCCGCGAAATACCGGGTCGCCATCCGTGCCGCCTTTGCGGATCACCGAAAAGCCGGGAATGGTCTTCAGATAGTCCGCCCCGTCATGTGCAGGGATCGGTTGGCGCGGCTTGCGCGGGTCGGTTGTTACCACCAGCGGCTGTTCCATTGCAGGCGCGGTGACCACCACCTCCG
>CAYNYH010000005.1:16672-35605 GCA_964401425.1 uncultured Gallionella sp. | reverse complement strand
ACCTCCGGCAAGGTCGTTTCGGCTGCAAATGCGCCGGGTGCGAATGCCAGCGCGATGCAGAATGTGATTTTCTTCAATTGCATTGTTCTTCTCCCTGAATTTTTAAAATAAAAATGGCGGCGCGATTGTCATTGAAATGATTTTGTTTGAGAATGTGACAAATTGCCGCACCCTTGCATTTGCTGGCTTTCAGTCATGCATACGAAAAAAAAGCCGCCGGTGTTATCCGGCGGCTTTTTGTTTGTAATGCAACTTTAGAACTTCAGGGTTGCGCCTGCATAAATCGAACGGCCCATGCCGGGAACGGGAACACCCCAAGGTATCCCAGCAAGGCTCATGGTTGCACCTTGGCCAGCATAGGCTCCGCCCAGCGGTAGCGAATAGAATTTGTCGAACAGGTTTTCGATACCGAGATCGAATCGCGCCTGTTTCAACTCGTAACTCGCACGCAGGTTTACCAAGCCATAGCCGGGCGTTTGCATTTCCTGACGGGCATCGGAGATGTTGTTCTTCCTTTTCACCAATTGCAGCTCGACGCTATTGCTCCAGAAACCGAGTTTCTGCGCCACTGCCAGTTTCATATTCAGCGGCATGATGTTGTACAGGTCGTCACCGGTTGTCTGGTTTTTGCCATTGACATAGTTCATCAAGCCCGATGCAGTGAATTCACCCCAGCCGTCGGTTTTTGCCAGCGGAAAATGACCAGAGACATCCAGGCCATAGAGCCTGGCCGATTGGTTGGCATGCTTGAGTATCAGGAATTGCCGGGTTGCAGCAGGTGTCAGCGGCAGGTTGGTTGTGCGATTCCACTGCACAGCATCGATGTAGTCAGAAACGCGCGTGTAGTAAGGTGTTGCCTTGAATTCCCAAGTGCGGGCAGCATCGTGCCAGTCGCCGGTCGCACTGAGGGTATGCGCGACTTCAGGCTTCAAATTGGGGTCACCGAGATAGCCGTTGCCGTCGCCGACGAAGTTGTTCATGATCAATGCCATCGCGTTGCGCGACCATGAATAGCGCTCATACAGATTCGGCGAGCGGGTCTTCTGGGCGTAGCCGAATTCGAAAGTGCGATTGTCGTCCAGCGTATACCGGGCCAGTGCGGTCAGATCGAGATTGTTGTCGGTGCGCTGGCGGTTGAGGGCATTGAAATTGGTGGCTGACTGAAGGTAACCCGCGTAATACATCGATGGGGCGGCCGCGTTGTTGTAGCCTTGCACTGGCACGGTATACATCTTCACTTGTTATGCGCGGATGCCCAGCAGGGAGAGCCACTGTGTGTCCCAGTTGGTTTCCATCTCGGCAAAAAGTCCCAGCCGGTCGCGCTTGCCGCCGTTGATATTCCAGAAGGTATTCGGAGACATCCCGCCAATGAAAGCGGGTTGATTGGGTGGAGAGGGTGGCCACCAGTCATCGAGCCGGTAGATCTGATAGTCCCCGCCAATACGGAGAAGATACTGTTGAGTCATCTCGATTTCCGCCTTGACTGAGGCGCCGGATGTCTTGCCTTTCGTGTACATCGGCATGCCGGGAGCAACGTTGGGGGCAGTTCCATACAGGAATTGCTTGTCGACTCCAAAGTCCATGAAGTGATCGACTTTTTCCTGGTACGCGCGAGCTTCCAGCACCCCCCAATCGAGCTGGCCAAGATAGCGCAGGTTGAAACGATGCGCGATATTGCTCAGCATGTCCATGCGCTGGTTCGGGTAGAGCTCGTATGGGATGTTCTGGTAGCCCAGCTTCAGATCAATCAGGTGACCAGTGTTGCGGAATGCGAAGCCCAGCGAGTGGTTTCCGGTTTTATAGGCCGTGGAGCCGACTTCATCGCCAGCAAGCCAATGGCCAGGTTTGTCGACAGCTGCCGCACCAGTTGTCTTGAAACTTTTTGCCGCCTTGTAATTGCCCGATTCAGCAATTGAGCCATCGTAGGTCATGCTCAATCTTTCACTGGCGATCGTTGCCGACAAATTGGCACCTTTTGCATTGCCATTGCTGCGATAGAACGCGCCGGCTTGCCCCTTCAGTAAAGTTTCCTCGCCCGTGGCGAACATCGGTGCAGCGGAATCCACCTGGATCGTCCCGCCGATGCTGTCGCCACCGACGCTGACGGGTGCAATGCCGGCAAACACATTGACGCTGCCGACGCTGGACGGGTCAATGTAGGAAAGCGGCGAATTCATGTGGTTCGGGCAGGAGGAGACCATATCCATGCCATCGACCTTGGTGCGGACACGGTCATCCGCCAAACCATGAATCACGGGCAGGCTGGAAACGCCGCCTGCGCCATATAGGCTGACCCCAGGCTGGCCATCGAGCAGCTTTGCCGTGTCGCTGGTGGAGGCGCGCTGGCGGACAATGTTGGTGCCGCCGAGAGCCGAATCGCTCAGGGCGGGCAGGGGCTGGACTTTCTTTCCGATTACCTCGACATCGGGCAAGGCTGCTTCGGTTGCTTCGGCTGCAAATGCGCCGGGCGTAAATGCCAGCGCGATGCAGAATGTGATTTTTTTCAATTGCATTGTTCTTCTCCCTGAATTTTTATAAAGCCCCGCAATTTTCGGCTAAGAGTTTTCTTCTGGGAATGTGGCATATTGCCGCGCGTCAAAATGCCGCACCCCTCATGTTTGCTTGTTTTCAGCTTGGTGCGCGCAAAAAAACCGGCCCAACGGGCATAGCAAGGATGCCGTCATCTGGAAATGAAACTTGCTATGCCCGTTTCCCTCTCCTCAATCCTCTCCCGCAAGCGGGCGAGGAGGCGAACGAGCCGCTGCGCGAGTTTTGCGTTAATGTCATAATTACGCCAGTCGATTACCCACACGGAGATTCACAACATGGCGAGAATGGTGCATTGCGTAAAACTGGGCCGCGAAGCGGAGGGGCTGGATCGCCCGACTTATCCCGGTCCGCTGGGTCAGCGGATTTATGAGAATGTTTCCAAGGAGGCATGGCATGGCTGGATCAAGTTCCAGACCATGCTGGTGAACGAGAATCGCCTCAACCTCGCCGATGCGCAGGCGCGCAAGTTTCTTGCCGCGCAGATGGAGAACTACTTCTTCGGCGAGGGCACGCAAATGCCGCAAGGGTACGTTCCGCCCAAGAGCTGATCATCCCCTGCCTTGGCCAAAAAATTCGCCCCGCAGCAATTTCTTAACCGCGAGCTCGGTCAGCTTGAGTTCAACCGGCGCGTGCTGGCGCAGGCTGAAGACGCGGCCGTTCCGCTGCTGGAGCGGTTGAAGTACCTGTGCATTGTCAGCAGCAATCTCGACGAATTTTTCGAGATCCGCGTGGCGGGGCTGAAGGAGCAGATCAAGCTGGGCGGCATCGCCGTCGGGGCGGACGGCATGACCGCCAAGCAGACGCTCAAGCTGGTGTGCGAACAGGCGCACCAGTTGATCGAGCGGCAGTACCGGCTGTTCGATACGGACATCGTCCCCGCGCTCGCGGCACAGGGCATCCGCTTCATGCGCCGCACGCAGTGGAACGAGGCGCAGCAGGCCTGGGTCAAGGATTTTTTCCTGCGCGAAGTGATGCCGGTATTGACCCCAATCGGGCTCGATCCGGCGCATCCCTTTCCGCGCGTGCTCAACAAGAGCCTCAATTTTGCCGTGGAGCTGCAGGGCAAGGATGCCTTCGGGCGCAACTCGGCGCGCGCCATCGTGCAGGCGCCGCGCATACTGCCGCGCACCATCCTGATGCCGCCGGAGATCAGCGGCTGCGCACACGGCTTCGTGTTCCTCTCCTCGATCCTGCACGCACATGTCGGTGAGCTGTTCACCGGCATGGAGGCGCTCGGCTGCTACCAGTTCCGCGTGACGCGCAACAGCAACCTGTTCGTGGACGAGGAGGAAATGAAGAACCTGCGCTTAAGCCTGCAGGGCGAGCTGCCGCAGCGCCACTTCGGCGACGCGGTGCGCCTCGAGATTGCCGATACCTGTTCGCCGCAGATCGCCGAATTGCTGCTCAAGGAATTCAATCTCGCGCCCGAGGATCTGTACCGCGTGCACGGCCCGGTGAACCTGGTGCGCTTGATGGAAATCCCCAATCTGGTGGCGCGCGATGATCTGAAATTTCCCGCCTTCGCGCCCGGCGTGCCGACGGTGATCCAGAAAAAGGGCGCGGACATGTTCAAGGCGATCCGCAAGGGCGACATTCTGCTGCACCACCCTTTCCAGTCCTTCAAGCCGGTGATCGATTTCATCCAGCAGGCCGCGAGCGATCCGGGCGTGGTCGCGATCAAGCAGACTGTGTACCGTACCGGCGCGGACTCCGCGCTGATGGAAGCGCTGATCGGCGCGGCGCGGCGCGGCAAGGAAGTGACGGTGGTGGTGGAGCTGATGGCGCGTTTCGACGAGGAGGCTAACATCAACTGGGCGACCCGCCTCGAGGAGGTGGGTGCGCATGTGGTGTACGGCGTGGTCGGACACAAGACCCATGCCAAGATGCTGATGGTGGTGCGCCGCGAGGACGGCAAGCTGCGCCGCTACGTGCATCTCGGCACCGGCAATTACCATCCGCGCACCGCGCGGCTCTATACCGACTTCGGCCTGTTCACCTGCAACGAGGAAGTCTGTGAGGATGTGAACGAGGTGTTCAGCCAGCTCACCAGCCTCGGCAAGGCGCGCAAGCTGCACCACCTGTGGCAGTCGCCATTCTCGCTGCACAGCGAAGTGCTGCGCGCCATCCAGAATGAGACCCGCCTCGCCAAGGCGGGCAAGCGCGCCCATATCATCGCCAAGATGAACGCGCTGCTGGAACCGGAGACCATAGCCGCGCTATACGAGGCCTCGCAGGCGGGTGTGAAGGTGGATATGGTCGTGCGCGGGGTGTGCGCCTTGCGCCCCGGCGTGAAGGGTTTGTCGGAAAATATCCGGGTGCGCTCGGTAGTCGGGCGTTTCCTGGAGCACACGCGCATCTTCTATTTCCGCAACGACCTGAAGCACGACGTGTATCTCGCGAGCGCCGACTGGATGGACCGGAATTTCTTCCGCCGCATCGAGGTATGCTTCCCGGTACTCGACAAGAAGCTCAAGAAGCGCGTGATTGACGAGGGGCTGAAGGTTTATCTGCAGGACAACTGTCAGTCGTGGGACATGGATGGCGAGGGGCATTACCGGCGCAAAAAATCACGCCATGCGGCGCTAAAGTGCGCCCAGGAACGATTGCTGGCGCAGCTCGCCAGCCCGCTGGTGAAAGTGGGCCAGAATTAGCCCTTGTGTTTTTTCGGGCGTCCGGTCCCGATCTTTTCCAGCCCGGTCAGGGTGCGCTTCAACTGAGCCGCATTCATGGCGCATAGTGCCTTCAGGCCGGCACGCAACACTTCGCTTTTCTTCACGTGCAGCCCGGCCTTCAGGCAGGCATCCTTGATCTCGGCGATCTTGCGGTACTCGCCCTGCGGCATGGTGAAGCTGTCGCGCACCACCTTCTCCTTGTGCTCTTTCCTGGGCTTCTTTTCCACTTCTTTTGCCGGTGCCTTCTTCAGCGGTGTCTTCCTTGCAGCGGGTTTTGCCGTAGCTGTCGCGGTCTTTTTGGTTGTCATGTCATTCCCTTAGGGTTAAAGTGACGACAACAGTGTATACGGTATACGCTGGGAACGAAATGTCATTCTGGAGGCCATGGTGGATCTGATTCTGTGGCGGCATGCGGAAGCGGCGGATGGCACACCCGATGATGCCCGCGAACTCACCGCGAAGGGCGCCAAGCAGGCCGAGAAGGTCGCTGCCTTCCTGCATGGTTGTTTGCCTGATCATGCGCGCATCCTGGTCAGCCCGGCGGCCCGCGCGCAACAGACTGCCGCGGCGCTCACCAAACGTTACACCCTCGCGCCCACTATTGCGCCCGGCGCTTCCGCCCAGGATATCCTGCAGGCGGCGCACTGGCCGGATGCTGGCGGTACGGTGCTGGTGGTCGGGCACCAGCCGACGCTGGGCGAAGTCGCGTCGCAACTGCTGGGCTGCAACGGCTATTCGCTGAACATCAGGAAGGGCGCGCTGTGGTGGTTTAACCGGCGCGAACGCGAGGGGGCAGCGCAGATCACGCTGCGCCTGGTTATCGGGCCGGATTTGTTATGAGAATTTTTTCTGAACCTGGGAGGGCACCATGTTTGAATCAGCCGAACTCGGTCACAAGATAGACAAGGAGACCTACGACAAGGAGGTGCCGCAGTTGCGCGAGGCATTGCTCGAAGCGCAGATCGACTTGGCGAAACTGGCGAAATTTCCGGTCATCATCCTGGTCGGCGGCGTGGATGGTGCGGGGCGCGGCGAGACCGTCAACCTGCTCAACGAATGGATGGATCCGCGCTTCATCCAGACCCACGGCATGGGCGAGCCGTCCGACGAGGAACTGGATCGCCCGATGATGTGGCGTTTCTGGCGCGAGCTGCCGCCCAAGGGCAGGATAGGCGTGTTCCTCGGCTCCTGGTACACCTGGCCGATCCTCAACCGGGTGGCCGGCAAGACCAAGATTGCCGATCTCGACCAGAGCCTGGAGCGCGCGCGGCGCCTGGAAAAAATGCTGACCGACGAGGGCGCGCTGATCCTCAAGTTCTGGATGCATTTGTCCAAGGAGAAGCAGGAGAAGCGCCTGAAGCTCCTCGAAAAAGACCCGAAGACCCGCTGGCGCGTCACCGAGCGCGACTGGGAGCATTACAAGATGTACGAGAAGTATCGCGTCGTGAGCGAAAGCGTGATCCGCCACACCAGTACGGCCGAAGCGCCCTGGACCATCGTCGAGGGTTTCGATGCGCGCTACCGCGGCCTGACCGTGGGCAAGACCATCCTGGACGCCATCCGCAAGCGCATCGACGAGGCAGGCAAGAAGGGCGCGGAGGTTTCCGCGCCGCCGCCGCTTCCCTCGATCGACAAGCTGCATATCCTGAAGACGCTGGACCTCACCCAGAAGATCGACAAGAAGAAATATGCAACCGAGCTGGAGAAATACCAGGGCAAGCTCGCGCTGCTCACGCGCAGCCCGAAATTCAAGGACATCACCGTTCTCGCCATGTTCGAGGGCAACGACGCGGCCGGAAAAGGCGGCGCGATCCGCCGCATCACCAGCGCGCTGGATGCGCGCCAGTACAACATCGTTCCGATCGCGGCACCCACCGAGGAAGAGCGTGCACAGCCCTATTTGTGGCGCTTCTGGCGGCATATCCCGCGGCGCGGCCGGGTGACGATCTTCGACCGTTCCTGGTATGGACGCGTACTGGTCGAGCGCGTCGAGGGCTTCTGCTCGAAGACCGACTGGATGCGCGCCTACAGCGAGATCAACGACTTCGAGGCGCAACTGGTGCGCCACAATATCGTGGTGGTCAAATTCTGGCTCACCATCAGCAAGGTGGAGCAGCTAAGACGCTTCAAGGAGCGCGAGAAGATCGGCTTCAAGCGCTTCAAGATCACCGAGGAGGACTGGCGCAACCGCAAGAAATGGGAAGAATACGAGCATGCCGTGTGCGACATGGTGGACCGCACCAGCACCGAGATCGCGCCGTGGACGCTGGTGGAGGCCAACGACAAGAACTTCGCGCGCATCAAGATACTGAAGACCATGTGCCGGCAGATCGAGGCGGCGATGAAAAAGAAAAAGGAAAAATAGTTTTTCAGAAGCTGTCTTAAAAATTCGCGAGGAGGGATGGATGCAAGGCGCACGGAGCGCAGAAACCGGAATGTACATAGAGGTACATGAGGATTTCGAGTACCGCGCAACGCCGCAGACGCCCTCCGCAGCAATTTTAAAGATAGCTTCCTAGTGCAGGCGACCCACCGGTTGCACCAGCACCCAAGGCTTGACCACCACCGCCCACACCAGCGCATCGGCCTCAAGCCACTCACGCGCCTGCTCATCGGGTACGCGCACCAGCTTTCCCGCCATTGCCCATTGCTGGATCTGCTCCACGTTATCCTCGGACATCTGGTATGCGACCTCGACCAGGTCCAGATCGGCGGAGGCTACCAAGGCCTTGCCGCCGGCAAAGAAGCGCTGCAGTTCCTTCCAGGCGATCTTCGAGGTTTCCAGATTGATCTTGATGCGGGATATCTCACCGGGGTTCTCCGTCGCGGTCATGTCAGCCGCCCAGCTTCCAGGTGATCGCTTCTCCGGCGCGCAGCGGCACCAGGCGATGTTCGCCGAAGGCAATGGATTCCGGCACCTGCCAGCTTTCCTTGCGCAGCGTGATCTTGCCGGTGTTGCGCGGCAGGCGGTAAAAATCCGCGCCGTAAAAGCTCGCGAAGCCTTCCAGTTTGTCCAACGCGCCAAGCTGTTCGAAGGCCTCGGCATACAGTTCGATGGCGGCATGCGCGGTGTAGATGCCGGCGCAGCCACAGGCCGTTTCCTTGGTGTGCTGTGCGTGCGGCGCGCTGTCGGTGCCGAGGAAGAACTTCGGGTTGCCGCTCGCGGCCGCCTTGCCCAGGGCCTCGCGATGCGCTTCGCGCTTCAGCACCGGCAGGCAGTAGTAGTGCGGACGGATGCCGCCGGCCAGCAGCGCGTTGCGGTTGTAGAGCAGGTGGTGCGCGGTGATGGTCGCCGCGATGTTGTCCGGCGCATCCGTCACGAACTGCACGGCGTCCTTCGTGGTGATGTGCTCGAACACCACGCGCAACTGCGGCAAATCGCGCAGCAGCGGAAGCATCACGCGCTCGATGAATACCGCCTCGCGGTCGAATACGTCCACTGCCGGGTCGGTGACTTCGCCGTGTACCAGCAGCGGGATTCCGAGCCGCTGCATCTCCTCCAGCGCCGGATAAGCCTTGCGGATGTCCGTCACGCCCGCTTCGGAGTTGGTGGTCGCGCCCGCCGGGTACAGCTTGACCGCGTGCACCACGCCGCTCGATCTGGCGCGCTGGATTTCCTGCGCCGAGGTGTTGTCGGTGAGGTACAGCGTCATCAGCGGCTGGAACCTCGAGCTTGGCGGCAGCGTGGCGAGGATGCGCGTGCGGTAAGCCTGTGCCTGCGAGGTCGTGGTGACCGGCGGCCTGAGATTGGGCATCACGATGGCGCGGCCGAATTGCCGCGCGGTGTCCGGCAGCACCGCCTGCATCAGCGCGCCGTCGCGCAGATGCAGGTGCCAGTCGTCGGGACGGGTGAGGGTAAGCTGTTGCATGGTGAAATTCCGGCAGATAGACAGGCTGGATTGTAATCCTTAAAACCTCAGTTGAACCACGAAGAACACGAAGTGCACGGAGAAAAACAAGCTGTTACTCCGGCGCTGCCAATCTCTTTTTTGGTGACTTGCAAGAAATAGCCAGCGCACCATGAAAACTCTTCGTGACCTCTGTGTTCTTCGTGGTGAACTGCTTTTCCTAGGGCAATTCTAAAGGCAGGCGCACTGCGCTTTTCTGTTGTGCGGTGTTAAACTCCACATCGAAGCTGGCCAGACAGTCGCCGCGCACGCAAGGGCGGGGAGGACAACACGACCGCGCCAGCGGGCTTGTTGCGGTGGAGACTCACTTGCGCAGCAAGTTATGTCGTAACCACAACAAGAGTGTTGCGGCGTAGGCTAATGCGCGAAGCGCGTTATGCCGAAGCCAAAGTCCGGGTTTCCGGGCGCTTGTTAAACCCAACGTGCTAAACTTCACCTCGAAGCTGGCTAGACAGTCGCTGCGCACCTTGTGTGCGGAGAGGAAAGTCCGGGCTCCGCAGAGCAGGATGCCGGTTAACGGCCGGACGCCGTGAGGCGATGGAAAGTGCCACAGAAAATACACCGCCGATGGCCGCGCGAGCAGATCAGGCAAGGTTGAAATGGCGAGGTAAGAGCTCACCGCGCCGGTGGCAACATCGGCGGCAGGGTAAACCCCATCCGGAGCAAGACCAAATAGGCAGGCCATGACGTTGCTCGCGTCGCCTGCGGGTAGGTTGCTTGAGCGTCAGGTAACGAAACGCCTAGAGGAATGACTGTCCACGACAGAACCCGGCTTACCGGCCAGCTTCACCTTTTTGCATGACTATTTTTGGATCAATCACGATGAACCATGATGTTTTCAACGGCGATGCCGACGGCATCTGCGCGCTGCACCAACTGAGGCTCGCCTTCCCGGCGGCAAACAACCTTGTCACCGGCACCAAGCGCGAAATCGATCTGCTCCGGCGTGTGGAAGCGGGCGCCGGCGACGAGGTGACGGTGCTCGACCTGGCAATGGGTCAGAACCGCGATGCCCTGCTTGCGCTGCTCGGCAAGGGAGTGAAGGTCAGCTATTTCGACCATCATGTTGCGGAGGATATTCCCGATCATCCCAATCTGGCCGCGACGATCGACACCAGCCCGGACATCTGCACCAGCCTGCTGGTGAACCGTCATCTGGGCGGCAAGTATCTGGTCTGGGCGGTCATCGGCGCGTTTGGCGACAATCTCCACGAAGCCGCCTATGAGGCCGCCAAGCCGCTCGGTCTCGATCCCAAACGGCTTGAAACATTGCGCGAACTGGGCGAGTGCCTCAACTACAACAGCTATGGCGAATCCGTGGATGACCTGCATTTCCACCCGGCGGAACTGTACCGCATCCTGCATCAGCAGAAAAACCCGTTCATCTTCGCTCGCGAAGACGGTGTCTTTGAAATACTGAAGCAGGGCTATGCCGAGGATATGGCGCTCGCCCGCGCCGTTCGCCCGGAACGCGAAACCCCGAGCGGCGCGGTTTACATCCTTCCGGCCAAACCCTGGAGCCGCCGCGTGAGCGGAGCCTTTGGCAACACCCTCGCCAGCGCCTCTCCCGATCGCGCGCATGCGGTACTGACGCAGCGCGGCGACGGTACCTTCGTGGTCAGCGTGCGCGCTCCGCAGTCCACTAGCAGCGGCGCCGACACCCTGTGCGCGCGCTTCGCCACCGGCGGCGGCAGGAAGGGGGCGGCGGGAATCAACCGGCTGCCGGAAAACGAACTGCCGCAATTCATGCAGGCCTTCGACGAGGTGTTTGCCGCCATATCGTAGCGGCAGGCAGGATAGCCGCAGGAAACCCATCGGGGGAAACGATGGGGATCACGTTTTACGCGAGCTGCGCAGCTACCCTGCGCGGCCTTTCTTGCGATACAGCCGGTAATGCTCGTTCTTGTCGCCCTTGCGGCTGCCTTCCCAGATTTTCTCCCAGCGCGTCTCGTCGAGCAGCGGCTTGGATAACCGGTCGCCCTGGACGAGGCGCAGGTCGCAGCGCCCGCTGCGGTCGGCTTGCGTGACGATGCCGCCGAAGTAATGCAGCATGGCACGCTGCCCGTCGCCGAGGTAATCGCGCCCGATGCATTGATAGTGCTGCGGCATGGACCGCTTCAGCGACGCGACCATGTTGCGGTAGCTCTTGCCGCTGTCCAGCCACGGCAGCCACAACGTCATCGTGAGCACCCACACCAGCGTGATGCCGGTCGCCCAGTTGGTCACCGCGCGGCGCATCGAGCGGCCGACGCGCCACACCAGCACCAGCCACAGTACAGTGGCGATAATCGCGATGACGAATGGTGTAGTGTGGAATTCCGGCTCGAAGCCCGGCTGATAATCCTTGAGCCACAGCGTGATCTTGGCGTGGTTGTCGAGCAGCAGCCCCGCCCAGCCCCACCACATCGCGATGGCGAACAGCGCGAAGGTCATCAGGCCGAACCAGTCCAATGCGTTGGCCGCGCCGCGTTTCAGCGACGACAGCGAGGCGGTGGCGAGCAGGGTGACCGGCAGCAGCATCGGCAGCGCAAACACTTCCTTGATGTCCGGCACGAGGCTGAGCGTGATGAACATTACGCCGAAAGCGACCAGCGGCAGGTGCAGATCGTCGCGCTGCGCGAGGCGCTTGCGCGATTGCCAGATTGTCCAGGCCGCGAGCGGCAGGGCGGGCCACGCCAGCCACGGCAGATTTTTCAGGTAGTAGAGCGATTCACTGGTCGGTCCGCCCTTCGCATGATCCAGCCAGTGGCCGATGTTGTGCGTCCATGCCCAGTCGGCGAACAGCTGCGGAGAATGCTGGTAGAGCAGCAGCGGCCATATCGTGAGCCAGGGCAACGCGCACAGAACGGCGATGCCCAGGCTGGAGAGGTAATTGCGCGAGCGCCAGTTCTTGAACAGTGCAGGCAGCAGCACGGCGATGAAAACGAACAGCACCGGCGCGATGAAGCCCTTGGACATGAAGCCGATGCCCACGCCGGTGCCGATCAGCACGCCGGCACGCAGGGCGCGTTCCTGGCTGTATATGAAGCCATAGAGCAGCATCGCGCATCCGGCGAGCAGCGCGAGGTCGGTGATCATCTGGTGTGCGCGCACCAGCATGCCGACGCAGCCGAGCAGGATGACCGCCGCCGCCCAGCCGCGGTTCTCACCGTACAGCTTGCGCCCGGCGAGGCCGGTGAACAGCAGGGTCAGCGCGATATAGAAACCGCTGGCGAGGCGTGCGCCGTCATGCAGCGGCAGCAGCGGGGAAAATAATTGGGCGGACAGCGCAGCGGTCCAGTAATACAGCGGGGGCTTGTCCATGTACGGCTCGCCCGCCAGGGTTGGCACCAGCCAGTCGCCGCTTTGCAGCATCGAGTAGATCAGCCCGAAGCCGGTTGCCTCGTCCGGCTTCCACGGATCATGCCCGACCAGCCCCGTGCCCAGCCAGATCAGGCACAGCAGCCCGAGCATCACCGCCTTGGCGGGGGTGATCGGGTGCGGGTCGGTGGGTTTTATGAAATACATTTATTTTTAAAGTTGTAATTGAACCACGAAGGGTACAGGGAACGCGAAGAGAGGTAATGCACCGCTCAGGAGATGCGGACTGACTTGCTGATAAACGGGCAATGTCATGCAACTCCGTGAGAAATCTTCGTGGCCTCCGTGTCCTTCGTGGTGAAATGCCTTTCCAGGGTTATTCCACGATCTTGATGCGCTGCCCCACCCACGGTTCGCCATCCGGATATTGCGCATTGATCAGGCGCAGGTAGCTTTCCGCCGATTTGCCGAGCGGTGAGCCTTGCGCGAGCCTCGCGTAGGTGTCGCCCTGCCGTGCGGTGATGACGTGGATGCTGAGCGGCCTGACCAGCCTGCGTTCCTCGGCGGTGAGCGCGTGGAAGCTGTGCACCGTGTCGAGGATCTCGTTGCGATGCGCGGCCAAACCCTGGTTGTTCTTGCCCTGGCCTTGCAGGATGAACGCCTTCTGGTCGAAATAAATCACGCCGCCGATGGCATTCGGCAATTCGAAAGTGGCGGCGGACAAACCGTTCAGATCGAGCGAGCGCACTTGCGCGTTATAACCCGCCAGGCGGCGCGCATAGTCTGCCGGAGTGCCGCGCGGTTTTTGATCCATCTTCATTAGCAGCCGGGCTTCGCCCTGCGGGCTGATGGCGATCAGCGCATCCGGCAGGTTGTGTACCTGCCAGGTTTCCGGGAACTGCAGCGCGATGCCCAGTTCGCCGTGGTAGAAGCGGTTGTTGCGCACCACGCCCTGCTCGGTGTTGTCGTTGAACACCAGACCGTCGGTGGCGGCGAGGAATTCGCTGCGGCCTTCGAAGGGGGTGGCGGGGGCCAGTTTGTCCGCCTCGCCGACTACTTGTTTCAGGCGCGTATCGTTGTCAGGGTGCGTGGCGAACAGGCCGGAGTAGCGGCGCGGCTCGCGGCCTTCCTGCTTGGCCAGTTCGGCATCCTTCAGTTCCTGGTTCTTCAGCGTGCGCAGGACGCTGATGATGGCCTGCGGATCGTAATCGGAGCGCGCCAGGTATTGCGCACCCAGACGGTCGGCCTCGAGCTCGTGCTCGCGCCCGTAACCGGAGAGCAGCGCGCCGCCCAGGAGGTTGGTCAGGTTTTGCGCGAGATTGGTGTTGAGTTCCGGCACGAAGATGGAGGCGATGGATAACCCGAGGTTGGCGGCCTGTGAGGCGCTCTGCTGGCGCACGCCGTGGCGCGCCGTGACGTGGCCGATTTCATGGCCCACCACGGCGGCCAGTTCCGCCTCGCTGTTGAGGTAGGCCATGATGCCGCGCGTGATGTATACGTAACCACCGGGCAGCGCGAAGGCGTTGACTTCCGGCGTATCCAGCACGGTGAAGTGATAGTGCAGGTTGGGGCGGTGGCTCTGCCTGGCGAGTTTCTGTCCGACCCGGTTGACGTAATCCTGCAAGGGTTTCGATTCGTAAACCTGGTATTGCTTCTGGATCACCTGTTCGTTGTATTGGCGGCCGACGGCGATTTCCTGATCTTCCGACATCATCACGAAATCGTTCTGCCCGGTGACCGGATTCTGGGCGCAGCCGGCCAGCAGCGAAAGAGCAAGGCCGATAATCAATAGACGCATGGCAGTTCCTGATGGGGTAAAAATTAGGCGTGATTGTCGCCGCAAATAAAAAAGGCAGCAAACGCTGCCTTTTGATAAGACTGTGGGGCGAAGTTCCCTGATGGAACTTCTAGCCATTCGACTAGGCTATCAAAAACGACAGCCAAGTCGCTGGTTATTATGCCGCAGCCTTGCCGTATTTCTGGCGGAATTTGTCGATGCGGCCGGCGGTATCGACGATCTTCTGCGTACCGGTGTAGAACGGATGGCATTCGGAGCAGACTTCGACGTTCAGCACGGGCTTGCCCATGACGGACTTGGTCTTGAAGCTGTTGCCGCAACTGCAAGTCACGGTGATTTCCTGGTAGTTCGGGTGAATATCGGCTTTCATTTTCTTTCCTTGCGGTAAATTCGGTGCGGCGGGTGTACGCACTCACGGGGCGCGCATTATCCATAAAAATAGGGGGTTGCGCAAATTTTTAGCAGCAGCGTTTGACACCCGACCACTTTTGCCGCTGCTGATGAGCAAACCACTCCCGGCGCGACAGCGCGGGCGCGCCCGGATGGGCGGCGGCATGATGCGCCAGGTAACGCTCGTAGCCGTCATCGCCGCTGAGCCGGCGGATGGCTCGCCAGAGATTGCGCGACAGGTTATTCAACCTGGAAAACGCAATTGAGCCACGGATGAACACGGATTGACACAGATGAGCAATGGGTTGCATCAGCTTTTTCCCGTACTGTTTGGGTTAAATGCCAACCCTTTGTAACACGATGTTTTACCCGTGTTTATCCGTGCAAATCCGTGGCTAACCGACATTTGTAGAGTCAATCGCGTTGCCATGCTTCCTCCAGGCGGGTCGGGTAATGCGGCGCCTCGGAGAGCGGCGGTACGCGCTTGCCGCTCAGGTGGCGCGCGCAGACGCGCAGCATGTCGATGACGATCAGCCACAGCAGCGCGGCGAAGAACAGTGCGAGCACGGCATCGAGTTGCTGGTTGAAGATCAGCTGCGGCGCGACGGCTGCCCTGTCGGGCGGCAAGACGCCGGCGGCGAGCTTGTCAGACAGGCTGTTGGCGGCGGCGAGGAAGCCGATGCGCGGGTCGTCGCTGCTGATTTTCTGCCAGGTCGCGGTGCTGGTGATGACGACCAGCCAGGCCAGCGGCAGCGCGGTTGTCCACGCGTATCTGAGCCTGCCGGATTTCACCAGGATGCCGGTCGCCACGCACAGCGCGATCGCCGCGAGAATCTGGTTGGAGATGCCGAACAGCGGCCAGAGGATGTTCACCCCGCCGTTCGGGTCGATCACGCCGATATACAGGAAATAGCCCCAGGCCGACACCACCACCGCGCTGCTGAACAGCACCGACGGGTACCACGAGGTGCGTCCCAGCGGCTGCCAGATGTTGCCGAGCAGGTCCTGCAGCATGAAGCGGCCGACGCGCGTGCCGGCGTCCAGCGTGGTGAGGATGAAGAGCGCCTCGAACATGATCGCGAAGTGGTACCACAGCGCGAGCAGGTGCTCACCGAACGCGCTGCCGAAGATGCTGGCCATGCCGACCGCCAGCGACGGCGCGCCGCCAGTGCGCGCGAACAGCGTGGCCTCGCCCATTTGTTTTGCCAGTGCATTCATCTGCTCGACACTGACCGGAAAGCCCCAGGCGGAGATCGTCGCGACCGCTTCCGCCGCCGTCTTGCCGACCATGCCGGCCGGGGAGTTGATCGCGAAATACACACCGGGGTCGAGCACCGTCGCGGCGATCATCGCCATGATCGCGACCAGCGACTCCAACACCATGCCGCCGTAGCCGATCATGCGGATGTCGCGCTCGTTGGACAGCAGCTTGGGTGTGGTGCCCGAGGCGATCAGCGAATGGAAGCCGGAGATCGCGCCGCAGGCGATGGTGATGAACACGAACGGGAACAGCTTGCCGCCGAAGATCGGCCCGCTGCCGTCGATGAACTGCGTCAGCGCGGGCATCTTGATTTCGGGGCGCAGCCAGACGATGGCCAGCGCCAGCAGGATCACCGTGCCGAGTTTCATGAAGGTGGACAGGTAATCGCGCGGCGCGAGTAGCAGCCATACCGGCAGGATCGCGGCGGCGAAACCGTAGCCGATGATGGCGAAGGCGAGCGGCAGGCCGGGGTGGTCGAACAGCTCGCGCAGTCCGGGCTGCTGGTCGATCCAGCCGCCGCCGACCACAGACAACAGCAACAAAATCACGCCGAGCGCGGAGCCTTCGAGCACGCGACCGGGGCGCAGCTTGTACATATACAGCCCGACCAGCATCGCGATGGGGATGGTTGCGGCGACCGTGGAAGTCGCCCACGGGCTGTGCTTCATCGCGTTGACTACCACCAGCCCGAGCACCGCGATCAGGATGATCATGATGAGGAACGTGGCGACCAGCGCGGCGATGCCGCCGATGCTGCCCAGCTCGTCGCGCGCCATCTGGCCGAGGCTGCGCCCGTCGCGGCGCGTGGAGAAGAACAGCGTCACCATGTCCTGCACGCAGCCGCCCAGCACCGCGCCGATCAGGATCCATAACGTGCCGGGCAGGTAGCCGAATTGCGCGGCCAGCGTCGGGCCGATCAGCGGGCCGGGGCCGGCGATGGCGGCAAAGTGGTGGCCGAAGACTATCCACTTGTTGGTCGGCATGAAGTCGCGCCCGTTGTTCAGCCGCTCGGCGGGCGTGGCGCGCGTCGCGTCGATGCATAGCACCGTCGCGGCGATCCACGCCGCGTAGAAGCGGTAGGCGATGGCATACACGCACAGCGCGGCGGTGACGAACCACAGCGCGTTGATCGGTTCGCCGCGGTTCAGCGCGATGCCACCGACGGCCGCCGTGCCCAGCAGCGCGACGCCCAGCCATATCAAGAGGGAGGAGAAGTTTGTTTTCATGGAGGGCATACGAGGAACGGAAATTTTATGCGACAATGGTATATTAGAATAAAAAACAAGGCGTGTTTATCCGCCACTTCAGCCGCACAGCACGGCGACACAACAAATCAGGGAAGCAAGGTTTTGGAAAACCTCAAGCAATTGATCGCCGCGGACATGGCGGCCGTGGACCAGGTGATACGCACCCGGCTGCACTCGGAAGTGATGCTGATCAATCAGGTCGGCGAATACATCATCAACAGCGGCGGCAAGCGGCTGCGCCCGGCACTGGTGGTGCTGTCCGCCGAGGCTTTCAACTACAAGGGTAAATACCATTACGATATGGCGGCGGTGGTGGAATTCATCCACACCGCCACGCTGCTGCACGACGATGTGGTGGACGAATCCTCCTTGCGCCGTGGGCGCGAGACGGCCAATGCGCTGTTCGGCAACTCCGCCAGTGTGCTGGTCGGCGATTTCCTGTATTCGCGCGCTTTCCAGATGATGGTCGCAGTGGGCGAGATGCGCGTGATGCAGACGCTGGCCGATGCCACCAACACCATCGCCGAGGGCGAGGTGCTGCAACTGCTCAATTGCCACGATGCGGATGTCGATGCCGCAAACTACATGCGCGTGATCCACTGCAAGACCGCCAAGCTGTTCGAGGCGGCGATGCGCCTTGGCGCGATCCTCGGCCATGCCTCGGCGGCCGATGAAGAGGCTGCGGCAAAATACGGCATGCACCTCGGCACCGCATTTCAACTGGTCGACGACGTGCTCGACTATTCCGCCGACGAGGCGCAGACCGGCAAGCATCTCGGCGACGATCTCGCCGAAGGCAAGCCCACCCTGCCCCTGATTTACGCCATGCAGCACGGCACACCGGAACAGGCCTCCGTGGTGCGCGGTGCGATCGAGCAGGGCGATGTGGAAAAGTTCGACGAAGTGCTGCAGATCATCCACAATACCGGCGCGCTGGATTTCACGCGCCAGCAGGCGATGCGCGAAGCGGAAGCGGCCTGCGCGGCCATCGCCGCACTTGCCGATTCAAAATACAAGCAATGTCTGTTAGAATTGGCAAACTTTGCCGCAACGCGGCAATTTTAGTTTTAAGTCAGGCTGGTTTCCGGCCTTTCGCAGCGGGGTGTAGCTCAGCCTGGTAGAGTACTGCGTTCGGGACGCAGGAGTCGGAGGTTCGAATCCTCTCACCCCGACCATTTTTGGTCTTCTGAATTTCCCGCAAATCCTCCTTCTATTCACCTGAATCGCTTGTTCATGGCGAGGTCTGGCCATCTTCCAGTCAAGCTTGGCCTCTTTCTTGCTAGATACCTAACGAGGAAGTTGCATCATCAGTGCGGTGAACAAACAACTGCGGATGAAGGTTTCCCTCTCTTCTTGTTCATGGTTCAGTGTAATCAAACGTCAATTTTTCGGGGTGGTATATGGGCTCTATCAGTATTTGGCATTGGTTGATCGTGTTGCTGGTTGTGGTATTGATTTTTGGTACTAAAAAACTACGCAATATGGGCAGCGACTTGGGCGGCGCGGTGAAAGGCTTTAAGGAAGGCATGCGCACCGACGATGAGCAAGCCAAACAATTGCAGGAAGGCAGTCAAATTATCGAGGGTGAAGTCAAAGGCAAAATCCACAGTAATGCCTGATTTCCTGCGGGCAGCGATATGCCATATTGCTGCCACTTGAAGACGATCAATGTTTGACATCGCCTTTTCCGAGCTAGCGGTCATCCTTGTGGTGGCGCTAGTGGTTATTGGCCCGGAGCGTTTGCCCAAGGTGGCGCGCACGATGGGGCATTTGTGGTGGCGTGCGCAGCGTTATGTTGGCCAAGTGA
>CAYNYH010000005.1:7992-16662 GCA_964401425.1 uncultured Gallionella sp. | reverse complement strand
ATGTTTATCGCGACATGGCACTGGAAGAGCTTCGCGATTTGCGTGAAAAAGCGCAAAAGGAAGCGGATGTTCTTCAGAAATCAGTGCTCCAATCCACCAGCGATGTGGAACTACAGTTGCAGCAACTCCATCGGGAACTAGAACAATCGGTAGAGGATAAACAAAAAATATCCCTGCCGCATGCTTCTGTTCTGACATCCCTGCCACCGCCTGGCTCCCCATGAGCGGCAGCCAATCCCTGATCGTCCATCTGATCGAGTTGCGCACACGGCTCATGCATGCCGTTGTCGTGCTGCTGCTGGCGTTCATTTGCCTGTTTCCATGGGCATCTGATCTCTACACCATGCTTGCGCAACCGCTGCTGGCGAAGTTGCCGCAAGGTGCGCAAATGATTGCCACAGACGTTACCACGCCATTCTTTGTGCCGCTCAAGGTGGCGATGATGGCATCATTCCTGATCGCGCTGCCTTATGTTCTGTTGCAAGTCTGGAAATTTGCCGCTCCGGGTTTATACGCGCACGAAAAGCACCTGCTACTGCCGTTGATTGTCGCCAGCACGATATTGTTTATTGGCGGGATGGCGTTTGCTTACTTTGCCGTCTTCCCGATGGTGTTTGGTTTTATTATCGCCACAGCGCCACAGGGTGTGGCAGTGATGACGGATATCGACAAATACCTCAGTTTTGCGCTGGGGATGTTCATGGCATTTGGTGTGGCATTTCAAATCCCTGTCGTAGTCGTAATGTCGGTGCATATGGGATTTGTGACGCCCGAAAAACTCCGTGAGATTCGCCCTTACGTCATTGTGGGCGCATTTGTTGCGGGAGCAATCCTTACCCCGCCGGACGTGATGTCGCAATTCATGCTGGCAATACCGATGTGGCTGCTGTATGAAGCAGGAATCGTGGTTGCGGCTGCAAGTAAAACGAACTGATTTTCCGATGGCGCTCACTCCGTATTTCGTATAGGCCTTTTTCGGGAGAAAAACTGAAATACTTTGCGCTGTAGGTGAGAGGATTGGCGGGGGATTGCCACTTATTGATTACCAAACAGTAATTCTTTTTAATTGCTTGCCACCATGCGGTAATACCTCAAGTAAAACCTGGTACTGCAGGCAGCGCACAAATCGCATTCTTCAGATATATCTCTCAGTCGCAACCCTCTTCGCGCTGCCAAAGGCAGCAAAACTGAGGGGTTGAGTGAAAGCGAACAAGTTGGCACAGAACTTGCGAAACCTTGGGTTGCAGTAAATCAGCCAAGCAACATTTGTTATTAACCCAAGGAGATCATAAGCATGAAGAAAAAACTGATTGCAATCGCAGTGGCTGCCGTTTTGGCACCTGCCGCTGCTGTAGCTGGCACACAAACTATCAACATCACCAGCGATATAACCATTTATGGCCGCGCTCACGTATCTGTTGATGGGGTATCCGGCATTGCCGCAAATACAAACAACACATCCGTTAACTCCAACTCTTCACGTCTTGGCGTAAAGGGTGAAAAAAGCCTGGGCAACGGCCTGAAGGGGATGTTCCAGATTGAGTCCGGCGTAAACCTGGTTGGGGGAACGGTACCTGACGGTAATGGTGGCAATGCTACCGGCCAGGTTTTCAGCACTGCGCGCGACATGTTCATCGGGCTGGGTGGTAGTTTCGGCACCATCAAGGCTGGCCGCATGGGTGGCGCCAACCAATGGGTGTACGACTCAAACCTGTTTGCCGACCAACTGGGCGATGCCGGTAACTTCAACTCAGGGCGTGGTGTCGGTGGCCGTTTGAGTGGCATATTGACGTATGAAACGCCTGATATGAGCGGTTTTAAGGCTGGCCTGACCTACATTCCGGCGGCCGCGCTGGATGCTGGTGCTACGACCGGCAAGGGCAGTTACGGCGCCAAGCTTGATTATGGCAACAGCGGTTTCGGCGGGCACTTTGCCTATTTCAAGGTTTCCACCACTACGGCTGCTGTCGTTACAGATAACAAGAATACGTCTCTTGCGGGCAGCTATGACTTCGGCAAGGGCATGCTGACAGCACAGTATGTCAATAGCAAGGTAAACGTTGGCGCTGCCTCTACTACGCAAAACATCTATAACATCGGTGGCAAGTTTAGCGTGAGCAGCGACGGTGCGATCAAGGCCCAGTATTCGCGTGCGGGTAATTTGTCGGGCACGGCCAATTCGGGCGCCAATATGCTCGCGATTGGATATGACCACAAACTCTCTGATGCGATGGATATGTATGTTGTCTATGCGAAAACCACCAACGAGGCTGCTGCGGCATTTACCGCAGACAACTATGGACATGGCGGGAAAGCAGGTGGCTTGGCTGTTGCTGGCGAAGACCCAAGAGGCTTTGGTGTTGGTCTGAGCTACAACTTCTAATCTGGCATCCGTCCAGCCGGCAGGTAATAAACGGGCGCCATAAGGTGCCCGTTTTTTCATGCGCGTAAAATGAAAATAAATTAGCGGGCTATTCCTCGATACCCTTATCTTTGACTGCTTGGATGCCCAATTTTTTCATTTTCTCCCAGAGATTTTTGCGACTGATACCCAGGCTGGCTGAAGTATGGCCAAAATGCCATTGATTGCGTTCCAGTGTCTGCAGGATGAATTTGCGTTCGCAGTCATGCAGGTAAGCTGACAGGCTGCTATCACCGGCGATTCCTCCGTTATTGATTTCCTTGCCAGGCTGTTGGCCGGTGGAGCCGTCATCGAAGAATGCATCCGGTTCCAGTGCGTTTTGGGGCGACAGGATGCATGCTCTTTCGATACTGTGTTTGAGTTCGCGCAGATTGCCCGGCCATGGATAGTCAAGCAGGACACGTTCCGTGAGCGGTGGGATGAAGTGGTTTTCATCGCAGTGCTGCGCAGCACACTGGCGAAGGAACAGTTTGGCGAACCAGAGAATATCCTCCTTGCGCTCGCGTAGCGGCGGGATACGCAACCGTATGACGTGAATGCGGTAATAGAGATCTTCGCGGAAGGTACCTTCTTCGACCATCTTCTTCAGGTCGCGATTGGTGGCGCAAATCAGGCGCACATCCACCGGCATCGGAGTTTCGCCGCCGACGCGAACGATGCAGCGTTCTTGAATAGCACGCAACAGTTTGACTTGCATGGAGAGAGGCATTTCCCCGATTTCGTCGAGAAATAGAGTGCCGCCATGCGCCTGTTCAAAAACGCCTTTGCGGGTGCGTGTTGCGCCGGTAAAGGCGCCTTTTTCATAACCGAATAATTCGGATTCGAGCAGGGTTTCGGTAATTGCGCCGCAATTGACCGCTACGAAGGGTTTCTCTTTCGCTCCTTCGCGGGTATGCCGGTGGATGAGCTGTGCGACATGTTCCTTGCCTACCCCGGACTCGCCGGTGATCAGGACGATGTTAGCCAGGCGTGCCAGCCGTGGAATGCTCTCTTCGATATTACGCATGGCGGGGGAGATGCCAAGTGCATTGAGGTTGTGATCTACTGATGGGGCGGTTTGGGTGAGCGGGCAGAGCTGACAGACTTTCTCGACCAATTGGTCAAGGTCGAAGGGTTTGCTGATGTAGTCTGCGGCGCCGTGCTTAAGCAGCCTTACCGCGCGGTCAATCGAACCGTAGCCGGTGATGAAAAGGAAGGGAGGGAGAGCCTGTTTTTTTTCAAGCAGTTTTTCAAAAAGCTCCTCCCCGTTAAGGTCGGGTAGATGGATGTCGCTGAGGACCACGTCATAATTTTTGTTGGTTATGGCGCGTAGTGCCTCGGTACCGGTATGGTGCCAGTCAACCCGTAGGCCTTCCAAAGCGAAGCGGTCGCATAGCGACTCGCCCATAATTTCATCATCCTCGACCAGGCAAAGAATAGGCTGTGCAGATTTATTCATAATCTTCCTGCAAGGGTAATCGAACGTTAAATCGGGTTTCATTGGACTCACTTTGAACCGTGATGAGTCCACCCAGTTGTTGCACTATTTGATATATCACCCAAAGTCCGAGGCCGCTTCCAGCCTCGTTCAGCGAAGTAAAGGGCTCGAACAGGTAGGCTACTTTTTCTTGGGGAATGTAGGAGCCATTATTGGTGACCTCAATGATGAGGTTGCCGCTGTCGCGATAGATATGCAGGTGAACCTGTCCATGTTCCTGCGTTGCGTGGACGGCATTCAGCAGCAGGTTGATGATGACCTGTCTCGCTAACGTGGAGGGTATCGATTGGGTGCCGATGATGTCGATTTCTCGTGTGAAATTGACGTGTTTTGCCTGTACATTGGGCTGGATCAATGTGCAGATATCCTCGATGTCATTCTGGTCGAAGGGGCGTGCCTTTGCTTTGGCTTCCACCAGCAATGCGGCAACTGTTTCCTTGATCTGGATGAGCCCCCGCTCCAGAATGGAAAGGGTTTTCAGGGTGACCTGATCCTGTGTGCCATGCCGCTTGTAGGTGCTGATGGCATTGAGCATGCCACCCAGCGGGTTATTGATTTCGTGGGCAATGCCGGCGGCAAGCCGGCCAATTGCAGCAAGACGGTCGGAGGCAATGACTTGCTGTTGCAGCAGCTCATTTTCCTTGAGCTCCGAGAGCATTTCTTTGAAGGCTTTGCCAAGCTGACCTATTTCATCATTGGATTCTTCGAGCTTGATTTCGCCCGGCTCCGGCAGATTGCGCGTAATGTTGCTCATCGCGTCGGAGAGTTGCAATAAGGGTGCAGCCATCTTGCGCCACCAATACATGCCTAGTGGCAGCAATATGATGAGTACCAGCAGGGTGGTCAGGACGGCATCCTGGGTCAGGCTGTGGAAGCGTGATGTGAAAGGCGATTTGGGGTAGCTCATGACCAGGGTACCAATCCGCAATCCGTCCGATTGAATCGGGATGAGCAAAAACAAATCTTTCGACTTCCACGGTTCCGCAACGGTGGGGCGCGAATCGTACAAATCCGGTAAGTTTTTTAGTATTTCCGTGAAACGGGGTTCGATGGTTGCCGGATTGCTCAGCATCGGAAAGCGATTCGGCTGCGTTGAAACATAGACTTTGTTTGCGGTATCGAGAACGATGATGTATTCCGCCCCCTGAGCCGGGACGTGATATTCCGGAACGCGGAACGGGGTGTTGATGATTTCAAACGAACGCCATACGTCATCGTGCAGCATTGGTTCGACGAGTGTGTCGGCGATTACGCGTCCCATCCTGTCCGCATTGGCAATCAGGTTGTTGCGCAAATCCTCGATGCCGCGATAGACCAGCGTTGATGCCAATACGAATGCGGTTACGATTACCAGCATGGTAACGCGCAAGGGAATCTTGTATTTGAGGCTAATGTTTTTGAGGTGCAGCATTCCTGCTTTTCTCGACAAACTGGGACATTTCTTCAATGCTGCCAAAAAGACTGTCGTTGCCGTGCACAAAACCATTCAGATTAAGCCTGCCCAGCAGGCGAATCCCTTCTTCATCATGCGTCATGTGAAACAGCACTTCCTGTATGGCAGCGATGTCCTGTTTCGAGGAAGCGGCACTTGCCACAAAGGGAGGATGCCCAAATTGCGGGGACTTGCCCACTATCCGGGTTCTTGAAGTCAGCTCGGGATGCGATATCGCCAGCGTGTCCCACACATAACCGTCAACCGCGCCGCCTTGCGCCAGACCGGTTGCGACTGCCTCGACCACTTTGCGATGGCTCCAGGTGAAAAATGTCTTGGCAAAGAATGAGGATGGGTTTTTGCCCTGCTTTGCCAGCAAGTATTCGGTATAGAGGTGGCCTGAATTCGAATCCGGGTCGGAAAAGGCAAAGTTTTTCTGATGCAGATCGTCCAGCGATTTGGTCTGCTTGTCGGAGCTTGGAACGATCAGGTATGACTGGTAGAGTGGTTCCCCTTGGTAAAGCGGCACAGCGACAAGCCTGAATGATTTCTTGTTTTGCACATAGGGGTATCCGCACAGCCAGGCAAAATCGAGCTTTCCATCGCGCAGCAAATCGACGATCTCGCGATAAGTGCCGCGTTGAACGAAAGTCACAGGTTGTACTAGATGGCGTTGCAGATAGTCGCGCCACTCATTGATGAAGGTCGCCTGATAGTCCAGAAATACCGGAGTCAAGCCAATGCGGATCGTTGGTTTGGCTGGCTGTTCTGCTGCGTGCAATACCGATACATACGGCAAGACCAGCAGCAAAAGCAGTATACGAATCAAGGCAGTCAATTTAGCCATAAAGGTTTTCCATTGGAGCAAGCGTAATGCTGAGTTGGCAGTAAGCTCGATGCGCAGTAAGACTAAAGTGCAGTCTGAAAGTTGCCTTTGGGAAATGTCCCGTACAATTCCACAAAATATTTGAATTCATTCGCATGTAAACCAGCAATAACTGTACCACCTGCAGGAGCAGGATAGAAACGGTATGGCAGGAGTCAACTTTGGCGATTGCATGATAAAAGCTAAGGTTCAAGCCTCATTTTTCGACTCTTTGTTGTACCAGCATTGTGTGGCATTGGCGATTCTCGCCACCAGCAGCATCACCGGCACCTCGATCAGCACGCCGACCACGGTCGCCAGCGCCGCGCCGGACTGGAAACCGAACAGGCTGATGGCCGTGGCCACGGCCAGCTCGAAGAAGTTGCTCGCGCCGATCAGCGCCGAGGGCGCAGCCACGCAGTGCGCCACACCCAGATGCCGGTTCAGCCAGTAAGACAGCCCCGAGTTGAACAGCACCTGGATCAGGATGGGTACGGCCAGCATTGCGATCACCAGCGGCTGCTTGACGATGGCGTTACCCTGAAAGGCGAACAGCAGCACCAGCGTTGCCAGCAGAGCCACGATGGAAGCGGGGTTGAGTATCGACAGGACATGATGCAATGCTGCCATCCCCCCGCGCGCCAGCAGGTAGTAACGCCCCATCTGGGCCAGCAACAAGGGGACGATGATGTAGAGCAGCACCGATACCAGCAGTGTGTCCCACGGCACGGTGATGCTGGAGATGCCGAGCAATAATCCGACTATGGGCGCGAAGGCGAAGATCATGATGGTGTCGTTGATGGCGACCTGGCTCAGCGTGAACAGCGGTTCGCCGTTTACCAGCCGGCTCCAGACAAACACCATCGCAGTACAAGGCGCGGCGGCCAGCAAGATCAGCCCTGCGATATAGCTGTCGAGCTGGTCCTGCGGCAGGTAGGCGGCAAAGACATGTCGGATGAACATCCAGCCGAGGAAGGCCATCGAGAACGGCTTCACTGCCCAATTGATGAAAAGCGTGACCCCAAAGCCTCGCCAGTGCTTGCGTACCTCGTGCATCACCATGAAGTCGATCCGCAGCAACATGGGAATGATCATCACCCAGATCAGCAGACCGATCGGGAGATTGACCTTGGCGACCTCAAGGCTCCCTAGCCACTGGAATGGTGCCGGGATGGCCTGCCCCAGGACCACTCCGACGATGATGCAGAGGAAGACCCAGAGGGTCAGGTAGCGTTCAAATAGGCTCATGGCTCAATCCTTTAGTGTCTTGCTGCGAGCCAAGATGATTTATCCGGCAACCAGCTCCAGCAACCTTGTTACACCGACAGGCTCCTCCTTGTGCAAGGGAACGACCGCGTAACGCCGGGCATGCTCACTGGCGACCGCGTTGATCTCCCGCAGCTCATTTGCGGCGCGCTGGCGCAGCAACGGGGACTTGGCGGAAGCCGCCGCCACACTGGTATTGATGATCCAAGCCCACGGTTCGATACCGGCGCGGCGCAGGTCGGCTTGCAGGTTTGCGGCCTCCAGTACCGGCGTTGTCTCCGCCAAGGTCACAATCAGCACCTTGGTTTGCTTCGGGTCCTGCAACTGCATCATCGGTGTGGTGAAGTGCATCCCTTTGCTGCCCATCTGACGTGCCACCTCACGATGATAAGCTCCCGTCGCGTCGAGCAGCAGCAGGGTATGACCGGTCGGCGCGGTATCCATGACCACGAACTTCTTGCCCGCTTCGCGGATGATGCGGGAGAAAGCTTGGAATACCGCGATTTCCTCGGTACAGGGTGAGCGCAGATCCTCTTCCAGCAGCGCACGCCCTTCCGCATCGAGCTGCGCGCCTTTGCTGTCGAGCACACGCTGACGATAGCGCTCGGTTTCGGCATGTGGGTCAATCCGGCTCACAGTCAGATTGTCCAGAGAGCCGCTCAGCGTTTCAACCAGGTGCGCTGCAGGATCGGATGTTGTCAGATGCACAGGTAATCCACGACGGGCCAGTTCCACCGCGATGGCCGCCGCCAGCGTGGTCTTGCCCACACCGCCCTTGCCCATCAGCATCACCAGTCCATGCCCATCTACAGCGATACCGTCCACCAGTTCGGACAATTTGGGCTCATCCAGTTCGATGGGGGAGTCGACAGCTACCTGAGTTTGTGGCGCCGTGTCCGTGAGCAAGTGACGCAGAGCATCGAGGCCGACCACATTAAAAGGCTTGAGCTGTACGTGGTCGCAGGGCAGTGCCTTTAACGCCTCGGGGATATTGGCAAGCGCGCTCTGCTCTCGTTCGTGTATCGCAGCCGCCAGCGGGTCATTGGCGGCCTCAATGTGAGGCAGAATGCCGTTGATGACTAGGTATTGCTGCCGCAACCCAATGGTGGCGAGCTCTTCGTGTGTGCGTGTGACTTCGCGCAAGGTTGCCTGTTGTGCACGCGCGACCAGGATCAGACGCGTGCGGCGGCCATCGGCGAGCGCTTCGA
>CAYNYH010000005.1:0-7982 GCA_964401425.1 uncultured Gallionella sp. | reverse complement strand
GCGCTGCTTCTCCAATCCGGCCAGAGGACCGAGGCATGAGGCATCGCCTTTACCGGCTTCCAGAAAGCCGCTCCACGCGCCTGGCAGTTGCAACAGGCGGATGGTGTGCCCGGTAGGTGCGGTATCAAAGATGATGTGCTCATAGTCCGTCGTCAGCGCGGAATCAATCAACAGCGAGGTGAATTCGTCAAAGGCCGCAATCTCGGTGGTGCAGGCACCGGATAACGACTCTTCAATGCCCTTTACGACATCTTCGGGCAACACGCCGCGCACCGGATTCACCAACCGGTCCCGATAAGCCTTTGCCGCAGCTTCCGGGTCGATCTCCAGTGCAGAGAGGCGCGGGATGGCGGAAATAGGGGTGATCTGGTTGCCGATGCTGACACCAAACACCTGGCCGACGTTGGAGGCGGGATCGGTGCTCACCAGCAGCACGTGCTTTCCGGCCTCCGCCAACTGGATTGCGGTGGCGCAGGCGATAGAGGTTTTGCCGACTCCGCCCTTGCCAGTGAAAAATAGGAAGCGCGGTGGCTGATCCAGAAACTTCATGGCAGTGGCTCCAGGCTGATTTAACCGCATTTGCTGCCGGAACAGCAGCCACTTGGCTTCGCGGCAGAAATGTCTGCCTCGCCCGATGTGCCAGGAACCCCGGCAAGTCGCGTCAATTCCTTGCGCGTCGGATAGCGTCCCGCCAACGCGATTTCGCCATCCACCAGAATCAGGGGCAAGGCTTCCGTGCCAGAGCGTTCCAGAAAGGCTTTGACCACCGAATTCTCCGCAAAAGCCATCGGCTGCTGGGCGAGGTTGTATCGCTCGATCTGCCCACCGGAGCGCTTCAGCCAGTCCACATCGGCGCTGAAATCGACCAGCTTCTGATCGACATCGGTACCGCACACCCCGGTACTGCAACACAGCGCGGGATCAAATACCTGTATCTTGCTTATGGCAGCCTCCTTAGTCCTGAATACGGCCGATTTCGGCGAGCTTTTCTTTCAGAGTGAGCTTGTCCAGTTTTTCGATGGGCAAGGCCATGAACAACTGGATGCGGCGTGCAAGTTGCTCGTAAGCTTTCTTGAAGGCCGCACGGCGGGCCTCATCTCCTTCGACATGAGCCGGGTCAGGAATTCCCCAATGCGCAGTCGCAGGTTTGCCGGGCCAGATCGGGCAAACCTCACCGGCGGCGTTGTCGCAAACGGTGAAGATGAAGTCGATCTCGGGCGCTCCGGGAGCTGCAAACTCGTCCCAACTCTTGCTGCGCAGTCCTTCGGTGCTGATGCCTTTCTCCTGCAACAGCTCGATCGCGCCCGGATTCACACGACCAGCAGGCTTGCTGCCGGCACTTGAGCCCTGGAATTTACCCTTTCCTAGTGTGTTGAACATCACCTCTCTTAGAATGCTGCGTGCGGAATTGCCGGTGCACAGCACCAGCACGTTGTATGTATTGTCTTGCACGATAAATCTCCTTGTATAGTGGGGTGATTATTTACTTCCCGGCTTGCAGGCATCCGGATTTCCGCCGCAACAGTTCTCCGTCAAATACGCCACCATTCCGTTCATCACCGCGAAATTCGCGGCGTAATAAATAAAACGCCCGTCCTGTCTGCTGTCCAGCAGCCCGGCGTGGCTGAGTGTCTTGAGATGGAAAGACAAAGTGGCCGGAGATACTTTCAGCTTTTCGGCCACCTGCCCCGCCGCCATGCCTTCCGGGCCGCGCGCCACCAGCAGCCGATAAATTGCCAAACGCGTGGGTTGTGCCAATGCAGCCAATGCCTTTACCACTTGAGCCGGTTTCATCATGTTACGTTTCCACTGTTAAACAATTATGAAAATGTCATGTCGCATTAAAACAGAATTAGCGGGCCATTTCAACAAGTCCACAACGATGCTATTCCTTGCGGCAATTCATGCAGATGAGGGTTGGAATGTATTACCGGATGGTAATCATAGGGCTGTAATGGTGCGGCTAAAGGGTAATGTTCGATACGAGCATGTGAGTCATATAAACACTGAATTCTACTTAAATACAATTGGATGGGATTTATGGCATGAGAAATGCGTAAGTGGAGGCACGGTTGTTTGCGTGATGTTGGTACGAGATTCAGAAGTTGCCGGACTTTGTAAAAATCTAATCGTTCAGGGGGATTAAAAGATGAGTGAATTACGCATTTCATCAATAGAAACAAGGGGAGTGCCGGGTAAGAAGCGCTATGCCATGGTTATCGACCTGCGTCGTTGCATAGGTTGCGATGCATGTATGGTGGCATGTAAGGCCGAGTTTGATGTGCCGTTGGGGGTTTTCAGGACTTGGGTGCCATACAAGGTTATCGGCAAATATCCTAATGTCAGAAAAATGTTCATGCCCAGGTTGTGTAACCACTGCGATGATCCGCCGTGCGTGCGTGCTTGCCCGGTGGGCGCCACCTATAAGGTGGAAGATGGCGGGTTCGTGTTGCAACACTATGACCGCTGTATCGGTTGCAAGGCATGTATGGCATCTTGCCCATACAACGCGCGCTTCATGCTGCCCAAGCATCGCACCTATACCAATATCACCAGTGTGGTGGACAAATGCACCTTCTGCCATCACCGCGTGACAATGGGGTTGGTACCGGCCTGCGTTCAGACTTGTGTTGGACGTGCCCGCATCTTTGGCGACATGAATGATCCAGCCAGCGAAGTATCCTACTTGACCAGTACCATGCCCACGCAAGTGTTGCGTCCTGAAGAAGGTACCAAGCCGCATGTCTTCTACATCGGTGCCGACCGCAATCACTCTGAAATTGGTCGCAAGATATACGACCCTTCGGGCGTGATGAATGCCGAGCGGATCGCGTTCGATAACAATCATCGTTAAGGAGCTAAATCATGGGTGACTACACCGTTTTCCATCACATGCCCTGGTCGGGCACGTATGCTATCTACTTTTTCACAATCGGCATTTCTGCGGCATTGTTTTTCTTCTCGGCAAAGTCCTGGTTTGCCACCGGGGAGGCGCTTGCTCCAATTCGCACCACAGCGGCTCACCTGTCGTTCGTGCTGTTGGCTCTCAGTGGTTTGCTGCTGATCGGCGATCTGTCGCATCCTCTACGTTTTCTCAATATGATGAACCCGGCCTATCTCAACTTTACTTCCCCATTGGCATGGGGCGGCCTTAACTTGATAACGTTCGGTGCGGCTTCATTGCTGTACATCATGGCATTGAAGAAAAACAATGAGAAAAGCGCCAAACTCTTCGGCGTGATTGGCTCATTGCTGGCGCTTGGACTGCCTGTTTACACCGGATTCGACCTTACGGTGCATCAGAACCGGCCGGTATGGAACACGCCGTTGATACCTATCCTGTTTGTCGCGCTGTCCCTGGTGTCCGGCGCGGCAGTGGCATCGTGGTTGGCAAGAGGTAAGGAAGCAGCGCTCACGAGGTTGCGTTCGCACATGTTGTGGGCGGGTGGCGCGGTGGGTGTAATGCTGATCGCCCTGTTGGGAACTACCGCTTACGGCGGCTCTGGCTCTGAACTGACCTTTATGTTCATGACCTCCGGCGGTTTGGGCCTGATTTTTGTCGGCTTGGGCATTCTTCTTGGAACGGCTGCGCCGATAGCCGTATTGCTGACTTCTTTTGGACGGCAGCATACCGGTATGCTGGCTGCAGCAGGCTTGTTGTTGGTCGGTGGGATGGCGCTTCGGTATTCCATCCTGATTGGCGGCCAAATCGTGCAAACTTACTTCTAAAATCCGGGGGATATTGTTATGTTTGAAATGACTCGTAGAACATTCCTTAAGATCAGTGCGGGGGCAACTGCAGCCGCAGTCGCTGTCCCCAAAGCGCTGCATGCAATGGAAAACGAACTGGGTGGGCGTGACTATTCGCCAGTGGACTTGGCTGAACGCCAGGCTATCCCGGTTAACTGCCATGTCTGCAACATCCAGGACGGGGCAATTGCCTATGTGGAAAAAGGCCGCATCGTTAAGTTGGAGGGTAACCCGGAACACGTTTCCACACGCGGAAGATTGTGTGCCAAGGGTAACTCCGGCATGTGGTATACCTACGACCCTGATCGCATACTGTATCCGCTAAAGCGGGTCGGCGCGCGCGGCGAGGGTAAGTGGAAGCGTATTTCCTGGGATGAAGCCTTGGCTGAAGTGGCACAGAAACTGAACGCAGCCATCAAGGAAGACCCTAATACCATCTGCCTGAAATACGGGCGTAACCGCAGCGGCGGGGTGATTGATCGCTTCATGAATACGCTGGGGTCTGCCACCGTCATCAACCACACCTCGGTGTGCGAATCGTCGAAAAAAATCGGCATGGAACCGACTTGGGGGCCGGATATTGAAACGCCGGACTTTGCCAATGCCAAGTACATCCTGAACTTCGGCTCCAACATCCTGGAGGCGGCCTATTTCCACAATCCCTATTCGCAGCGCATCACGGAAGGGGTAGCAGAAAATAATGCCAAGCTGGTGACGTTCGATGTGCGCCTGTCCAACACGGCGGGGCGCTCGGACGAGTGGATTCCGGTCTTTCCGGGTACCGACGGTGCGGTGGCCCTGGCTATCGGGCACGTTATCCTGCGCGAAAACTTGCAGGATTCGGATTTCATCGACACGTGGTGCAATGTATCGACTGCCGAAATGAAAAAGCATTACGAGCAGTATACGCCCGAGTGGGCATCAAAACTTTCCGGCGTGCCGGTCGGGACCATTGAGCGCGTAGCACGCGAATTTGCGCTCACCAAGCCGGCGACGACCTATACTTACCGCGGTCCGGCCAAGCACTTGTATGGTTCGTACAACGAAAAGGCGTGCATGATGTTATCCATCATGACCGGCAACGTGGAAAAACGCGGCGGTTACTGTATGCCGCGCGGCATGGGTTGGCCGCAGCCGCAGCCGCAGCCGCCCAAGCCCGCGAAACCGTCCTATATGGCGCATCCGGACGAGTATCCGCTCGCCGGGCACAAGGTGAGCCATCTGCTGCCGTATTTCATTGCCGAGGGCAAACAGAAGGTGAATGTCTATATCACCTATCAGGACAATCCGGTGTACACCAATCCGGGCGCGCAAGCTTACTGGGGCAAGCTGTTCAAAGACGAAAAACTGATTCCCTACCTGATTTCCATGAGTCCGTTCATGGGTGAGGAAACCGCACTGGCTGACCTTATTCTGCCGGACTGCCCCTATCTGGAACGCTGGGAACCGGAATCCATGCCTAACTCCCTGTGGCCTTGGCTCGGTATCCGTCAACCGGTAATCAAGTCACTGGGTGAATCACGCGAAAACCGCATCATGATGCGCGACATCATCTGGAAGATGGATCCAGACGGCAAGCGTGGCATGAAACAGTATTGGAACTTCAAGGATGGCGAAGATTACATGCGCCAGCACTTCGACAACATTCCGGGTCTAAAGGAGGCAGGCGGCCTCAATTTCCTGAAGAAACATGGCGTCTGGCCGATTTATGGCAAGCTCAATCCGCGCACCGGGAAGATTTCCGATAAAACCGGCCGTGAGATCGTGCCGGAGTACGGTTTGCACATGAAAGAGTTGTCAGCCTCGGACATGGCCGGGGCAACAGTCGACGGCAAGGGCACCATTATGAAAAATGGCAAGGCCATAGGTGTCCGTCGCAATGGCAAGAATTACGTAGGCTTCCCTACCGGCAACCGGCTGATCAACGTGCGCGTGGATCAATGGGCAGAATATGGCTTCAACCCCATGCCGACCTTCAAGCAGATTCCCTGGCACAAGGATATGAAGGACGACGAAATGGTCCTGACCACTTACAAGATCAATGTGCACAAGCAATCGCGTACGGCAGCAGTCAAGTGGCTGGCGGAAATCATGCACAGCAACCCGGTGTGGATGAATACCGAAACTGGCGTGAAGCTGGGTGTCAAGACAGGCGACCTGGTGCGGATTGAGAGTAAGGTCGGTCACATGGTGACCAAGGCCTACGTTTTCGAGGGCATTCACCCCAAAGTGGTGGCAATTCCGACCGCGTTTGGCCACTGGGAATATGGCCGCCTTGCCACGCTCAAACTCAAGGAGAAAAAAGGTGGCGAGTTTGGTGCGGCAGATGATGCCGACCTGAACAACGTCTGGTGGGAAGACAAGGGCGTGCATCCTAACGCCATCATTCCGACCGTCGTTGATCCGATCGGCGGTTCCCAGGGTTGGTTTGACACCGTAGTGAAAGTCACCAAGGCCGGGCCGACGGACAAGTATGGCGACGTTGAAGGCAATTGGGAGAAGCATCTCGCTGCTGCCAAGGAAACCATGCGTTATGCCTATAACGGTGACCTGCACCGCAAGATGCATCCGGAGATGGCCTCATGGGGCGGCCCGGGAAGCGTCAAGAAACATGAAGGCGGCGGTCACTAAAGCTCTTTGCCTGTACGGTGGGTTTCCCTTCATCCTATTTGTGCAGGCTTAGGTGGTAGTATCGTAAGAGAGAGTTGTCAGCCCGGCCGTCCTCCCACGTGCCGGGCTGCTTTTTTAAAGGATGAAAAGGTCAACCTATGTTATTAGATACTGCAAACGCAATAGCTGAATTCTCAAGCGATGAGTTGCTTGCGGAATGCAAGGCCAGGGCCAATATATATCGTCTGTTGGCAGGGGCATTTCTGGAAGAGCCTTCGGCAGAATATCTGAGTGCAATCAGATCGCCGGAAGTAACGGCATCGTTGAAGGGAATGGGAGTCGCCTTTGATGAGGATTTCACCGGTGCCCCGTTGGAAAAACTGCAAGACACGCTTGCCTGTGAATATGCCGTCTTATTCATTGCGGCGGGGGGGTGCCCGGCTGTGGAGTCGATCAGGCTGACCGGGCGTTATCAGCAGCAGCCATACTTCTAAGTGCGCGAGGTTTATAAAAAGGCTGGATTCGAGGTGGCTGGCAGCAATTTTGCGGTATTTGACGACCAGCTGGGTGTTGAACTGACTTTCCTTGCCGAGCTGCTGGGCCGTGCAGCAGATGCACTGGCATCGGGTGATCAGGATGGCTATGAGCGAGTGACCAAGGAAATAAAACGCTTTTGGGCATTACATCCTGGCAAGTGGGTGAGGGGCTACGCCGCCCTGTTGATGCGTGCATCCGAGCATTCTTTTTACCGCGAGATGGCTAAATTGCTGGCAGGTTTTGCCGACTGGGAACTCGACATGCTTGGGTTGAAAGTGGATGACGTGGATGGCGGGAAATTGAAAGTACCCAAAGCCGAGATAGAGTATGAATTTGATCCAGATGAGCCTGTTTGCAATGCTTGCGATGAGGGACAGGATAACCTGGAAGAAGAGTTCAAGAAGATAGACATTTCGCTGATTCAATCCAGACTGGAAGGCAAAAAATAGCATGCGTTACTTGTGGGACTGGGACGAGCTCGACCATCATTGGAACAATAATGAATTTGGCGAGGTTCACGATTGGATTAATGAGCGCTGGGCGCTGATCGTCAAAAACAGCCCGGCGGGAGATAAGGATCCGGATGCGCGTTTCATGCAAGGCCTTGCATTTGCCGCGCTGGCTCTTTATTTTACCCAGGACGGCAATCAGGAAAGTGCGCGTCTGTTCATGGACGATGCGCTGATGATTCTGCCCCAGTACACCCCTAGCCACATGGGGGTCATGGTTGACCCGGTTCTTGATACATTGCACACCTTGCATCCGGTTGTCTCTTTGCTTGGGCCGGATGACCCATGTCCATTTCAGCCATTTGTATATAACAAACTGGTGTTCGATCGCGTTTAGCCTCATGCATAAAGAATCGGATTTGAAACTTGCCCGCTGGGCAGATGTCGGAGATTCATACTCAGATGGGATGTGTTTCATGCGCGATGGCGTTGCGTTGCCTGAATCCCTGCAAGGAATCGTAGTCGTCTTGGAGCGTGGCACCGAGGCGCATGCGGATGAATTGCTTGTGCGTGGTGCGGAGCGGGTGCTGCTTGGTGATGCCGCCCTAATGAATAGCGGTGCGGTAGGCCGCTTGG
>CAYNYH010000004.1:1416-45811 GCA_964401425.1 uncultured Gallionella sp. | reverse complement strand
AATGTTGAAAGCGGTCATTCCGGCAGGCTGAAACGACAGCCTTTTCAGAAAGTCGCCAGCGGCCGCAATGGCCGAGAACCGGCCACTCGACGACAGCCACCTGAACGACCGCTTTTGGCACAAGCCAAAACGTCATGCCATGAGATACGCTTCCAGGCAGCGGTCAGCCGCAACTGCCTGAAAGGTGTTTTTCTATCTGGACTTGATTGGAGGAATTACGGCTTGCGCGGAGGCTTTCCGTCATGGCTTGGTGGCTGGTCGCTGTTTTTCAGGGACGCCATTTTGACAATCAGGCCGTGTTTAAAACATAAGTGCTTTTACCTACGCGGGTTGATTTTTTCGAGCTGCCGCCGTGTCACGTTGCGCGCCGGGCTCAACGCAAAAAAAAGGCCTCACCGTCACGGTGAGGCCTGCGTTCTGCGTCGAGTGCGAGTTAGTGCTTTTTCTCGATCTTCTTGATGGCTTCCTGGATTTCCGCCTTGCGGCCCGTATCCGCATCTTCGCGGCCGGGGCGCGCCGGGGCGTTCAGCGCCTTCTTGAAGTATTCGAGCGCCTTGGCACTGTCGCCGCGCTCGACCATGAGCTCACCCATGAAGAAGTTCGGGTCGATGCCGTCCGGGTTGACCTTGAGCGCGCGCTCCAGATAGTCGCGCGCCTTGTCGTGGTCGCCGAAGGAGCCAAAGCGCGGCACCTTGTAGTACAGGCTGCCGAGCGAGGTCAGCGCGGAACCGTTCAGGGCATTGGCGTCGATCTTCTCCGCGGCGAGCAGCAGGTCGCGCGCAGCCTTCGCAGTGCCGCCAGCCGAGAAGATGCTCTGGTACTTGGCCAGGGTGCTGGTGATGATGCCTTCCCAGATCAGTGGCTCGGCGCGGCCCGGATTGGCGGCGGATACCTTGTGAGCTTCTTCGACGAGTTTCTCGAACGCGGCTTCCTTGTCTTTTTCGGGCGTCTTGTAGTAGGCGGTAGCCCATTCGTGCTGCAGCTTTTCGATGGCGGCGTCGAGCGGGGCGGTTTCGGCGAATGCGGTGTTGGCCGCGAACAACAGGGCGATTAGCCAGGCATACATCTTCATGAATAGCTCCTTAGTAGTGAATAGTTAGTTGTGGGTCAAAAACAACGGCAATTCGTCCACGAAATGGTTCTCGCAGGGATATTGTCCTTGGACAATAACTCGCAAAAACACGAAAAGCACGAAATGAAACGGCGGGGGTGTCTGTTGAGTGTGTTAACCATAGGGTTTTATTTTGCTTCATACCGGCCTTTGATTTTGTTCGTGCTGTTCGTGAATTTCGTGGACAGATATTTTTTACCGATTAATGGACTGGGCGTACTTGCGCGCGATGCGCGTGTTCTTCAGCAGGCCGTTGTCGACCAGGCGCGGGAACATGCCGTTCAGCCGCGCGAAGAAGGACTCCGGCTGGCCGATGAAATGTTCCTTGCGCTCCTGTTCGATCGCCAGCACGATCTGGGCGGCGACGTAGTCGGGCTCGTCCATGTTGGTCTTGGTCTCGGCCAGCATCCTGGTCGTGACTTCGTCGTTGAGCGGCGTTTTGGTCGCGCGCGGCGAGACGTAGGTGACGCCGACCTGGCTGTCGACCAGCTCGCGGCGCAGCGCCTCGGAGAAGCCGCGCATCGCGAACTTGCTCGCGCAGTAGGTCGCGAAGTGCGGGAAGCCGATCGAGCCGAAGGCCGAGCCGATGTTCACGATGCGTCCGCTGTCCTGCTTCAGCAGGTGCGGCAGCACGGCGCGCACCAGCAGCATCGGCGCGACGACGTTGACGCCTATCATCTGCGCGATGCGTTTCGGGTCGTGGCGCTCGAACAGCGTGAAGTCCATGATGCCTGCGTTGTTGATGAGCATGTCCACGCCGCCCATGGCCTGCAATGCCGCGTCCACCGCCTGCTGCGGCGCGCCCTCGGCGGAGAGGTCGAGCGCGACGGCCGTGGCCGAGCCGCCGTTCTTGTTGATCTCCGCGCAGATTTCCTCCACGCGCGGCGCGTTGCGTTCGACCAGCGCGAGCCGCGCACCTTTTGCGGCGAGCAGCAGCGCGAGGCGGTAGCCGATGCCGCCGGCCGCGCCGGTCAGGATGATGCGTTTACCCGAAAGATTCATGCAGTGCCTCCCGTTGTTGGAATGAAGCGATCGCCCAGATCGCGGAAGATGTCGCCGTACAGCTTGTAGAACATTTTGGCGCAATGGATCAGGCAGGCCTGATCGGCCGGGTCGGTGATGCGGTCGATCAGCGACTCGTAAAAACCCACGTGGCCGACGTCCAGCGAGCCGTGCGAATTCAGGTAGGAGAACGCATTCTTGCCGAGGCCGAGGCTCTGCTGCAGGGCCTGGCCGGCATGGGTTGCGAGCGCGACGCTGGTTCCCTCCAGCACCAGCACCATGCCGAAGAAGCCGACCGGATTAA
The DNA here is from genome assembly GCA_964401425.1 of uncultured Gallionella sp. Classification (GTDB taxonomy): domain Bacteria; phylum Pseudomonadota; class Gammaproteobacteria; order Burkholderiales; family Gallionellaceae; genus Gallionella. Next base: position 43,394 of record CAYNYH010000004.1, on the reverse strand, counting down.
TGCGTGCGATGGTATCGTAGGCGTAGGCCACCATCAGCTCGGTGGCGACGCGCGGCTTGCCGTTGCGCACCGCCTCGGCGTCGCCGCCGCAGGCCTTGATGTCGTTCAGTATCCATTCCTGGTGGCCGACCTCTTCCTCGATGTATTCGGCCACTGCGGTCCTCAGCCATTCGTATCTTTCCGGCAGGCGCGCGCCGCAGGCCATCAGCAGCGGGGTGGTGTGCTTGACGTGGTGATAGGCCTCGGTGAGGAACGCGATGTAGGCGGCGAGGCTGACTTGGCCGGACGCGCCGGCGCGGATGATGGGCAGGCTCTGCAGTTCGTTGCGCTCCGCCTCGGTGGCGGCCAGCAGTTGCTCATAAAACGTCATCGGATTTTTCCCTGTACAGTTGCTCGATGGATGCTTGATAAATCTGCCAGATCGCCGCGCGCTTCAGGCGGCCGTTCGCGGTCAGTTGTCCGTTCTGCGGCAGAAATGGAGTTTGCGCGGGCATCCAGTGTTTGACCCGCGCATAGTCGGGCAGCACGCGGTTCGCCTCGTCGATGGCCTGGTTCACGGCGGCAAGCGCCTCGGGTGTCGCGCCGCGCGGCACGATCACCGCGACGTTCCACGGGCGCGCCTCGCCGAACACCGCCGCCTGCGCGATGGCCGGGTGCAGGGTCAGTTCGCGCTCCACCCATTCCGGCGACACGTTGCGCCCGAACGAGGTGATGAAGATGTTTTTCTTGCGCCCGGTGAGGTGCAGGAAGCCCTCTTCGTCGAGATGCCCGGTGTCGCCGGTCGGCCAGAATTCATTCGGTTGCAGCGGCGCATCGCCGGTGTAGCCGAGCAGGGTCGCGCCTGCCACGAGGATCTCGCCGTCCTCGGCGAACTTCACCCGCACGTGCGGCAGCGGCTTGCCGACGCTACCGATGCGGCGTGCGCCTTCGGTGTTGAGCGCGACCACCGAGGCGCATTCCGACAGGCCGTAGCCTTCAAACACCGGAAGGCCGAGCTTTTCGGCGCGCTGCAAGAGGCGCGGTGAGACGGGCGCGCCGCCCACCGCGACGAAGCGCAGCTGTTGCGGTGCGGGATGCCCCGCCTCGACGGCGGCGACCATGGCGTGCAGCAGTTGCGGCGTCAGGATGGTGGTCGTGGCGTTGCACTGGATGAGCGCGGCGAGCATCTTCTTCACGTCCAGCCCGGTCGAGCCGCTCAGGCCCACTTCGGCGAGCGGCAGCAGGTGGCAGCTCGCACCGGCCAGCAGCGGCACATACACGCCGGCGAGGTTTTCCAGCAGGGTGGACAGGGGCAGCACGCTGACATGCCGGTCATCCGCCGTGCCGCGCGTCGCGGTCAGCAGGGAAGACGCGACCTGCTGCAGCGCGTCGGCGCTCAGGCATACGCCCTTCGGATGCCCCGTGGTGCCGGAGGTGTAGGTGACCTTGACCGTGCCCGCGGGCACGGTCTTCGCCGCGATGTTGCGCAGGCGGATGTCGCCGAAGGTCTGGCCGTTCAGCTCATGCGTGAATACCGCGCCGGTTTCGATGCCTGCGGCTTCGAGCAGCTTGCGGTATTGCTCCGGCTGGTCGGTGAGGATGCAATCGATCCCCGCGTCGCGGATGCTGTGGGCGACCTGTTCCGCCGAGAAAAAGAAGGGCAGCGGGATGACCGGCTTGCCGACGTGCAGGCAGGCAAGGTCGAGCACGGCCCAGAGCGGCGAGTTGTCGAGCGCCAGCCCGATTGTCTTGGCGGGAGCCGCGCGCAGTTGCGCGCCGAATCGTTCGACCGCGGCGGCGAGTTCCCGGTAGCTGAGCACTTGTTGCTTGCCGAGCAGGGCAGGGGACTCGGGGCATTCCTTGCTCCATCGGCTGACGGCGTCGATGACGGACGGGCTCATGTTTTCCTCGGGATCAGGTGCAGGTTTTGCAGCAGAGGTCGATTGCTGGTTTGGGCATGCCGGTTTCGGCAAGCCGGGGTTTGCTGCGCCGCTCGATGCGCTGCAGCGCCATGATTTGCGGCTTCTGCTCGTAGTAGCTGCCCCATTCCGCCTGTTCTTCTGCGGGGAGCCGGCTCTTGTCCGCATCGCCGAGTATGACCGGGTTCAGCCCCAGCTTGATGAACGCGTTGCGCACCACGGGAACGGCGGTGAATACCGCCCACTGCTTGGAAGTGGCATGCAGGCGGTCGACGATGGCGGTAATCAGGTAGCGTGCCACGCCGGGTTCGATGACCGATAGGTTGCCTACTTCGACAATATCGTTGCGCTCGATCGGGGAGCCGATGCGCTTCACGAGCACTGCCTCGATGGGTTGGTCCAGATAGGCTTCCAGGAACAGCGGCCCGAGCGCGGCGCTGCGGAATCCACAGGCTGCAACCAGTTTGTTGTCATGGTCGCGCAGGCTCATCAAACAGGGCTTGAAGCGCCAGATTCTTGCGCCGTACGCCTCGCGGAAGATTTCGCTGATGAATTGCTCGACCTCGGCGCGGTCGCTATCGCCGGGTTGGGAAAAATGCACGTCGAACGGGCGTTCAGCCAGGCCGATGGCGGGATTGGAAATGACGGTATTCATCGATCTTGTGAGGCTGGTTAACCCTGCTGAACAGGGCGGTAATTATATCTGTTGCAAAGCGGTAAATCGGCGTAAATGCCCGGCTTCAGGCTGTTTGGAATAAAAAAAGCTCAAAGTCATGGCATCGGATCAGGCCGCTCTCAGTTTGGCGCGCGCATAGGAAATCCCCGCTTTTACCAGCTCCTTCGCATCGTAGCGGTTGAGCATGTTGCAGCCGTTGCACAGCGCCGGGATCGGGCCCATGCCCTCGCGCTTGGCCAGCACTTCGCGGATGCTCATGTTCGCAACGTTCCCGATCGGGTGCTCGTGTTTGACGTCGTTGTAGCAGTACAGGTAATCGCCGCTCGACGCGATGAAGACGTCGATGTTGCGCGGTATGCACTTGAAGCTGTTGCTGCGCCACTGCTGGAACACATCCCGGACGCCGGGAATGAAGTCGAATTCCTGGGAGCGCAGGTGGTATTTCTGGATCATTTCCCGCAGTTTTTCGGTGGCTAGTTCATGCTCTTTCAGACTGCCGCCGCGGTTGTACAGGGTGGGCGACATGGTCAGGGTTTCCACGCCCTGCGCGCGCAGCCAGGCGATGGTGTCCGGCAGGGAAGGCAGGCATTCCGGCATGGGCGTGAGGCTGATGGCCAGCCTGGTGTGCTTGAAGAGTTGCTGCGCCGTCCTGATGTTCTCCATGACGCGCGCCTGGTCGAGGTTGACGTGCACCCGCTGGTACACCTTGGGGTCGATGCTGGAAAAGGAAACCAGCAGCAGGTCGATCGCGCCGTCCAGGTGGCGGATGCGTTCGGCGTCGAGCTGGTGGCCGTTGCTCACCATGTCGAAGCGGATCGGGTGGCCGCGCATGTCGTCCACGAATTCGAAAAATCTGGTGTGCGTGGTGGGTTCGCCATAGCCCGCGATGACGGCACGGAACACGTCTTTTGGCGCCAGGCGCTCCAGTGTCTGGCGCCAGGTCGGTGTGGTCATGAGCATGGGGTTTTCGATCAAATCCCTCGGGCACATCGGGCAAAGCGCATTGCACTTGCTGGTCCACTCGACGTTGACGGCGATGCGGTAGCTGCTCATTTTGCGGTATTGGCAGGTTGTTCGGCCGGAACGAGGCGCGGGACATAGGCCGGGCAGCTCGGCGCGACCAGTTCGATGTCCACGACCACGACGCATTCCGCCTGCGAAAAATGTCCCATCATCTCCGCGTTCTCATGGATGGATGCCTTGCCGTTCACGCGCAGGCGCGCGCCGTCGTTGAAGTCGATGAACAGCAGGCTGACGTAAGGGTTGAGCAGGATGTTGCCGAGGCTCATGTAGGCGCCGTTGCCTTTGACGCGCGCCTCGAAATGCGGGAAGGCCAGGCGATTTTCTGCCAGCACCTTGACCAGCCCGGGGCCGCCGCCCTTGAACGAGCAGTCGCAGCGGCCATCCGGGGAGCTGGTCGCAAGAAAGAAAAATGGCGCCGCCTCGATCCGGGCGTGGATCGGCTCCGGGATGCGATCCCAGATGAGCTGCTGGATGCGCGCATCGGTCCACAGTTCCGGGTTGCCCCAGCGTTGCTGCGCATCAAGTTCGCCGGTGTGAAAAGGCGATGAGGTCATGGTAGTTATCCCGGCAGAATGTTCTGAAAAAAGGTTATTCCGGCAAAAAATCGGTTACTCGTCAAAGACCGCGGCATTGTAGTGAAGTTCAAGCCTTTTGGCGGGGGTGTCGCAATGGATTTTGTAATCGTTTGTAACCATAAATTGGACTCGACTATAGGCAGGTTGTCATATAAGAGATAGTCAATTATTTTTATAAGGATAATAAGCGTAGCTTATGGTTTGACGAATCACGCCATCCCGGCTTTTGTTTCCGGCGATCCGCCTCGCGACCGCCGCACGTCCGGGAGGGCAGTGTTGACAGTCCCCGGCCCTGCCCCTACATTGCCCATCCTTCTCAAGTTTGTCCAAAAACAGTCATGAAGCGCAGCATCCTGTTACTCGTTCTTGTGTCCGTATTTGCCGGATGCGGCAAGGAATCAGCTCCAGCAGCCAAAATCGAAAGGCCGGCTTTGACCCTGGTGGCGGGCTCCGCCGCGACCGATGGCGGCAGCACCTACAGCGGGGAAATACGCGCGCGCCACGAGACTCAGCCGGGCTTCCGCATCGGCGGAAAAATCATCGAACGGCTGGTGGATGCGGGCGCACGGGTCAAGGCGGGGCAGGCGCTGATGCGCCTCGACCCCGGCGATGCGGGTTTGCAACTCGGTTCGGCGGAGGCGCAACTGCGCCTGGCCGAGGCTGAAGCCAGGCGCTACCACGAGCTGCGCAGCAAGGGTTTCGTCAGCCAGGCGGCGCTGGATGCGAAGGAGGCCGCGCTCGAGGCCGCCGCTGCCCAAGCCGGGCTGGCGCGCAACCAGTCCGAATACACCACGCTGCGCGCCGACCGGGCGGGCGTGGTCGCCGCCACCCTCGCCGAGGCCGGACAGGTGGTTGCCGCCGGACAGCCGGTGCTGCGCCTCGCGCCGGATGGCGAGCGCGAGGTGGCGATCGCGGTGCCTGAGTCGCAACTGGCCGATCTCAGGATCGGCGCCCCCGCCGAAATTACCCTGTTGACCCCAGGTGCCGCGCCGCTGGCCGGACGCCTGCGCGAGCTGGCCCCGGCGGCCGATCCGGCCAGCCGCACCTATGCGGCGCGCTTGACGCTGAGCCAGGCCGGCCCGGACGTTGCGCTGGGCATGACGGCGCGGGTGCGCTTTGCCGCGAACAGAAAGAGCGAAGGCCTGCTGATCCCGCTGAGCGCGATTTTTCAGCAGGGTGAGAAGGCGGCGGTGTGGATCGTCGCGGCCGACCGCACCGTCAGCCTGCGCCCGGTGCAGGTTGCCGCCTACCGCGACGACGGTGCCGTCATCGCCGGCGGCCTCGCGGCGGGCGAGCGCATCGTCAGCAACGGGGTACACCGCCTCGCAGCAGGGGAAAAAATCCGCATCCTCGAGAATAGCGGCGCGCAATGAAGGGACCGAACCTTTCCGCCTGGGCGCTGGCGCACCGGCAGATGGTGCTGTTCCTGATCATCGTGCTGACGGGCGCGGGGGTGCTCTCCTACATCAACCTCGGGCGCGCCGAGGACCCGGACTTCACCTTCAAGGTCATGGTGGTGCGCACCCTGTGGCCGGGTGCGACGGCGCAGGAAGTCGAACGCGAAGTCACCGAGCGCATCGAGAAGAAGCTGCAGGAAACGCCCTGGGTGGACGTGCTGCGCTCCGCCTCCAAGCCGGGCGATTCGATGGTCTTCGTGGTGCTCAAGGATTACACGCCCAAGCCCGAGGTGCCGGAGGCCTGGCGGCAGGTGCGCAAGAAGCTGGACGACATCCGCCATACCCTGCCGGAAGGCGTGCAGGGGCCGTACCCCAACGACGAATTCGGCGACGTGCAGATCAACATTTTCGCGCTGACCGGGGACGGCTTCGACCTCGCGGCCTTGCGCCGCTATGCCGACCGGATCGCGCTGGAGCTGAAGCGGGTGCCGGACGTGAAGCGCGTCGAGCTGTTCGGCGTGCAGGACGAAAAAATCTACCTCGAAATCGCGCCGCAACGCCTGGCGAACCTCGGCATCACCCCCGGGCAGATCGGCGAGGCCCTGCAGAAGCAGAACATGGTGAGTCCGTCCGGTTTCGTCGACACCGCCACCGACAAGGTGCAACTGCATGTGTCGGGCGGTTTCGACAGCGTCGAGCGGGTGCGCAATGCCGATCTGCTGGTGAACGGACAGCATTTCCGTCTCGGCGACATCGCCAGGGTGTCACGCGGTTTCGCCGACCCGCCCAATCCGCAGATGCGCGTCGGCGGCCAGCCCGCCATCGGCCTCGGCGTCGTGATGGACAAGGGCGGCAACGTGATCCGCCTCGGCGAAAACCTGCAACTGGCGATGAAAAAAATCGAGGCGGACTTGCCCGCGGGGGTGGATGTGCATGTGGTCGCGAACCAGCCGGACGTGGTGAAGGGCTCGATCCGTCTGTTCGAGAACTCGCTGACCGAGGCGATCCTGATCGTGCTCGCGGTGTCCTTCCTGAGCCTCGGCTGGCGCACCGGCACGGTGGTGGCGTTCTCCATCCCGCTGGTGCTCGCGATTACCTTCTTCATGATGAAGGTGTTCGGCATCGGCCTGCAGCGTATCTCGCTCGGCGCGCTGGTGATCGCGCTCGGCCTGCTGGTGGACGACGCGATCATCGCGGTGGAGATGATGGTGGTGAAGATGGAGCAGGGCTGGGATCGCTTCAAGGCCGCGACCTTTGCCTACACCTCGACCGCGTTCCCGATGCTCACCGGCACGCTGATCACCGCCGCCGCGTTCACCCCGGTGGGTTTTTCCAAGTCGGCGGCCAGCGAATACACCATTTCGATCTTCCAGGTGGTGACCATCGCGCTGCTCACCTCGTGGATCGTCGCGGTGGTGTTCACGCCCTACCTCGGCTACCGCCTGCTCGATCCGGACAAGCTCGTGGCGAAGGCGCAGCGGCACGGCGCGGACATCTACGATACGCCGTTCTATCGCCGCTTCCGCGCCTTGGTGACTTGGTGTTTGCGCAACCGCTGGAAGGTGATCGTCGCGACAGTGCTGATCTTCCTGCTCTCCATCGCCGCCTTCGGCAAGTTCGTGCAGAAGCAGTTTTTTCCGGCCGCGAGCCGCCTCGAACTGATCGTCGATGTCTGGCTGCCGCAGGGCGCGTCGCTCAGGGCGACCGAGGCCGAGACCAAACGCATCGAGCGGATATTGGCGAGCGACCCGGCGGCGGCCAGCTATTCTTCCTATATCGGCAACGGCGCGCCGCGCTTCATCCTGTCGCTCGACGTGCGCCTGTTCAGCGATAACTACTCGCAGATCGTGATCCTCACCAAGGGGCTGAAGGAGCGCGAGGAGCTCAAACGCCGCCTGACGGAGCTGTTCAATTCGGCGGAAGGCGGTTTCTCGCATATCCACGCGCGCGTGTCGCGCCTGGAGAACGGCCCGCCGATCGGCTACCCGGTGCAGTTCCGCGTGATGGGCGAGGACGTCGAGCAGGTGCGGACAATCGCCGACAAGGTCGCCGACCTGATGCGCGCCAATGCGCACCTGCAGGACGTGAGCTTCGACTGGTACGACAAGGTGAAGGCGCTGCGCGTCGAGGTGGACCAGGATAAGGCGCGCCGCCTCGGCACCTCCAGCCGGGAGATCGCGCAGGCGCTGCAGGGTTGGCTGAACGGCGTGGCGTTGGCGCAATACCGCGAGGGCGACCAGTTGATCGACATCGTGTGGCGCGGCACGAACGAGCGAGAGGTGCGTTCGCTGGACCGGCTGCCCGAACTGGACATCCCGCTGCCGGAGGGACGTCATGTGCCGCTGGCGCAGGTCGCGAAACTGGTGCCGGTGCTGGAAGAGGGGCTGGTCTGGCGGCGTAACCGCCTGCCGGCCATGACCGTGCTGGGCGATATGGCCGACAAGACACAGCCCGCCACCGTGTCGATGGAGCTGAACACGCAGCTCGATGCGCTACGCGCCACCCTGCCGATCGGCTATCGCATCGAGATGGGCGGCAGCGTCGAAGAATCCGCCAAGGGCGAGGGGGCGATCAAGGCGGTGGTGCCGCTGATGCTGGTCGGGGTGATTACGCTCTTGATGATCCAGCTGCAGAGCATCAGCCGTACCGTCATCGTGCTGCTCACCGCGCCGCTCGGCCTGATCGGCGTCACGCTCGCGCTGCTGGTGTTCCAGGTGCCGTTCGGCTTCGTCGCCAACCTCGGCTTCATCGCGCTGGCCGGGATGATCATGCGCAACTCGGTGATCCTCGTGGACCAGATCCGCCAGGACGAGGAGGCGGGCAAGACGCAATGGGAGGCGATCATCGGCTCCACCGTGCGCCGCTTCCGCCCGATTTCACTGACTGCCGCAGCCGCGATCCTCGCGATGATCCCGCTGACCCGCCAGGTGTTCTGGGGGCCGATGGCCGTGTCCATCATGGGCGGGCTGGTCATCGCCACGCTGCTCACCTGCCTCTTCCTGCCCGCGCTGTATGCGGCGTGGTTCAGGGTGAGGGAAAATCCAGCCAGTTAAGCCAGAGCAGCTTTGTCATTCATGGGGCGATATGGTTTAATCGCGCCCATGAAATTCCCCTTCCAGAACGTCGCGCTGATCGGCAAACACAAGGCCCCGGAAATCGCCGGGCCGTTGTTGCGTCTGGCCGCGTTTTTGTCGTCCAAGGGGATGAACGTGGTGGTGGACAGCCTGACTGCCGAGCAGATCGAAACCAGCCCTTATCCGGCGATGAATCTGAACGAGATGGCCCATGCGGTGGACCTGGCCGTCGTGATCGGCGGCGATGGCACCATGCTGAACATCGCGCGCACCCTGTCGCCGCACCAGGTGCCGCTGGTCGGGGTGAATCAGGGCAGGCTGGGTTTCCTCACCGATCTCACGCTGGAGAACATGCAGGACACCATGGCGGCGATGCTCGAGGGCAAGTTCGTCACCGAGCAGCGCCTGCTGCTGTCGGCAAGCGTGCTGCGCGGCGAGGTCGAGGTTTTCAGCGGGCTGGCCTTCAACGAGGTGGCGGTACACCGCAACCATGTCAGCAGCATGGTCGAGTTCGAGGTGCGCATCGATGGCGAATACCTCTACAACCAGCGCGCCGACGGGCTGATCGTGGCGACGCCCACCGGTTCGACCGCCTATGCGATGTCCGCCGGCGGACCGATCTTGCATCCCAGCCTGGATGTGCTGGAACTGGTGCCGGTATGCCCGCATACGCTGAGCAACCGCCCCATCGTGGTGAAAGGCTCGTCGGTGCTGGAAATCCTGATGCACCGCACCGGCGATATCCGCGTGCGCTTCGATAGCCACACCAACTACGACCTGGAGCTGCACGACAAGATCATCGTCACGCGCCACCCAGAGCCTGCCTGCCTGCTGCATCCGGTGGGGCACAGCTACTATCACACGTTGCGCGAGAAGCTGCTCTGGAACCAGACCCTCTAAGACAACCTACTGTGCGATCAATCTGCGGCGTTGCGTGCTCACTTGCTCCTCGGCTACCAACTTCGGTATGCCTCGTCGCGCGTTGCGCGGCGCCTTGCATCTTGATCTGCTCGTGACGGTTGCCGAAAAATAGTTATGCTGAAATTCCTGAGCATTCGCGATTTCGTCATCGTCTCCTCGCTTGAGCTGGATTTTTCTTCCGGTTTTACCGTGCTGACCGGCGAGACCGGCGCGGGTAAATCCATCCTGATCGATGCATTGTCGTTGGCGCTCGGCGAACGCGGCGACGCATCCATGGTGCGCAACGGCTATGAGCGTGCCGAGGTCGCGGCCGAATTCGATATTGCCGCCTTGCCGCATCTGCAAACCTGGTTGCGCGAACAGGAGCTGGAAGGCGACGAAGGCATCTGCCTGCTGCGCCGTGTGCTGGATGCCGGGGGACGCTCGCGCGGCTTTATCAACGGGTGCAGTGCCACGCTGCAACAGATGCGCGAAGCAGGGGAGCAGTTGCTGGATATCCACGGCCAGCATGCGCATCAGTCGCTGCTGCGCCCCGGCGCGCAGCGCATGTTGCTCGATGGGTATGCGGGTGCGGCGGCCGATGCACAGAAAGTTGCAAGCCTGTATCGCGACTGGCAGGCGCTGCGCCGCCGCCGCATCAGCCTCAGCGAGAATGCCGAGGCGGTGGCCGCCGAGCGCGAGCTGTTGCGCTTCCAGCGCGACGAGCTGGAAGGCTTGGGGTTCTCCGTTGCGGGATGGAGCGAGTCACAGGCGGATCATGCGCGCCTTGCTCATGCCGCAAGTCTGCTGGAGACGGCCGCCTTCGGCATCGAAACGCTGAGCGAGGCGGATAACGCCTGCCTCGCGCAACTCAACGTGCTGGCGGCACGTCTGCGCGACGGCATGGCGCACGATGCCACTCTGGGCGAAACGCTGCGCATGCTGGAAAGCGCGCAGGCCGAGTTGCAGGAAGCGGTGTATGCCTTGCGCCACTACCAGCAGCGCCTGGATACCGACCCGCAGCGCCTGCAAGAGCTGGAACTGCGCATTCGGGGCGTGATGGATGCCGCGCGCAAACACCGCACCGCGCCGGAACAACTGGAGGAGGCATTGCAGCGCATTGTGGTGCGCTTGGCGGAATTGGGCGGTGATGCCGATCTGGCCGTGCTGGAGCAGCAGGAAAGAGCAGCGCAGCAAAGCTATCTGGCGGCAGCGCAAAAATTGACGGCAGCGCGCAAGAAAGCCGCCGACAAGCTGGGGCGCGAGATCACTGCGGCGATGCAGACGCTGGCGATGCAGGGCGGCAGTTTTGCGGTGGCGCTGCTGCCGCTTCCCGAGGGGAATGCCTGCGGGCTGGAGGCAGTGGAGTTTCAGGTTGCCGCCAACCCCGGCGTGCCGCTGCGCAGTCTGGCCAAGGTCGCCTCGGGCGGCGAACTGTCGCGCATCGGCCTTGCGGTCCAGGTCACCGCGAGCCAGGTCTCCAGCGTGCCGACGCTGATTTTCGATGAGGTGGACAGCGGTATCGGCGGGCGTGTCGCAGAAATCGTCGGACATTTGCTCAAGAAACTGGGTGAGGATTGCCAGGTGTTGTGCGTGACGCATCTGCCGCAGGTCGCCGCTGCCGCCGATCATCAGTGGCAGGTGAGCAAGGCGGTGGAAAACGGCGTTACGCTGAGCCGTATTGCCGTACTGGACGGCGAGCAGCGCGTCGAGGAAATCGCGCGCATGCTGGGCGGCATGAAAATTACCGATACGACACGCAAACATGCGGCGGAGATGTTAGGTATGGCCGCTTGATGTATCATGCGGCGGCTTCAAATTCTGTAATTGACTGAGACTATCATGCGGATCAAACTGGTTTTGCTTTCCACACTGCTGGCTTCCTGCAGCTATCTTTCCTCGCCGGTGTTGTCGCCGTACAAGATGGACATCCGCCAAGGGAACTACGTTACGCCGGAGATGCGCGAGAAACTCAAGCTCGGCATGTCGAAATCGCAGGTGCGTTACGTGCTGGGCACGCCGATGGTCAGCGATGCCTTTCACGGCAATCGCTGGGACTATATATATAGTCTGGAACAGCGCGGCGAAGTAGTCGAAAAACAGCGGCTGACGCTTTATTTTGAGGGCGACAGGCTGGTGCGCATGGATGATGGTCGCCCGTCCGGGCAGACTGCACAGGCGATTGCACCGCAGCCGGTTGCAGCCCCCGCCGTTGCGGAAGCTCCCGCAGTTGCCGCAGCCCCGTCACCGCAGCCCGTTGCCAAGGCCGATCCTGCCGCCGAGGTGCTGAAAAGCGTACAAGCCTGGGCGGCGGCCTGGTCCGCCAAGAATGTGCGTGACTACCTGGTCGCGTACCAGCCGGATTACAAGCCGGAGGGGATGAGCCGCGAGGCATGGGAGAAACAGCGCCGGGAGCGCATCAGCAAACCTGGGGCAATCGAAGTTGAACTGAGCGAAATCAGCATCAGCATGCAGGGCGACAGCCGTGCAACCGTTTCGTTTACCCAGAACTATCGCTCCGATCAATACCGGGACAGTGTGCTCAAGACATTGCAACTGGAGAAGGTCGGCGATACATGGCGGATCATTTCCGAGCGGGTGGCTAAATAAGGGATTCGATATGAACAAAATCAGGATTGCCATCGCCGGCAGCGGTGGACGCATGGGGCGCGCCTTGCTGGAAGGAGTGGCGCAGGCTGACGATTTGGTGCTGCACGCCGCGCTGGAACACAGTGGCAGTGCGCTGCTCGGCAAAGATGCCGGTGAGTTGTTCGGCGCGGCCTGCGGCGTAAAGATCAGCGCGGATGCAGAAGCCGCCCTGCAAGGCGCGGATGTGCTGGTCGATTTCACCCGCCCCGAAGGTACGCTGCATCACCTCGATATCTGCCGCCGGCTGGGTGTAAACATGGTAGTCGGCACGACCGGCCTGAGCGCGCAGCAAAAGGCGCAGCTTGGTGCGGCGGCGCAGCAAATCGGCATTGTGTTCGCGCCCAACATGAGCGTCGGCGTGAACCTGGTGTTCAAGCTCTTGGAAACGGCCTCACGCGTCTTGAGCCACGGATACGATATCGAGATCGTCGAGGCGCACCACCGTCACAAGGTGGATGCGCCGTCCGGCACCGCGCTGGGTATGGGTGAGGTCATTGCGCGCACCCTGGGGCGTGACCTTGCGCAATGCGCCGTGTATGGCCGCGAAGGCGTGACCGGCGAACGCGACCCTTCTACCATCGGCTTTGCCACGGTACGCGGCGGCGACATCGTCGGCGATCATACCGTGCTCTATGCCGGCACCGGTGAGCGTATCGAAATTACCCACAAGGCCAGCAGCCGCGCTACCTTTGCGCTGGGTGCGTTGCGTGCCGCAAAGTATTTGAAGTCCCATCCGGAAGGCCTTTACGACATGCAGGACGTGCTGGGGTTGAAGTAATTTATCGGGACATCGCTGGCTGGCATTGATCGCCGCTTCCGGAATCGGCATGCTGGCGGGCAGCACCCTGTCGAACTGCGTTAGCAGAAGATATTTGCATTATTTTGCCGGAACGGGCTTCGTCGTCATTGGGCTTTGGACGTTGTGGAAGGCCTGAGAAAATGCGTAATGAGAATGTGGATATTTCATGCGCCTTTGGAGAGGCATAGTGTTGGATTGGGGATGAAAAAATCAGGCAATTTATTGAATTTTAGAGGTTTTTAACTTGGTTGATACGCCCGGTGGTAATGGAGGCGGGGCTATAAAAAATACTTGATAAAAATACTTGCGATTTATGCTTGACACATCCTGTTGCTTGGGACAGAATTTGAGGGCGCGTCAAATTGTCGCAGAACAATCGCGTGAAATACGACGTAAATATAACGGGAGGGAGGTATCCAATGGAATCATCCAACGCTGGGAGCGCGCCAGTTCCTTTCACGCGGCAAGTGCTGCAAAACAAAATGTTGATGTTGACCGTACTGATAGCTGTCAGTGCTGCGGCTTACTTTGGTATTGGTCTCTTCATGCTGCTCAGTCGTTAAAAACACTTTAAATCTGGGATTTTCAGGTTGCCTTGCATGTGGCAGCTTGAATGGAAGCATGGGTAAGTTAAGAAAAAGCGGGTTTATTTGGGTTGTTTTTGTGTCAACTATCAATGGCGTCAGCCATCAATTGTTAAGGGAGGAGTAAACGATGTCGGGACCAACTTCAAGTGGTGCAAACCCTCATTTCATGCAAAAGCTGATAGATAACCAGTGGGCTATGTTAGCGCTGGCCGTGCTGGTACCTCTGGTGCTCTATACGCTGTGGGGATTGTATGATGTGATCAACATACCGACGGCCCCATAAAAGTGCCGCATTTAATTAATTAACAAGGAGAGAGGAATTATGGGAACGTCTTATACCCCCCCAACAAACCCGGATTGGTGGCGTGAACCAGTCGAACGCACCGAAATATGGTGGATTGTTCTTGCATTTTCATGGTGTGTATTCATGTTTGTCTGGATGACCGGCTGGCACTTTATGGGGCCGCAAAACATGAGTAACGAAACTTACAAGACGACCCCTGAGGCGTTTTCCAAGAAGGTTGCCGATATGCAGGCGAAGTACACCGTCCGCAAGGATGAGGCTACTGGTGAAGATGTCGTGGCACCGCCGCCTGGCAGCGATGTTTATCTGGCGGCTATGTCTTGGCAGTATCGCCCCATCCTTGAGCTTCAAAAAGGACAGAAATATCGCATTCATATTTCCTCCATGGACGTGGGTCATGGTTTCTCGTTGCAGCCTGAAAATATCAACTTCCAAGTCTATCCTGGCTATGAGCAGGTTACTACCATGACACCCAACAAAACCGGTACTTTTGCCATAGCTTGCGGCGAATACTGTGGCGGCGTTGATGCCATGGGGCATCACACGATGCTGGGCAGAATTTACGTAAAGGAGTAAAGAATAATGGCGACGACAATGTCTGATTTTCGCATTGATCCGGTGTCGGGTCTCAAGATTCACCGGACGGCCAATACGCTGGTCAAATGGAACGCGTTTGCGTCCGTGGTGTTTTTGCTGGTTGGCGGCCTGTTTGGCCTCGGGGTAGCGCTTACCCGTATGCCGAGCGTGCAGTTGCTCAGCCCGGAATTGTTCTACATGGCGCTGACGGCTCACGGCTTGGTGAGCTTGGCGGTGTGGATCATTTTCTTTGAAATGGCAGTGTTGTATTTCCTGGGCGCGCATGTGCTGGGTAACCGGATTGCGGGACCGAAATGGGCGTGGGCGCAGTTCTGGCTCATGCTTGTAGGTGCAGCCTTGGTTGCCATAGCAGTGCTGGGTGGCAAGTCGAGCGTTATGATGACTTCCTATCCGCCGCTTCAGGCTGAGCCGCATTTCTATCTGGGGCTGATCCTGTTCGCCGTAGGTGCGCTGATTGGCTGTTTCGTGTTCCTCGGCACGCTGGTGGTTGCCAAGAGGGAGAATACCTATCAAGGCTCGCTTCCGCTGGTGGTATTTGGCGGTGTGACGGCTACCGTGATTGCCGTGTTCACCATCGTTTCCGGCGCCTTGATCCTGATCCCGACTTTCCTTTGGTCGATTGGGCTGATCAGCCACATTGACCCGATGATGTACCGGGTTATCTGGTGGGGCTTTGGTCACTCCTCGCAGCAAATCAACGTGGTTACCCATATCTCCATCTGGTACCTCATTGCATCGCTGGTGTTCGGTGCCAAGCCAATGTCCGAGAAGGTAAGCCGTGGCGCGTTCCTGCTGTATATCCTGTTCCTGCAACTGGGTTCCGCGCACCACCTGCTGTCTGACCCGGGTTTGACTTCTGCCTGGAAGATATTCAATACCAGCTACATGATTTATCTGGCGGTTCTGGCTAGTATGATCCACGGTTTGACCGTTCCTGGCGCCATTGAAGTTGCACAGCGCAGGAAAGGCCTTGATACCGGCCTGTTTACCTGGCTGCGTAAGGCACCTTGGGGTAACCCGATTTTCTCCGGCATGTTCCTGTCGCTGGTGGGCTTCGGTTTCATCGGCGGCATCACCGGCGTGGTGATGAGCGTGGAGCAGATCAACATGGTCATCCACAACACCGTGTACCTGCCGGGCCATTTCCATGGCACGCTGGTATCTGGTACGACCTTGGCATTCATGGCGGTCACTTACTGGCTGATCCCGGTGGTATTCCAGCGCAAGATCGCTCTGGCTGGAGTGGCGAAGTTGCAGCCCTATGTTTTTGCTATCGGCTCTGGAGTTTTCTCCATTGCCCTGATGGGTGCAGGTACTCTGGGTGTGCAGCGCCGTCATGCGGATATCACCTTTGCCGGTCAGCCGCTGGCGTATGAATATCCTGAAATCGCCAAGGGTCTGATGGATCTGGGCGAAATCTTCGGGGTAGTCATGGCAGTTGGCGCGATTATGTTCATTCTGGTTGTTCTGGCCTCCATCTTTGCGGGCGAGAAGATTCCTGAAGGTTCCGCTCCATGGCCTAAAGTTGAAGATGCTGACGTTGTGGCCGAAAGGACTGGAAAGCATCACGTTGGTATGTGGGGCATGGAAGCACCGGGCACCTTCGTACTCGCCATGATTCTTTTCGTAACGATCGTGCTGTACTACTTCATTAACTTCAAGTACCTGTCCACTGTGTGGGGCATGTCTTAAAGAAATGAGATGACGGGAGGGTGCCATGCGGTGCCCTCCCCGATTCCGGTAATTCAGTTAGAGGGAGACCTCTAACCTAAGCCAGGTTGCATACCTGTTTCAGGTTAGAAGTGTTCAGAAACTAAAGCTTGAGAAATCAACAAATGCCTTCTCAAAATAGAGAAGTGAAGAAGGGTATAGACGTAAGATGATAATAATTAAGCAATATATCAACCTCTTCAAATTGCGCATTGGCGTGGTAATCACCTTGGCAGCCTTGGGCGGCATGGCAATTACCCCGGGTCAAGCGTTGACGAGTTGGCAAGTTTTTGTCTTGTCGCTGACAGTCATGATGGCCTCTGCGGCTGCAGGCGCTTTCAACCAATACTTCGAGCGCGATATTGATGCAAAAATGACGCGAACCAAAAATCGCCCATTCTTGAACGGCTACTTTCAGCATAGCCGCAAGTGGTTGGTGGTCATCGGTTCGATGCTTGCAGTTTCCGTAACCTCCGCAGCCTTCGCATTTAACGCGATGACGGCGCTGAATATTTTCCTCGGCGCGTTTACTTATGCCATAGTTTATACGGCTTGGCTGAAACGCCGTACCTGGTTGAATATCGTATTTGGCGGACTGGCTGGGAGTTTCTCGGTGCTTGCCGGTGCGGCGGCAGTCGATCCTTCGTTTGGCCCGCTTCCCGGACTGCTGGCCTTGGTGTTGTTCCTGTGGACGCCTCCTCATTTCTGGAGTCTGGCAATCGTCATTCGTGACCAATATGCCGCTGCAGGGGTGCCTATGCTGCCGGTGGTAAAGGGTGACAAAAAGGCAGCGCGCATTATTCTGGGGCATACCCTCCTTCTGGTTGCCGTCTCGCTCTTGCCGATGTTTTACGGTTTAGGATGGATATATCTAACCGGCGCCTTGGTGGGCGGAATTTATTTCATAGTTAAAAGTGTGCAATTGGTGCGCAATCCAACCAAAGAGGCGGCGATGGCCAACTTTGTTGCCTCGCTGGTGCAGTTTAGCGTGTTGATGATAGCGTTGATGCTGGAAGTGAATTTCGGCGCCTGATTTTCATTGCTAGGAAAAAACCCGTCTAAGGTTTGCCGCAGACGGGTTTTTTTATCCCCCAAAAAAGTATATTAGAAAAGTATAATTTATCTTGCGTTTTCAATATAACTTATTAAAATAGTCGGGTATTATTCAGTCAGCCCCTATACAAGTATTAAAGCCTAAGGTATGCGCCTCTCTTCGTTAACGCTAAGCTGTGCAATTCTCCTGTCGGTGACACTGTCTTCCCTGGCGCAGGATCGTGATATCAGCGGCATGAAGCTATATGAGGCCAATGTATCGACGGCGAAATCGCAGGTGCAACCGAAAGTGGCAGCCGCCCAGGTTTTTAATGAAAAAGAAGCCCTGCGAATAAGCCAAGCTGCAATAGGCAACCAGCTTGGCGATTACACTTTTCTGGATCGCAGTGGACGCACCGTGCGTTTGGCAGATTACCGTGGCAAGCCGCTGGTCATCAGCTTGATTTATACCCATTGTCCAATTATCTGCGCGACCACCACGCGCAGCTTGACTGCGCTCAAATTATCTCAAGAAGCGCTGGGGGTGGACAGTTTCGGTGTGTTGACAGTGGGTTTCGATACCGAGAACGATACGCCTGAAGCGATGGACGATTTTGCCAAGCGGATGGGGGTGGATCTGCCTAAATGGGATTTTGTCAGCGCCGACCCGGAAACGATTAAAAAACTGAGCAAGGATTTGGGATTTAGCTACTACCCTACCGAGGAGGGTGGTTTTAATCATATAACGCAGACCACTTTTGTCGATGGACGGGGTAAGGTCTACAGTCAAATCTACGGCGATGAGTTCGAGAACAAGACGCTGCTCGATCCGCTTAAGGATATGATTTACAACATAAAAACGGCGCAACCCGGACTGGCCGGATTTTCGAGCAAGGTAAAGCTCTTTTGTACGGTTTACGACGAAAAATCGGGGAAGTATGAAGTGAGCTACAACTATTTTTATGCGGTGGGGGCGGGAGTCCTCATGTCGCTGCTCATTGGGTGGTGGATCGTATACGAATATCGCCGCAGCCCGAAGCGTAACCACCCACGCCATGATTGACTTACGCCAGAAAAAGGCCTTTTTTGCTCAGGCGCGCTCTTTATGTTTGTTTAAAAATGTTTTTTCAGGAGTCACCGATGATTAAATTCATACATCGAATCGGCCAAGGCATTTTCTTGCGCTTGGAGAGTGCGTTCAATGGCATTTTTGGGCCAACCTTGAACCCGTTCTATTATCTGGGTGCGATCACTTATCTGATGTTCTGGATCATCGTGGTCAGCGGTTTTTACATCTATGCGTTTTATGATACCGGCGTAAATGATGCTTTCGCTTCGGTGGAGCAGATAACCAATACACAATGGTACTTGGGCGGCATCATGCGCAGCCTGCACCGTTACGCTTCCGATGGGATGATCCTGTTCGGCGTCCTGCACCTGCTGCGCAATTTCGCCTTCGACCGTTATCGTGGTTTCCGGTGGTTTTCCTGGTATACGGGCATCCTGGTGCTGTGGCTGATTTATATAGCGGGCATAAATGGCTACTGGCTGCCCTGGGATAAGCTGGCCCAGTTTGCCGCCGTGGCGACTGCGGAATGGCTGGATGCATTGCCGATTTTCAGTGCGCCGCTGGTGCGCAATTTCCTGGAGCAGGGCAGCGTAAACGACCGCTTCTTCTCCCTCCTTTCGTTCATTCACCTGGGCATCCCGCTGGGGGCTTTTGCGATCATCTGGGTGCACACGCAGCGTGTTCCGCAGGCTAAAACATCTCCGCCAAAAGCGATCACGATTGGATTGATCCTGTCCATGGTCGTGCTTTCCTTGATTCATCCGGCTTTGAGCCAAGGGCCAGCGGATTTGGACTCTGCACCAATGGCTTTGAATCTGGACTGGTTCTATTTCTGGAGCTATCCGTTGCTCTATTCATGGAGCCCGAGCCAAGTCTGGATACTGGTGGGGGGTGTTTCCGGATTTTTCTTATTGCTGCCGTTCCTCGGAGGGCGACGTGGCAAGGGCGAATACGAGATCATTACCGCCCCTGCCGGGCATTCGGTGATGGCTAAACCAGGCGAGACCGTCCTCGAGGCTGCGCTGCGCCAAGGGCTGAATCTGCCCTATGTTTGCCGCGACGGGGCCTGCGGAGCCTGCAAGGGCAAGATACTCAAGGGCACAGTCGATTACGGCACCTACCAGAAGGGGGTGCTCACCGATGCGGAAAAAGCGGAGGGCAAGGCCTTGTTTTGCTGTGCCAAGCCGCTGTCTGATTTGGCAATAGAGTGCACAGAGGTCGATGAACTTGGGAAATTCCCGGTCAAGACCATGAAGTTCAGCGTGCAGAAAATGGATCGGGCGGCACCGGATGTGATGCTGCTCGAATTGCGCCCCGAAGGCGGCGAACGAATGAATTTTATCGCCGGCCAATATATTGCCGTGCACCTGGATGATGGCACAAAGCGGAGCTACTCCATCGCCAATGCGCCGCATGAATCGGAGCACCTGCAACTGCATATCCGCCTGGTGAAGGGCGGCAAGTTCACCACTCATGTATTCAATGAAATGAAAGTTGGCGATGTGCTGCAAGCGGAAGGTCCGCACGGTACTTTCTTCCTGCACGAAGAAGTCGACAAACCCATCATTTTCATGTCGGGAGGTTGCGGCTTCGGCTCCGTCAAGGGCATGGTGGAACATGCTTTCAAGATCGGGCTGAATCGCCCCATGACGCTGTACTGGGGGGCCAGAATACCGACCGACCTGTATTCGGATTTGCCTGAAAAATGGCAGCGGGAACATGCCAATTTCAAGTTCATCCCGGTTATATCCGAACCCAAACCGGAAGATGGATGGCAGGGCCGAACAGGTCTGGTTCACGAGGCCATCCTGCAGGATTATCAGCAACTGGACGGGTATCAGGTATATGCCTGCGGTTCGTCCGGGATGGTCGAGGCGGGCCGTGTGCCATTCTTGGCCAAAGGATTGCCGGAAGACCAGTATTTTTCTGATGCATTTACGGCTGCCTGTTACAAGGCTCCGGTTGCGGAAGCATCAGTATCCTCTGAGGGGGTGACACATGGCTAAGCCAATGCAATATATCGGCCAAGGTTTGTTTTACGCCTTGTTTATGGGTGTAATCGGCTATTTCTCTACCTTCCCGACATATACTCATTTACCACCGGATGAAACATTGATTAAATTAAGTTTCAGACATGCAGGCCAGCACGTGGGAGAATGTCGCGAACGTTCTGCGGAGGAACTGGCCAAGTTGCCTGAATACCAGCGCAAGGGCGGCACCAAGGTATGCCCGCGCGGGCGGTCCGATGTGGTCGTTGAACTGGAAATGGACGGAAAACGGCTCTATCATGAGACATTGAGACCGACCGGGATGGCACACAGCAGTAATGCCAATATTTACCGGCGCATTCCGGTGAAAGCCGGGGCTCATACGTTGACGGCACGCCTGAAGGACCATCCCGGGGATGATTTCAACTATGTAAGCGAGCAAACGGTTGACCTTGCGCCAGGGCGTATCCTGGTGATCGATTTCAAGGCGGCGACCGGCGGTTTTATTTTCAGGAACAAAAATTTAGCAGCAAAAGCGCAACCGGAAGCAAAAGTGCAATCAGAAACACAAGTACAATCAAAGGGTAACGAATGAGTTCAGCAAATCAGTCAGCGGGTGCCGGGCAAGGAATGGATGCAGGTGGAGAAGAAAAACACGGGGGCGGGTTTTCCCTTACCCTGCCGTCTGAGGCCAGCCGCAAGCTGGCTGCCGGCTGGCTGAAGCTCGGCATCGCATCGCTGGTAGGCGCAGGGCTGTTTGCCATTCTCTTGGTGCTTTCGCGCACCCCTTATGTTCAGGATATTTTTCCCTGGGTCGATTTTTTCCACACCGCACTGGTGGTGCATGTGGATTTGTCGGTGCTGCTCTGGTTCATGGCATTCGCCGGGGTGCTGTGGAGCCTGAATTCATCGTCCAGATTCATCGGCGCAGGCTGGCTGGCGCTGGTGCTGGCTTCCGTGGGCGCTGCTGTGATAGTCCTGTCTCCCTTTATCGCGGTCGGCAAGCCGCTGATGAGCAATTACGTGCCGGTCATTGAAAGCACCTTCTTCTTTACGGGATTGATTATTTTTGCCGTCGGCGTGGCCGTGCTGGTATTGCGCAGCCTGGTGGCGGTGCCGCCTGCCGGTATGTGGCAGGGCGGCGAAGGCTCGATACGCCTCGGTTTCTATGCCGCATCCATCTCCACGGTGGTTGCACTCATCGCTTTCGGCTGGTCATACAACATCATTCCGCGGGGGATTTTCGAGAGCACCCAGTACTATGACATGCTGTTCTGGGGTGGCGGCCATGTGCTGCAATTCACCTATTCGCTGTTGATGCTGGCCGGTTGGCTGTGGCTGGCGGATGCCTGCGGCGCAAAAATTCCGCTGACCTCACGGCTGGCATCGGGCTTTCTCGTGCTGGGGCTGCTGCCGGTATTCTACGTTCCCGTTATTTACCTGTCTTTTGCCGGTGACATGGGCGGCTACATGGAGCAGTTCACCCAGTTGATGAAAATCGGCGGTGCCTTTGCTCCCGTGCCGCTCGGTCTGGCGGTGCTATACGGCATCGGCGCGGCGGGAAGCGACCCGGCGACCAAGCCGCAACGCGCGGCGCTGCTTTCGTCCGTCATCCTGTTTGCCATCGGCGGCGGGATAAGCCTGATGATCGGGGACAGCAACACCATCATCACCGCGCACTATCACGGAACCGGCGGGGCAATCAGCCTGGCCTTCATGGGGCTGGCCATTCACCTGCTGCCGCGCCTCGGCTACCGCACACCGGATGTGAAGTGGGCCACGCTGATGTCCTATATCTACGGCACGGGCCAACTGCTCCACATCATCGGGCTGCTGTGGTCCGGCGGATACGGCGTACAGCGCAAGGTTGCCGGTGCCGCACAAGGCCTGCATGGTTTTGCGCAGACGGCGGGCATGGGACTGATGGGCCTGGGGGGACTGGTCGCCGTGATCGGCGGAATCATGTTCCTGGTTGTGGTCTTCAAGGCCATGCGCCGGCCGGCGTAAAGATCGCAATGCTGTTCAATCTGCGCCTTGCCTGCTGTTTTGCAGGCAGAGCGCGGATATGAATCAGTTGAAATAGGCGCTTAGCCTATTATTTTGGTGCTACCTCGGAGGTGATCATGAGGTACTTCATGAGGTTGAAGGAGATAAATGCCAGCGTCAAAATGATGCAAAAGAAAATGACGCTGCGGTTCTTGAAACGCTCTCCGCGCGAAACCTCGATGCGGTCCAGTATCCAGTCGGACACGAAGTAAAGAAATGCGGCTACGACGGTGTAATAAATAACTTCCAAGTTCATTCCCCATTAGTATTTTGCGACCCGCTCATTATATTATGCTGCCATGCTTTAGGCAGATGAATTTAACCGGTTATTTCCGGCTGTATTGCAGATGGCATTGATGTAAAGGCACCATTGACTACTTCCAAGCACACCGAGTCTGTTGCGCGCAGGATGCTGCTCCGGTTCGAAGGCATCCTGAATAAAATTTTCGGCAACGATCTCAACCCTTTCTATTATCTGGGTGCGCTGGGATTCTATTTTTTCTGGGTCGTTGTCGTCAGCGGCGCCTATATCTACATCTTCTACGATACCGGCGTGGAAGATGCTTTCAAATCGGTTGAGTCCCTCACGCACGAACAACCCTATCTCGGCGGCATCATGCGCAGCCTGCACCGCTATGCTTCCGATGCGCTGCTGGTGGTGATGCTGCTGCACCTGCTGCGCGAATATATCCTGGGACGCTACCGCGGGGCGCGCTGGTTTGCCTGGTTCACTGGGGTGCCGCTGATCTGGCTGGTCTTCACCGCCGGCGTCAATGGCTACTGGATGGTGTGGGACAAGCTGGCCCAATATTCCACTGTGGCTGCCATGGAATGGTTCGACTGGCTGCCGATATTCAGCGAGCCGCTGTCGCAGAGTTTCGTCTCCCGGGAAGTCCTCAATGACCGGTTCTTCTCGCTGATATCGTTCTCCCATGTAACCATTCCGCTGATCATCCTGTTTCTTCTCTGGGTGCATATCATGCGCATCAGCTACCCCGTGGTTAACCCGAGGCGCGGGCTTGCGCTCGGCATGCTGCTGGCGATGCTGGTTCTGTCGCTGCTCAAACCGGCGCTGAGCCAGGGGCTGGCGGATATGGGGGTCGAGCCGCGTGATATCGGCATCGACTGGTTCTATATGTTCATTTTCCCGCTGCTGGACAGATGGTCGGCAGGCCAGGTATGGGCACTGACCGTCGGGGTCACAATGCTGATCAGTATCCTGCCGTGGCTGCCGACCCGAAAAAAACAGATCCCCATTGCCGAGGTGAGCCTCAAGAATTGCAACGGCTGCCGGCGTTGTGTTGCCGACTGTCCCTACGAAGCGGTGGTGACGCAGCCGCGCACCGACAGCCTGCATTTCCAGGAAGAGGCAGTCGTCATTCCGGATCGCTGCGTCAGTTGCGGCATCTGCGCCGGTGCCTGTCCTTCCTCAACCCCCTTCAGAAGCGATGCGGGCTATGTGAGCGGAATCGAAATGCCTTCCATGCCGATGGCCGGGCTGCGCGCCGCAATGACGGCCGATCTGGCAAAACTGAAGGGTGATGCGCGGGTCATCGTGTTCGGCTGCGATAACGCGGCGGACATCGAAAAGTTGCGTGGCGAGGGGGTCGCCGTGATGAGCTTGCCGTGCGCGGCCATGCTGCCGCCGTCCTTCATCGAATATGCGCTGCATGAACATCAGGCCGATGGCGTATTCATCACCGGCTGCCGCGAGAACGACTGCTATCACCGTATGGGCGGGGAGTGGACGACGCAGCGCCTGGCGAGGGAGCGCGAACCGCGCCTGCGCGGCCGCATCGAGCGCGACCGCCAGCGGATCAGGCTGTTCTGGGCGTCTTCTGCCGACTTTGGGGAATTGGCCGGGGAACTCAAATCGTTCCGCGCCAGCCTGCACGGCTCTGCCTCTACCCAGACGGAAGTGAACGACAGGCACCTCTAAAAATTCAGTGGGTGCAGGGCGGGACGCTGTGGTTCCGCCCTGCGCGGGCTGCGGCAATCAATAAAACGCTTTACGCCATACAACCCAAATCGAGTGGCGCCGCGGCTTGACATCGATCTGTCCGTCTTTCGATTCGAAGCGCAGGATAGGCGACAATGAAGCGCGGTTACTATTGGGGGCGATTTGCCAGTGTGCGTTTGCTGACCAGGTAGTCTTCGCTTTGGTTTCGGCGACAAGGCCCAACCGTAATGTGTTGCTTACCCCTGATTCAACGGGCGCGATATTGTCCGAACGGGAAAAGGCGCTGTCCGTTTTGATCCGGTTGGAAAACATCAAGTCAGTGCCGAAGAATACCGGCTGGATCGTTAATATGTCCAGATCGCGTGCAAAGAAGTCTTCCTCGGACTGGGCTTTATGTGCCACAACGACCAATCCAACGAATATTACCCCGGAGCACATGCGAAGCATGGCCACTCGAATAACTCTAAAGTAAGAAATGAAGTCAGACATGCTGTTCTCCTTTCCATATGCCTGAACACCGTGGGGGTAGGCAGTTTGTGCACACAACAATCATTTGTGTTGCAGCACCGCTGCCATAGTCCCCTGAGCCCGGCGACTTTGCACTCTTGCCTTGCGGCAAGTTTGCCAAGTGAGTGCAGCTTATTGAATGGCACCGGAAGAATCAATTCATGCAAGACGAATGGCTGAGTCATTTGGATGGCCGGTAAAGATTATCCAAATAGCCAATGATTCCCTGCATGAACGGTCGAATTATTCGGACGAACGGTAAGCACAAATAGCCAATAATTTCCTGAAGATGCACACCAGCCGCGACTGCGCGGCTGCGGACGAACCAGGTTGTACTGAGCATTTCTGCAGATTACAGGAAATTATTCTAAGGAACCGGAGCCATTCCGCGCCGGCCTTAACGCAATTCGGCAAAGAAATTCTTGATCGCCAGCGCGCGCTGATGCAGGTCGCCGTACTTCAATTCGATGCGCAGCCTGTCCTGTCCGGCCATTTTGACATGCCGTTTGCTCTGGATCAGGGTGATGATCTTCAGCGGGTCGATGGGCGGGTTCGGGACGAACTGGATGACGATGGCCTCGGGCGAGGCATCCACCTTGCTGATGCCGAGCGGCTTGGCGAGGATGCGCAGGCGATGGCAGTCGAACAGCGCTTGCGTCGGATCGGGCAGCAGGCCGAAGCGGTCGATGAGTTCCTGCTGCATGTCTTCCAGTTCCTCCAGCGTGGCGCAGTTGGCGAGACGTTTGTAGATCACCAGCCGCTGATGGATGTCGCCGCAGTAGTCGTCGGGCAAGAGCGCCGGCGTGTGCAGGTTGATCTCGGTGGTCACCCCCAGGGGGTGCGCCATGTCCGGTTCCTTGCCTTGCCTGAGCGAGGTGATCGCGGCGGAGAGCATGTCGTTGTAGAGGCTGAAGCCGATCTCCTGCATCTCGCCGCTCTGCGATTCGCCGAGCACTTCGCCTGCGCCGCGGATTTCCAGGTCGTGCATTGCGAGGTAGAAGCCGCTGCCAAGCTGTTCCATCGACTGGATCGCCTCTAGGCGCTTCTTGGCTTGCGCGGTGAGGCCTTCCTTGCTGTCCACCAGCAGGTAGGCATAGGCCTGGTGGTGCGAGCGGCCGACGCGGCCGCGCAACTGGTGCAACTGCGCGAGGCCGAAGCGGTCGGCGCGGTTGATGAGGATGGTGTTCGCGGTCGGCACGTCGATGCCGGTCTCGATGATGGTGGAACACAGTAGCACGTTGAAGCGCTGGTGCGTGAAGTCGCGCATCGCCGCCTCCAGCTCGCGCTCCCCCATCTGGCCGTGCGCCACGCGGATGCGCGCCTCGGGCAGCAGCGCTTCCAGCTTCTCCTGCATGTTGGCAATGGTGTCGACCTCATTGTGCAGGAAATACACCTGCCCGCCGCGCTTGAGTTCGCGCAGCACCGCCTCGCGAATCACGCCCTGGCTGTAGTTGCTGACGAAGGTCTTGATCGACAGGCGGCGCTGCGGGGCGGTGGCGATCACCGAGAAATCGCGCAGGCCTTCGAGCGACATCGCCAGCGTGCGCGGGATCGGCGTGGCGGTGAGGGTGAGCACGTCCACCTCGGCGCGCAGCGCCTTCAGCCGTTCCTTCTGCTGCACGCCGAAGCGGTGCTCTTCGTCGATGATGACCAGACCGAGGTTGTGGAACTTCACGTCCTTCTGGATCAGCTTGTGCGTACCGATGACGATGTCCAGACTGCCTTCGGCGAGATCCTTCAGCGCCTGGTTCGTTTCCTTCGCGGAGCGGAAGCGCGACAGCTCGGCGATCTTCACCGGGAAATCGGCGAAACGGGTGCTGAAGTTCTGGAAGTGCTGCTCGGCGAGCAGCGTCGTCGGCACCAGCACCGCGACCTGCTTGCCATCCATCACAGCGACGAACGCGGCCCGGAGCGCAACTTCCGTCTTGCCGAAGCCGACGTCGCCGCAGATCAGCCGGTCCATTGGCTTGCCGCACTTGAGATCGACCAGCACCGCCTCGATCGCGGCGGCCTGGTCGGCGGTTTCCTCGAAACCGAAGCCCGCGGCGAACGCCTCGTAATCGTGGTAGTTCAGGTTGAAGGCATGACCCTTGCGCAGCGTACGCTGCGCATAGAGGTTGAGCAGCTCGGCGGCGGTGTCGCGCACCTGCTGCATCGCGCGGCGCTTTGCCTTGTCCCATGCCGTCGTGCCCAGCTTGTGCAGGGGTGCGGCTTCCGGCGCGCCGCCGCTGTAGCGGCTGATGACGTGCAGTTGCGCGACCGGCACGTAGAGCTTGTCCTCGCCCGCATATTCCAGCAGCAGGAATTCGTTCTCGCCTTCGCCGAGATCGAGGTTGACCAGCCCGCGGTAGCGCGCGATGCCGTGCTGCTCATGCACCACCGGGTCGCCCGGCTTGAGCTCGGACAGGTCGCGCAGCATGCCCTCGACGTTGCTCTTCTTCGCGGCGCGCGCGGCGCGGCTCCTGGGCTGGGAGGCGTACAGCTCGGTCTCGGTCAGCAGCGCGGTATTTTCGTCGCTCAGGATGAAGCCGTTCTGCAGCGGGCCGACGCACAGCATGAATTTCTCGCTGCCGGCGAGGAAGGACGCATAGTCTTCGCACATGGCGGGCGCGAGGCCGTATTCCCTCAGGTAGCCCGCGATGATCTCGCGCCGCCCGAGGCTGTCGGCGAGCAGCAGCACGCGGCCCGTGTATGACTGCAGGAAATTCTGGAATGCCTGTACGGGGATTTCGGCACGCCGGTCCACGGCGATGGGCGGAATCGCGGCGGTGAGGCAGGGGGTAAGGGTCGCACCGCCTTCACCAGTTACGATGTCCAGCCTCTCAAACTCTTTCGCGCGGATGAAGAACCGCTCCGCATCGAGGAACAACTCCTTTGGTTCCAGCAGCGGATGCTGCGGGTCGCCCATGAGCAGCTTGTAGCGCGAGGCGGCATCCTGGGTGAATTGCCGGATCGCAGCATCCACATCGTGATGCAGGCACAGCGTCGCGGTTTTGGGCAGGTAGTCGAACAGCGTCGCGGTTTTTTCAAAGAACAGCGGCAGGTAATACTCGATACCGCTTGGCGCGATGCCCTTGCTCACGTCTTTGTAGATGCGCGACCTGGACGGATCGCCCTCGAAGCGCTCGCGGAAATTCTGGCGGAAGGTTGCCTGGCCCTTTTCATCGAGCGGAAATTCGCGCGCGGGCAGCAGGCGGATTTCCGGCACGGGGTACAGGGTGCGCTGCGTGTCCACGTCGAAGGTGGCGAGGGTCTCGATCTCGTCGTCGAACAGGTCGATGCGGTAAGGCAGCGCGCTGCCCATCGGGAACAGGTCGATGATGCCGCCGCGCACGCAGTATTCGCCGGGGGTGAGCACCTGTTGCACATGGTTGTAGCCGGCGAAGGTGAGCTGCTCGCGCAGTTGCGCTACATCCATGCGCTCGCCGCGCTTGAGGAAGAAGGTATAGGCGGCGAGATGCTCGACCGGCGGCAGCGGGTATAGCGCGGTAGTGAGCGGCACGATGACCACGTCGCAGGCGTTGCTGCGGATTTGGTGCAGGGTCGCAAGCCGCTCCGAGACCAGGTCCTGGTGCGGCGAGAAGTGGTCGTAGGGCAGCGTCTCCCAGTCCGGCAGCAGGTGCACGCGCAGGCTTGGCGCGAAGAACGTGATCTCCTCCAGCAGGCGCTGCGCCTCCAGCGCGTTTGCGACGATGATTACCAGCGGAGAACGGGCCAGCGGCGCGTGCCGCGCGGCATATTGCGCCAGCGCCAGTGCATCGGACGAGCCGTGCAGTTGCGTGTAGCGGGGGCGGGAATGTTTTGACGAGAGAAGCACGATGAACTGCCTGAAACGGAGGCGCACATTATAAGCCATGCGCGCAGGCAACCTTTTAATTTACAATCACGCCATGTCCGAATTCCACGCCTTGGTTCCCGCCGCCGGCTTCGGCGCGCGCATGGGGTATGAGCTGCCCAAACAATACCTGCCGCTGGCCGGGCGGCCGCTGATTTTCCATGCGTTGAATACGCTGTGCGCCAGCCCCGAGATTTCCACAGTGTTCGTCGTGCTGGCGCCCGGCGACACGCTGTTCCAAACCTACGACTGGTCGCGCTTCGGCGACAAGCTGCAGCCGCTGTATTGCGGCGGGGAGACACGCGCCGAGAGCGTCTCGAACGGCCTGCTGGTTTCCGAACTGGAGCCGGACGACTGGGTGCTGGTGCATGACGCGGCGCGCCCCTGTCTGACGCAGGCGCACCTCGCCAGGCTGATCGCCGAATTGCGTGACGACGAGGTGGGAGGCATCCTTGCCGTGCCGGTGGCGGATACGCTGAAGCGTGCGGATAACAAAGGGCGCATCGCACGCACCGAAGAGCGTAACGGATTGTGGCAGGCGCAGACGCCGCAGATGTTCCGCGCCGGGCTGCTGGCGCAGGCGCTGCAGCAATGCAGGACGGTGACGGACGAGGCATCGGCGGTCGAGGCCTTGGGCTTGCGGCCCAGGCTGGTGTTGAGCGAGTCGAGCAATTTCAAGGTGACCTATCCGCAGGATCTGCTGTTGGCGGAGTTGCTGTTAAAACAGAAAAGCAATTAGCCACGGAGTACACAGAGACCATAGGGAAACCAGCTATTCCTTCTGTGTCCTCTGTGATCTCTGTGGCAATAGAATTTGAATTTATTGAGAGCGAGCTATGAGAATCGGGCAAGGTTTCGACGTTCACCAACTGGTGGAAGGACGCAAGCTGATCATCGGCGGCGTGGAAATTCCCCATGGCAGGGGGCTGCTCGGCCATTCCGATGCCGACGTGCTGCTGCACGCGATCAGTGATGCGCTGCTCGGCGCGGCGGCGCTGGGCGACATCGGCCGGCATTTCGCCGACACCGATGCGAAGTTCAAGGACATCGATAGCCGCATCCTGCTGCGCGAGGCACTGCATCTGGTGCGCGAGCAGGGCTATCGCGTCGGCAACGTGGACGCGACCATCATTGCGCAGGCGCCGAAGATGGCGCCGCATATATTCCAGATGGTGGAAAACATCGCCGCCGACCTGCGCGTGGAAAAGAACGCGGTCAACGTAAAGGCGACCACCACCGAGCAGCTCGGATTCAGCGGGCGCGGCGAGGGCATCGCGGCTCAGGCGGTAGTTCTTTTGCTGGCCGATTGATGCGCGTTCTTGCGTTAGAGACTTCTACCGAATACTGCTCGGTCGCGCTGTGGCAGGACGGTATGGTCACCAGCCGCTGCGATCTAGCCGTGCAGAAGCACTCCGAAATGCTGATCGCGATGCTGGCGGCGCTGCTCGAGGACGAGGGGCTCGGGATCGGGGATGTGGACGGCATCGCGTTCGGTATGGGTCCGGGGTCGTTCACCGGGGTGCGCATCGCCTGCGGCGCGGCGCAGGGGCTGGCGTTCGGTGCGGGCCTGCCGGTGGCTGGCATCTGCACGCTGGAAGCGCTAGCGGAAGCTTCGGGAAAAGAAAAAGTCATCGCGGTGCTGGATGCGCGCATGGGCGAGATTTACCATGCCGCATATGAAAAACATGATGGTGCCTGGGTGGCGGTGAGCGAGCCGCGCCTGTGCAAACCGGAGGAGGCACCGGCGGTGCCGGGCAATGGCTGGTTCGGCGCGGGCAGCGGCTTTGCCATGCACGGCGAGGTATTGGGCGGGCGCTATGCCGGGCAGTTGCAGGGTGCAGACGGCACCGCCGTGCCGCAGGCTGCCGCAATCGCCGCGCTCGGCGCGGCACAGTTCGCACAGGGGCACGGGATGGATGCGGCGGAGGCCTTGCCGCTGTACCTGCGCGATAAGGTCGCGCTGAAGACCTCCGAGCGCGATGGAAACCAAAAATAATCTACTGCGCGATTCGATAGCCGCGTTGCGCGGTGTTGGCTTCAGCCACCGCTGCGCGGTTTCACATTGGCTGTGCCAATATGAGCCTACGCCGAAACTTCGTTTTCACTCCTCGCCTACCTATCAGGTATGTCTCGTTCGTTGTGCTCCGTGCGCCTTGCTCTCGAACCGCTCGCTACGATTCTTTTTGGTTTCCATATGAGAAAAATGGTACAAAGCGATGTGGATGCGGTGCTCGCCATCGAACAGGCGGTGCAGCGTTTTCCGTGGACGCGCGGCAATTTTGCCGATGCGCTGAACAGCGGCTATCTGTGCCGCGTGGATGAAACGGAGGGCAGTGGGATACGCGGTTACGCGATATTGATGCCGGGGGCGGGCGAGGCGGAGCTGCTGACTATCGGCGTGGCGGCAGCGCAGCAGCGCAAGGGATTGGGGCGCGCGATGCTGGCGGAGATGCTGGATATGGCAAGGGCAAAGAACATGCACCGTGTGTTTCTCGAGGTGCGCCCTTCCAATGCCGCTGCGATCGCCCTGTATCGTAGCGCGGGTTTCAAGGAAATCGGCGTGCGGCGCGGTTATTATCAGAATGCGAACGGCAGTGAGGATGCGCTGGTGATGGCGTGCGAGTTGATGGGTGAAGCGAATGGATAGAAACGAAGCGGTGTTGCGTGAGTTGAACCTGTATCCGCTGTGGCAGCGGCGCGGCGAGCCTGCGCCTGCCGCAACGGTTGCCGGTCCCGCCGCTGTTCCGGTTGCGCCGCCGGCCGTTGCCGAGCCCCCATGCGCGGCGCCCGCCGCAACCGGAAAGGGCGAGCAGGATCGCGAACAACGCATCGCTGAGCTCGACTGGCCGCAACTGAAGGCGATGGTGCGCGACTGTACCGCCTGCGGGCTGCGCGCCGGTTGCACGCAGACGGTGTTCGGCACGGGCGACGAGCAGGCCGAGTGGCTGTTTGTCGGCGAAGGGCCGGGAGCGGACGAAGACGCCCAGGGCGAGCCCTTCGTCGGTCAGGCGGGCAAGCTGCTCGACAACATGCTGCTGGCAATCAAACTCAGGCGCGGGAAGAATGTTTACATCGCCAACATCGTCAAATGCCGCCCGCCCGGCAACCGTGCGCCGGAGGCGGATGAGATCGCAACTTGCCTGCCATATCTTAAACGCCAGATCGAATTGGTAAAGCCCAGGCTTATCGTCGCGCTGGGCAAGACCGCTGCCACCGCACTGCTGGGGCGCGAGACATCACTGGGCTCGCTGCGCGGCACATTGCATGATTTCAACGGCACACCGCTGGTGGTCACCTACCACCCTGCCTACCTGTTGCGCAGCCCGATGGAGAAGTCCAAGGCGTGGGAGGACTTGTGTTTTGCGGTGAAGACCACGCAAGAATTGTAGAAATACGGCGTACCATGCCGGAAGCAGTGGTGCGGTATGCTATGTTCCATGGTCATTGTTAACAGGCGTACTTCAAGGGGGCATCAAACCAGTCAAATTATGCAAAACCTCCCTGGCAAGAAACCCAATCTGCTGATTGCCATCCTGCTGGTCGCAGTCCTGCTGGCCGGCCTGCTGCTGTACGGCCAATACGGGCGTGCCCAGCCCCCCGTCAAGATCGGCGTGCTGCACTCGCTCAGCGGCGCCATGGCAGCCAGCGAAGCCCCCCTGGTGGACGCCATCCGGCTCGCGGTCGAAGAGATCAACCGGAGCGGCGGACTGAACGGGCGGCCGCTCGAAATGATCGTTGCCGACTGCCGCTCGGACGATGCGTATTGCGCGGAGCAGGCCGGGAAACTCATCACCCGGGATGCAGTGCAGGCGCTATTCGGCTGCTGGACCTCAAGCTGCCGCAAGGCCGTCAAGACCGTCGTCGAAAAACACCACCACCTGCTGTTCTACCCGTTGCAATACGAAGGACTGGAACAATCTCCCGACATCATCTACACAGGCGCCGTACCCAACCAGCAAACCATCCCGATGGCGCTCTGGGCACTGCGGCAACACGGCAAACGCTTCTACCTCATCGGCTCGGACGCCATCTTCCCGCGCACCGCCAACCGCATGGTCAAGGACGTCCTGCACGCCCAGGGCGGCCAGTTGCTGGGCGAACGCTACAAACCGCCGGGGGCGAGCGACATGGCGGCCGAAGTGCGGGAAATTGCCGCCCGGCGCCCCGACTTCATCCTCAACACCCTCAGCGGCGACAGCAACCTGCACTTCTTCCGCGCCCTGCGTGAGGCCGGCATCGATGCCGGGACAATCCCCGTCTTCTCCACCAGCATCGCCGAAGTCGAACTCGCGGCAACCAGGCCCGAACTGCTCGCGGGGCATTACGCCGCCTGGAACTACTTCCAGAGCGTGGACAGCGAAACAAACCGCGCCTTCGTCGCGCGCTTCAAGCAGCGCTTCGGCCAGGAACGCGTGCTCGACGACCCGATGGAAGCCTCCTACATCGGCGTGATGCTCTGGGCGGACAGCGTGCGCAGCGCCGGCACGACAGACCTGATCCCGGTTAAAAACGTCCTCACGCAGCAGAGCATGGCCGCCCCGCAGGGCATCGTCGCGGTGGACTTCAACACCGGGCATTTGTGGAAGACCGTGCGCATCGGCCGTGCGCGCCCTGACGGGCAATTCGACATCGTCTGGCAATCCGAAGCTGCCGTGCACCCGGCACCGTTCCCGTTCTACCGCAGCCGCCAGGAATGGCTCGCGGAGCAGAAGACCCTGATGGGAGCGGCGCCATGAGATTCCGTTCGCTCACCCATCACCTGGTGCTGTGGTTCATCGTCGTGGCCCTGCTGCCGCTGCTGCTGTTCGGCTACCTGAGCCTGCAGCAGAACGAGACCGCGCTGCGCATCGAGACGCAGGCGCGCATGTCGCGCCTGGTGGACAAGAAGACCATGGAGATCAAGGTCTACCTCGCCGAGCGCGCCCAGAACGCGCAGATGCTGGCGCGCAGCCCCCTGGCGGAACAGGCCATGGATACCCTGTCGCGCGCCTATGCGCAGCACGGCCCCGATTCCGTGGCCTACCTGATGGCGGACCAGCAGTTCCGCAGCCGCTTCTCCGCCTATATCGACGAGAGCGCGCTGTTTTACGACATCTTCCTGATCACGCCGCAGGGCGAGATCATCTATACCGACAAGCACGAGGCGGATTTCGCGACCAACCTGATCGATGGCCCGTACCGCGATTCGCAACTGGCCAGGGCGTTCCGCGAATCCGGCATGACCTTCGAAAGCAACTTCTCCGGCTTCGAGACTTATGCCCCTTCCGGTGCGCCCGCCGCATTTATTGCCGCACCCATTATGTACAACGGCATGTTCCGCGGCGTGATCGCCTTCCAGCTCAGTACCGAGAACGTCTACCGGGTGGCGCTGGACGCCAGCGGGCTGGGCGCGACCGGGGAGACCCTGCTCGCCAGGTTGACGAGCGGCGACGAAGCGCTGTTTGTCGCGCCGCTGAGGCATGATCCGCAGGCGGCCATGCAGCGCAAGATCGACATGAAGACGTCGAATATCCCGATGCGCAGCGCCCTGCTGGGCCGGCACGGCAGCGGGATAGAGACCGACTACAGCGGCCGGCAGGTGGTTGCCGCCTGGCACTACGTGCCGGAATTGCGCTGGGGGATGGTGGTCAAGATGGATGCCGACGAGGCTTTTGCGCCCCTTTACCGGGAACGGCAGACCCTGCTGGAAATCCTGCTGGCGCTGATCCTGCTGGCCGGCGTTGCCGCGCTTTATTTCGGGCGGCGGCTGGTCGTACCGCTCAAGGGCTTCGCGCAGACTGCCGACGCGGTGGCGCGGGGCGACCTGTCCAAACGGGCAGCCGAATCCGGCTTGGGCGAGATCGGCGTGCTGGGGCGCGCCTTCAATCACATGGCCGCAAACCTGCAGTCGCTGTACCGCACGCTGGAAGACCGCGTCGAGGAACGCACCCGCGAGTTGAATGTAAGCAATGAGCAGTTGCAGGAAGAAATCATCGAGCGCGAACGGATAGAGACGGCGTTGCGGGAGAACGAAGAGCTCCTGACATCGGTCATGAAACTTCTGCCGGTGGGGGTCTGGATCATGAACGCAGAAGGAAAAATCATCTTCGAAAACACTGCGGGGCAAAAGATCTGGGCTGGAGCGCACCATGCGGCAGTAGAGCGGGCCAGGGAACACAAGGGGTGGTGGCTCAATAGCAAAAAACCGATAGAACCCCATGAATGGGCGTCGGCGCGCGCTATCGGGAAGGGCGAAACTTCCATTGAAGAGGAAATCGAGATCGAGTGCCTCGATGGCACGCGCAAGGTCATCCTCAATTCCGCCCTGCCGCTGCGCAGGGACGATGGAGGCGTGAACGGTGCGATTGTCGTCAACCAGGACATCACCGAACGCAAGCGGGCCGAAGCGCAGATAGCCGAATCCCTGAAGCTGCTGCAGGCTACCAACAAGGCGCTGGATGAATTCACCTATATTGCCGCACACGACCTCAAGGAGCCGCTGCGCGGCATTCACAACTACACCAGCTTTCTCAGGGAAGACTACGGCGATCGGCTGGATGGCGAGGCGGTGCAATACGTCAACAGCATCCAGCGGCTGGCCGAGCGGCTATCCGCCCTGATCGACCGCCTGCTGGCCTATTCCCGCCTGGGCAGCACGGAACTTGCGAGGAGCCCGGTCGATATCGATGAGGTTGTCGATGCCGTGGCGGAAGACCTGAGCCGCTTGTGGATGGATCCCTCGCATGGGGGAATGGGTATCGAACTGCGCCGCAACGGTCCGCTGGGAACTGTGCAGGGCGATGCCATGCGCATCGGGGAGGTGTTTCAGAACCTGATTTCCAATGCGGCAAAATACAACGACAAGCCATTGAAATGGGTAGAGGTCGGCTGCGACCGCAGCGGCATCACCCCGGTTTTTTATGTACGCGATAACGGCATCGGCATCCAGCCACATCATCTGGACAGCGTTTTCCGGATATTCAAGCGGCTGCATGAGCAAAACAAGTATGGCGGCGGAACCGGAGCCGGCCTTACAATCACCAGGAAAATTATCGAGCTTCACGGCGGCCGCATCTGGCTGGAATCCGTCCCTGGAGAAGGGACCGTGTTTTATTTTACTTTGAGCGAGGAAGCATGATGTTAGGAAACAAGTCTCAGACCATACTGATCGTCGAGGACAGCGATGATGATTACATGGCTACGGTGCGCGCCTTCAAGAAGGCCAACCTGATCAATCCGGTGCGGCGCTGTACCAACGGCGACCAGGCAATCGATTATCTCCTGCAGCGCGGGGAATTTTCCGGTAGCGGCAAAGCGCCCCGGCCGAGCATCATCCTGCTCGACCTGAACCTGCCGGGCACGGACGGACGGGAAGTGCTCGGCATCATCAAGGCCAACCCGGATTTGCAGAAGATTCCCGTCATCGTCCTGACGACATCCAATGCCGAGCAGGACATCGAGCAGTGCTATGCCGCCGGCGCGAATTCCTACGTGCAGAAACCCGTGGATCTGGTCGGGTTCATCCAGTCGGTTGCGCGGCTCACCGACTATTGGTTCAACGTCTCCATCCTGCCGAAAACCCCCAAATGACTTCAACCATCCTCGTCATCGACGACAGCGAAGACGACCGGCGCCTTTATCGGCGCGCGCTCAAGGATGTTGACTGTCGGCTGGTGATGGCGTCATCGGCGAAGGATGGGTTCATCTGCATGGCCGAGCAGAAGCCGGACGTGATTCTGCTGGATTACAACCTGCCGGATCTGGATGGACTCAGCCTTGTCAAGGTGCTTGCCGGATGTTCCGGGCCACCCGCCCCCCTCATTATGCTGACCGGGGAGGGCAGCGAAACAGTGGCTGTCGAGGTGATGAAACTTGGCGTCGACGATTACCTCGTGAAGGACACGGCGGGGCAATACCTGCGGCTATTGCCAGGTGTGATCGAGCGGGTCATGGCGTCACATGCGCAACGCGAGCAGAACCGGCGGCTGATGCAGGAAACGGCAAGGCTGCTGCGCCGCAACCAGGTATTGATGCAAAACTCTGCGGATGGCATCCATGTGATGGATGTCCAGGGCAACATCGTGGAGGCCAACGACGCCTTCTGCCGTATGCTGGGCTACAGCCAGGAAGAAGTGGCCGGCCTCAATGTGGC
This sequence comes from uncultured Gallionella sp., assembly GCA_964401425.1. Classification (GTDB taxonomy): domain Bacteria; phylum Pseudomonadota; class Gammaproteobacteria; order Burkholderiales; family Gallionellaceae; genus Gallionella. Next base: position 6,637 of record CAYNYH010000004.1, on the reverse strand, counting down.
CGACTGGGATGCGCAATGGACGGCCAAGGAGTTGCGGGGGCGCTTCAGGGATATCATCGGCAAAAGCGCCGTATTCGAGACCGTGCACCGCCATAAGGACGGCACGCTGATCAATGTCGAGGTCAGCGCCTCCTACGTGGAGATGGAAGGACAGGGATTCATTTTTGCTTCGAGCCGCGACGTCACTGAACGCAAGCGGGTTGAGCGGGCGCTGGTTGAGGCCGACCGGCACAAGGACGAGTTCCTCGCCATGCTGGCCCACGAGTTGCGCAACCCGCTCGTGCCGATCCGCAACGCGGCCCATGTCATCGGCCGGCTGGACCTGGCGGAACCCAGGATCAAATGGGCGCAGGAAGTCATCGAGAGGCAGGTGGCGCACCTCGCCCGCCTGGTGGATGATCTGCTGGATGTCTCGCGCATCGCCCGCGGCAAGATCATGCTCAAGCGTGAAACCATCGAGTTTGCCGTGCTGGCCGAACAGGTCATGCAAGCTGCCCGGCCCCTGGCTGAGAGCAAGGGGCATCAGCTGACCGTTCGGCTACCTCAAGAGGCGATACAGATGGAATGCGATCCGGTGCGCCTGTCACAAGTGCTGTTCAACCTGTTGGACAATGCCATTAAATATACCCAGGACGGAGGGCGGATTGAGTTTGCCGCGCGCATGGACGGGCCGGAAATCGAGATTACCGTGCGCGACAACGGGATGGGCATCAGGGCGGAGCTTCTGCCCCGCGTGTTCGACATGTTCCAGCAGGACGAGCGCAAACTGGACCGCGCACAGGGCGGGTTGGGCATCGGCCTTACGCTGGTGCGGCGCCTGGTCGGGATGCACGGCGGGCGGGTGGAGGTGTCCAGCGCGGGACCCGGCCAGGGCTCGATCTTTACCGTCCACTTGCCGGCCAGAGTCATGCCCGTGCCGCTTCATGTACCTGAGCCTGTAAGCCGGCACAGCTTTGCCACCGGCGTGCGGGTGTTGCTGGTGGAAGACGATCCTGCCGTGGCCGACAGCACCGTCGTGCTGCTGGAGATGGAGGGGTACCAGGTGCGCATCGCCGAAAGCGGGCAGGCGGCGCTGGAACAGGTTCCGGAGTTCAGGCCGCAGGTTGTGCTGCTGGACGTCGGCCTCAAGGGGATGGACGGCTTGGAAACCGCGCAGCGGCTGCGGCAGTTGCCTGAGGGGCGCGGCTTGTGCCTGGTGGCGGTGACCGGCTATGCCGACAGCGCAATCAGGGCGCAGGCGCGCGCGTCCGGCTGCGATCACTTCCTGGTCAAACCGGTGACGTTCAATGCGCTCAACGAGCTGTTGTCCGGAATGGCCGGCGCGGCACCGGCACACGCTTCAGTCTAGCTTCAGCGGCCGGATTGCTGCAGCAGCGACGGTCAAACCGCTCGGGCTATAGATGCATGCCGTATGGGAAACAGGTATGCCAACCTTCCCCCGCTGTCAGCCTGATCAGATCAATACAGATTCAGAGGAACTTCGAGGCATGGCTTACTTCTCGGCCTTACACAGATAGGCCAGCAGCCCATAAGCCCTGATTGCCCGGTTTGCATCGCCCATAAAACTGAAGCCGTTGACGAAGAAGTAGTGCGCCATGGTGGGCACCTGCCGCACCGCCTTGAATGTGGGCTCGCAATAGGCGACTGTCATGGTATGGCTGCCCTCGACAATCAGGCGAAACTCTTTTGAGTTGGGATCTTCTTTGTATGAGGTGCAGGAAACGTCGAAGCTCCATTCGTTGAACGATTCGATTCTGCAGTCATCGAAAATCAGTTTCCCGGTATGCTGGATCCCGCGAAACGCCCCCCTCAACTCGCGCATGGCTTCCTGTCTCGACGCAGGTTTGATGGCAGATGCGGCGGAACGGACATCCTCATCCGTCGGTCTGTCATAGGTGCCCAAGGAAGCGCATCCCGAGAGGAACAACGCAACGACTGCGAGGGCGGCAATGCCAACATATCGAGAATGCATTTGAATATTCTCTACTTTAAACAGCTAGGTAAGTAAAACTCTTCTGTGCGAGCATATCTTTCATCAAATTTACCGTCACAATTACTATCTCTGACCGCGTAATTTTTTGTTATATCGCTTTTATCTCCTGAATTCACTCCCGCACCCCATGCCCATGTTTTTCCATTCGTGGTGTATTTATAAATGATGTCTTGAGCAGTGTTCACGTATTTGACGACATGAGTTTCATTAATCCCATCTTCATTTACATCAACATCAAACTCTCTATCCTTCGTATACCCATCCAAACTCGGCGGCTGGAATACCCCGGTCTCAGCCGCCAATAACGATGTGCTCGCGAGCGCCAAGATCAAGGCAAGAGTGATGGTGGCGATGTCTTGTCTCTGCCACGGCCGTTGCGTAAGATGTGTTCGAGAAGACATATTCATTTGGTCCATGCTGGCAGCCAGAACTCCTCGCCACAGAATCGATATCGTTCATCAAAGACGCCATCACCATCGCTGTCCCGGATCACATAATTGTCGGGGTAATGGCACACATCCTTTCTATTGGGCGCAACGGCCCACGCCCAGTTCTTTCCGCCGGTAACGTACTTCCCGATCTTTTCTCCACTTCTGCTCTGGTACTTCTCAAGTCTGGTTTCCTTGACTCCATCCTTTACTTCGTCCTTGTCCAGCAACTTCTCCTCAACGAGCGAATATCCATCCAGGCTCGGTGGCTCAAACACTCCCATCTCAAAGGCCAGCCCTGATGCGCTTGTGAGCAGCAGGATTACGGCAAGGGTGGTGCCGGCAATGTCTTGTCTTGTTTCGGTCATGGGTAGTCGCATCATCGCTTGTGCTCCGGCGCGTGTTGGCATATGGCGTACACAGCAGCGGCTAGTAGCCCCAGCAAGCCTGCGATGGCACAAGCCCAATAGAGCATAGCAATCGAGGTCAGCCCATACAGCGGATTGGCCTGGCTGAATGGCGCGAGCGGCCGGACATCGGTATGCATGATGGCATCGAGCGCAAGGTGGCTGTAGGCGCCGATGGCCGCGCCGCTGACCGCCGCGGCAAGCGGGATTTCGCTGTCCGTCGAAAGCCGGCGCGCAAGCCGGGCATCGAGATACGCGTTCCACCAGCGCAAGGCTGCCTCACAGAGCGGCCGCCTGGCAATGACTGCAAGGATCGCCGCCAATGTGGCGCCGGCGAAAGTGTGCATGAACCGGTGAAGGGGGTACTCGTTCATTGCCATGTAATACAGCGGCTCCAGGTCGATCGGCAGCTGCACGAAGGTAAATACCGTGAGCGAGAAATAGCCGGGCGCCATCACTTTCATTACCGCTGCGGGTCCGAGATGGAAAGGGGTAATCGGCATGTCGAGTTTAATGAAGTTCTCGCTTCAAGCAATTCACTGATCCATGGATCAATCTGGCTTAATCCATGCGGGCAAATAAAATTGTTCGTTAGCCGGGTATTTTTCGGTGAAAATGCCTTTCCCTTCAGCATCCCGGATAGCGTAGTTATTGACGTTGTCCGATTTGTCCGGGTAGTTGCCGAGCACCGACCAACACCAGGTCTTTCCGTTGGTGGTCCACTTCAACACGACTCGTCGTTTGTCTAGAACGAACTTCTCGATCGTGGTCTCTTTAATGCCATCCTTTACCCGATCTGCATCGACTGTCCAGCTTTTCTTAAACTCATACCCTTCCAGACTTTGCGGCTGAAATACACCCGTCTCTTTCGCGTGCGCCGATCCTGGCGTGCACAGCATCAGCAGGGCTGCAAGCAACGGGACATGGAGCCGCCATGACTGCAACGGATCGGCGGGATTGTCTTGCCGGGAGAAATATGGATTCATTATCGTCTTGCTCCCTTGATATTTCCTGCTCCCCGGCATTACCAGACGAAAGGATCCGCCGGAGTCGATTCTATTTCCTTGCTATTCTTTTTCCAGAAACATTGCAGTGCATCACCGAATATCTCCTTCTCGTGTTTCAGTATCGAGCGAAAGAGCGGATGGCGCAATTTTGCCTTGATAAACGTCTCCCAATCCGATCGTTCAATCAAGGCTGGCGGCTTGAGAAACGACCAGCTTCCGCTTGTTCTGGACGGAAGGGATAATATTTCATCGAACAGGTTCAACTGGCTATAGACATGAGCTTTGGCCTTGTAAAAAAGGTCATCCTCCAGGACTGCCTGATTGCGGAAATAATCCTCATCCTGCCCGGCATTTTGGGAGAGATATTTCTGGATATCCGGGCTGTCCATGATTTGCTTTTCTGATACCTGCAAACGGCTCATTGTCTCGCCGTTTCGTTCGATGGCCTGCTTTCTGGCATCCCGGGTAAATGTTATCACCACCCACCCTGCGGCTACCGCGGCTGTAAGAATTGGCCACACGACAGGGACGACCTTTGTCGCCTCATTAATAAAATTTTCTAATTGTGGACACATTCCGCCACTTCCTCTGTATCAATCGCATATATTTAACCCTCATGTCGCACTTGCGTGCGACATGAGTCTACGCCGCAAAGTAAAAGCTTTTTCGGCCTTATTGGCCAAAGAAGTCTTTTACCTTATCCATCCAGGATTTGGCGCGGGGGTTGTGGCGTTCGTTGTCGGTCGCGTTGATTGCTTCAAACTCGCGCAGCAGTTCCTTCTGCCGTTCGGTCAGGTTCACCGGTGTTTCCACGATGACGTGGCAGTGCAGGTCGCCGTAGGTCGAGCTGCGCACGCCCTTGATGCCCTTGCCGCGCAGGCGGAATTGCTTGCCGCTTTGCGTTTCGGCGGGGATCTTGATGCGCGCCGCGCCGTCCAGGGTGGGGATTTCGATTTCGCCGCCCAGCGCGGCGGTGCTGAAACTGATCGGCATCTCGCAATGCAGGTCGTTATGGTCGCGCTGGAACACCGGGTGCGGCTTGATGTGGATCACCACGTACAAGTCGCCGGGCGGCCCGCCGTTCACGCCGTGCTCGCCCTCGCCGGAGAGGCGGATGCGGTCGTCGTTGTCCACGCCCGCCGGGATTTTTACCGACAGCGTCTTGTGCTGTTTGATGCGCCCGTTGCCGCTGCAGTCCTTGCACGGCGAGGTGATCATCTTGCCGCTGCCGTGGCAGCGCGGGCAGGTTTGCTGGATGGAGAAGAAGCCCTGCTGCATGCGCACCTGGCCATGCCCGCCGCAGGTGCTGCAAGGGCTCGGGTTGGTGCCGGGCTTGGCGCCCGAGCCGTGGCAGGTCTCGCATTCCACCATGGTTGGCACGCGAAT
>CAYNYH010000004.1:0-1368 GCA_964401425.1 uncultured Gallionella sp. | reverse complement strand
CCTGCTCCAGCGTGATTTCCATGTTGTAGCGCAGGTCGGCGCCGCGGTGCACGTTGCTGCGCCCGCCGCCTCCGCGTCCCCCGCCGAAGATGTCGCCGAAGATGTCGGAGAAGTCGAAGCCCGCCGCGCCGGCACCGAACGGACCGCCGCCGCCCATGCCGCCTCCCTCGAACGCCGCATGCCCGTACTGGTCGTAGGCCGCGCGCTTCTGGCCGTCGGAGAGCGTCTCGTAGGCTTCCTTGGCTTCCTTGAAGTGCTCCTCCGCCTTCGGGTTGTCCGGGTTGCGGTCGGGGTGGTGCTTCATCGCCAGCTTGCGATAAGCCTTCTTGATTTCTTCGTCCGATGCGTCGCGGTTGACGCCGAGGACTTCGTAATAGTCTTTTTTGCTCATGGCTGTGAAACGTGAAATGTGAAACGTGAAATGTGACAACAAGCCGCGTTGCGGCTTGTTGCGGTAGAGGCTAATGCGCGTAGCGAGTTATGCCGAAACCAAACGTGTTGCAGCTTCATGCTTTGTCCTTGAGCGATTTCATTAAAGCGAGTGTGAGTGCAGAAACCTCATCTAGCCTGGACTGAATAGAGGGGTTTTCAGTGCAGTATTCGAGACGGAGGGCAAGGTCAAGTTGCGTGTCGAGCTCTGCTAGCGAACCCGTCGCCACACCAAGAAAGTAAAGCAATTCCTTAGTTCCATTCCGCGCCGAACCTTCCGCAATGTTTGAAGGAACAGAAATGGCTGCTCTGCGCATTTGCGAGATCAATCCAAACTGCTCTTCCCTGGGAAAGGTGGACGTGAGGCGATAAATATCCTCGACCAACAGCATGGCACTTTGCCATGCACGCAAATCTTTGTGATTGCGCCGCACGTTTCACCTTTCACTTTTCACGTTTCACTTTTTCTCTTTTACCTCGGTGAACTCCGCATCCACCACATCGCCTTCGTCCTTCTTCTGGTCGGAGCAGGTTTCGCCTGGGCCGCAGCTTCCGCAGCCTTCACCGCCCTGTGCCTTGGCCTGTTCGGCGGCGTACATCTTCTCGCCGAGCTTCTGTGCGGCGGTCGCGAGCGCTTCGGTCCTGGCTTCGATGGCTTCCTTGTCGTCGCCCTTCACCACTTCTTCGGCTTCCTTCACAGCAGCTTCGATGGCAGCTTTTTCATCCGCCGTCAGTTGCTCGCCGTATTCCTTCATCGACTTGTTTGTGGAGTGGATCAGCGCGTCGAGCTGGTTACGTGCGGTCACCAGTTCCAGCGCCTTGCGATCGTCTTCGGCATGCGCTTCCGCATCCTGCACCATGCGTTCGATCTCCGCTTCACTCAAGCCGGAGCTGGCCTGGATCTTGATCTTGTTCTCCTTGCCGGTCGCCTTGTCCTTC
>CAYNYH010000003.1:15661-46091 GCA_964401425.1 uncultured Gallionella sp. | reverse complement strand
AGACGGTGATGCGCGGCACTGTGCCCGCTCACCAGATGCGCCGCACCCGCGCCGACGCCCCATTGTCGCGCTCCCTGCTGCAACGCGGCGATGAGTTGCGGGTGGTTGGCGAGGCCGAGGTAATCGTTGCTGCAAAAAGAGAGATAAGAGCTTCCATCCACCGTGATATGCGGCGACTGCGGGCTATCGAGCGTACGCCGCTGCCGCAGCAACCCCTGCGCGGCGCGCTCGTTTAATTCATTTTGCAGTTCGGTGAAAGGCATCTTTTTGCCACGGCTTCGTAGGTTGGGTTGAGCGTAGCGATACCCAACAATAGGATGTCCATAAAACGATGGTGTGGCTAATGTTGTTCCGCAAACGGATACATGCCGAGCTTGTCGAGCAATGCTCTGTCCTTCCCGACGTCCGGATTGCCGGTGGTGAGCAATTGCTCGCCATAGAAAATGGAGTTCGCGCCCGCGAGGAAACACAGCGCCTGCACGGCGTCGGACATCTGCTGCCGTCCGGCGGAGAGGCGCACGCGCGCCGTCGGCATGGTGATGCGCGCCACCGCGACGGTGCGCACGAAGTCCAGCGGGTCGAGGTCTTCCGCGTTCGCCAGAGGCGTGCCTTCGACCTTCACCAGGTTGTTGATCGGCACGCTCTCCGGATAGGGATTCATGTTGGCCAGTTGTGCGATCAGCCCGGCGCGCTGCGTGAGGTTCTCCCCCATCCCGACGATGCCGCCGCTGCAGATGTTCATCCCCGCCTTGCGCACCCGCTCCAGCGTGTCCAGCCGGTCCTGGTAGACGCGCGTACCGATGATCTCGCCGTAGAACTCCGGTGCGGTATCCAGGTTGTGGTTGTAGTAGTCCAGCCCGGCGGCACGCAACTGCTCGGTCTGCTCGTCGTTCAGCATGCCCAGCGTGGCGCAGGTTTCCATGCCGAGATCACGCACCGCCTTGACCATTTCCACCACGCTCGCCATATCCTCTTCGGTCGGTTCACGCCAGGCCGCGCCCATACAGAAACGCCCGGCACCTCTTTGCTGCGCGGCGCGCGCGGCCTCCACCACTGCTTCCACTTCAAGCATCTTGCGGTCTTCCACCCCGGCGGAATTAAATGCCGACTGCGGGCAATAGCCGCAGTCCTCGGTGCAGCCGCCGGTCTTGATCGACAGCAGGGTGGAAAGCTGCACCGCATTCGGGTCGAAATGCTCGCGATGCACCTGCTGCGCACGGTACATCAGGTCGGCAAACGGCAGCTTGAACAGGGCTTCTATATCGGCCACGTTCCAGCGTTGCGGAACAGCGTTCTTTTTGGCGGGACGGACGAATTCTATGGTCTGGGTGTTCATGGCGGCTTAACTGGGTATGATTCGGATTGGACAAAAACGGCGCATCATCCTTGAAAGGACGGCGGCTTGTCAATTCCACGCAATGTTATTTTAAACATCCGCGCAAAAATTGAGCAAATTTCACCTGCGCAACCCTGCGTGCTGTGCGGGAGCATGAGCCACGACGGGCCGTGGTGCGCGGCCTGCGACCGCGCCCTGCCCTATCTCGATACGGCGCATTGCCCAGGCTGCGCCCTGCCGACTCCGGCCGGCGAAATATGCGGGCAATGCCTGAAACACCCGCCGCTATTCACCCGCACCACTGCGGTATTCGGCTACACCTTCCCGCTCGACAAGCTGATCCAGGCCATGAAATACGGCGAACGGCTCGCGCTCGCGCATGCCTTCGCGGGAAAACTGGCACGCCGCATCGACAAGAACTGCCTGCCCGACTGCGTCATCCCGATGCCGCTGCACCCGGCCAAACTGCGCGAGCGCGGCTTCAACCAGTCGCAACTGCTTGCCGCCAAGATCACCCGCGAGCTTGGCCTCGAGTTACTGACGCATGCCTGCCGGCGCGTGCGCGATACTCCGCCGCAATCTGCCTTGCCGTGGAAGGAGCGCAAGAAAAACATGCGCGGCGCGTTCTGCTGCGATACGGATTTGACCGGCAGGCGCGTCGCACTGGTGGACGATGTGCTGACCAGCGGCGCCAGCCTCAATGCGCTCGCCGAGGCGGTGCAAAAATGCGGGGCAGCTGAAATCGAGGCGTGGGTGGTGGCGAGAACGCTGCCGCGTTCAGGATTGAGGGGCAGGGATTGAGGGTTTAGCGAAAAACCGGGCAATGTTTTTTGCTCGCTCCCCGATCCCCAATCCTGCGTCAGAGCTCCTTGAGCTTCTGCCGCACAAACGCCTGCAATTCCGGAGTGAGGGTTCTTGATTCGAGTGCGCGCCGGAACGCATCCCTGGCGTCGTCGGTGCGCTGCACCGCCTGCATGGAAATGCCGTAGCCCATCAGCCAGACGCCGTTGTCCGGCACGAGTTGCAGCGCAATCTGGTAATGAGAGATCGCTTCCTTGTGCCGGTTCCGGCGTTGCAGCAAGGCGGCGAAAAACGCCTGGTAGTCGGCCTGCGCATCGGCATACGGCAGGGATTTCTCCAGTGTCGCCACCGCCTGCTCTACCGCACCATGCTCCACCTGCAGGCGCGCCAGCAACATGGCGAATCCGGTATGCCCGGGTTTGGCCGTCAGCCGTTCCTGCAGCACGCGCTCGGCTTCAGCACCTTGTTTATTTTCCAGCAACAAGGCCACCAATGCCTGACGCGCCTCGTCATGGCTGCCATCGAGATGCAGCACTGTCCGGAAACCCGCTATGGCGTCGGCGATATGCCCCTGCTGCATAGCCGCGACTGATTGGCGGAATTCCGCATCGGCGCGTTGCTCGGGGCTAACCTGCTTCATCGGCAGCACTCCTCCCGGAGCACGTGCCGCGACCTGCGCGGACGGAACAGACTGGGCTGACCGTGGCTTGGCAACCTGCGCCGGCGGCACCGCATTGATCGGCTGCTTCTCGCCACTGCCCAGTGTGGTGCCATTTCCTGCGTCATGCGAAGTTAAGCCTTGCCGGAGGGAAGAAGGCAACGGAATCGCGCTCAGCTCGAAACTCAGGCGCGAGGCAGGCGGAAGCACCTCTGCCAGCTGCACTTCGCTTTCAGCAGCGACGCTGACAGCGCTGGCCGCAACAACCGCAGGCGCCGGAACGGCGGAGGCCGGCACGGGCGCCTCCACAGGAACCGCTGCGACCGGCTGGTGCTGCACCGCGCCCACCGCAACCGCATTAGGCTTGCGCATCTGTATCCACTGCCATGCGGCAACCCCGCCTGCCAGCGCCAGGCCCAATGCCAGCAAGGGCAGAACCAGGCTGCGCTTACTCTGCGGTACGGCACGCACCATGGTCTGTTCCGGAACGGCAGGCGCGCCGCGCTCTTCGAGCTGGTTGAGCACCTGATTGATGACGCTCATTGCAGCACCATCCACGCAATGCCCAGTGAGGCGATCGCCGCGGCACCGGTCAAGGCCAGCGCCCAGGGCAGCCAGTCACGGCGCGCTTCCGGCGTATCGGCCGCCGCGGCGCGGATATGACCGGCGAACACCTGCTGCCGGCCATCGCCGAACGCCAGCATCAAGGCCTTGTGCGCAATGATGTTGACCAGCCTCGGCGTGCCGCCGGTGATGCGGTACAGCTTGCCCACCGCCCTCTTGGTGAACAGCGTCTCGCCGGGAAATTTGGCCACCGCCAGACGATGGCGCAGATAGCGTTCCATCTCGTCTTTGCGCAAGCCCTTCAGTTCGTGCTGGAAGCCGATGCGCTGGCGCAACTGGCGTATCGAGCGATGCCGCAAGCGCTCATTCAACTCCGGCTGCCCGAACAGCACCACCTGCAGCAGCTTGCGCTTCTCGGTTTCGAGATTGGTGAGCAGGCGCAGCACCTCCAGACTTTCCAGCGGCATCGCCTGCGCCTCGTCCAGGCATACCAGCGCGCGCTGGCCGTTGCGCGCGCAATCCAGCAGCGCACGCGTCAGCCCCTTCAGCAACTGGTGCTGGTCGGTATCCTTGTCCAGCGACACGCGAAATTCCTCCGCCAGGGCCAGCAGCAGGCTGCGCGGCTCTAGATAGGGGTTGAGGATGTAGGCGGTAATGAAGCGCGGCGCCGGCTGCCCATCGGATGCGGGCGGCGCCTGCTCCTGCGCACCATTCAATGCGATGGGTTGCCGCCCCTGATTCAGCGTGGCGAGGAACTTGCGGCACAGCAGCGTCTTGCCATTGCCCACTTCCCCGACGATCTTGACGAAGCCCTCGCCGTTGCGCGCCGCCACCAGCAGGGTGTTGAGCGCCTCCTGGTAACTGGAGCCGGCAAAGAAGAAGCTGGTATCCGGGGTCAGGCTGAAGGGCGGTTCGCGCAGGCCGAAGTGCTGCAGGTACATACTAGGGCCTGCCCCCCTGCCCGTTCATCCCGCTGAACCGGTCGCGGCTCTGCGTGATGTCCTGCGACCAGTCCTTGTCGTTGTCCACCACCGTGGGCCTCAGCAGGATCACCAGTTCGCGTTTTTCGCTGCGCTGGCTGGTCTGGCCGAACAACGGGCTCTTGGACAAGCCCGGCAAGCCGGAACGGTCGTCGAAGGTCGCCTGGCGCATCAGTCCGCCGATGGCGACGATCTGCCCGTCCTTGGCGCGCACGATGCTGTCGGTTTCGGAAATGGAACTGGAAGCCAGCGGCAGGTTGAGCGTGCCGCCCGCACCCGTATCTACCGTTTTGTTCACCGTGCTGACCAGGCTCACCGATGGATGCACATGCAGGATGATTTCGTTGTTCTCGTCGATGCGCGGCGTCACGTCCAGCGCAATCCCCGAAAAGAACGGCTGCAGCGTCACGCTCGGCGTAGAGGTGGTGGCTGTGCCGGTGGTCGTGGTCGTGGAAATGTTGGTCACGAAGAACTCGTCGGTGCCGACCTTGAGCACCGCCCTCTGGTTGTTCAGCGTAGCGATGCGCGGGCTGGACAGCACGTGCACATTGCGCTGCGACTCGAGGAAACTCAGCAGCGCGGCAAAGTTGCTGGTCTGGAACGCGAGGCCGAAAAGCGCGCCTGCGGCATTTGCTCCACCCACCAGATTGCTCCCCGGGGTCACCGTGCCGATGTTCGTTCCGCCGGTCAGCGCACCGGGGGTCAATACTCCCGCGCCGGGCGTGCCGGGAACCATGGTTCCGCCGGGGAGAATCTGGCCGATTGAAGTCCTGCTGTTCGGACCGTTCTTGAACGCCGCCCAGTTCACGCCTGACTGGAAGCCGTCATTCAGCTGCACCTCGATGATTTTCGCCTCGAGGATCACCTGCCGCTCGATGGAAATCTGCGAAGCCTTGAGATAAGCCGCGACATTCCTCAGTTCGTCCGGCATCGCGCGCACCACGATCACGCCCGACATCGGGCTCACCACGATGCTGCGCCCTTTTTCATTACCGACGATCGCCTGCAGCGACTTGCCCAGTTCATCCCAGAAGTCCGCGCTGCTGCTCATGCTGACCTTGCTGCTGTCCAGGCCGCGTGAGGTTGGAGTGGCAGTCGTGCCCGGTGTCGAGCCGGTCGGGGCATCCGATACCGAACCGGAGGTTACGCGCAACGAAGACTCCCCCTTGCGCAAGCCGGTCAGGTAATTCACCTGGAAGATCCGCGTTTGCAGCGCCAGCGGCTGGATATAGATGCGCGCGCCATCCATCTTGTATTCATAGCCGTATATCTCACGGATCGCTTCCAGCGCCTCGAGCACCGTCACATCTTTCAAATTCAGCGAGATGTTGCCGCCGACCTCGGGGTGCAGCAGCATGCTGTAGCGCGTGCCGGAAACGATGGCCATGAACACCTGATTGACCGGCGTATTGCTCACCTCCAGGTCGAATTTGGTTTCCAGCGGTTTATTGTCCAGCCTGGACAGGCCCACCGTAAGCGGAGGCAGCAAGGCATTATTCACCGCATCGGCCGACTTGCCCGGTTGCGCGCCATCCTGCACGGCCTGGTTCATTTCGCGCTGAATGGCGTCCGCTGTCTGATTACGGCCGCCCGGCGCGGCGCACCCTGCCAGCAACAGCGCCATGCCCAGCCATAACAAAATTCTCATTTCTTCTCCTCGCGCGCAACCGGCTTGCTGCCCCGCTTGCCGGATTGCGCCTCACCCGCCGGCGGCGGCAATTTTACTTTCGCTCCCTGCCTGCCGGTAATTTTCACGCCGGGAAACAACGTCAGCACCTGCAGCCCCTGTGCACCGCGCAATACTACGCTGCCTTCATGCACTTCAATCAGTTTTGCATCGCCATGTTTTCCGCCCAATTCGACGGTTTCTCCGTCGATAATCGCAGCCCGGCGAGTCCTGGAAATGATGATGGATTGCAGGCCTGCGGGGGCTGGCACCGCTGCCACACCGCTTGCAGCGGCCGGCGCGGCGATACTCGCCGGGGGACGCGTCGGATCGGCCAGCTCCTCGGCGATTGCTGGCGCCGAAAACAGCGCTACCGCCACCAGCCATGTCAAACGGTCAGCCATGTCCTGTCCAGACTCAGGGTATACAGGGTCAACGTCAGCACCGCCTCGGGATATTTATCCACGCTCAGACTGATCTCCCCCCAGAACATCTGCGCCGGCATCTTCTCCAGCGCGGCAAGATAACGCAACATGTCCAGGTAGCCCCCGCGCACGGTAATCTGTATGCCATGTTTGAATATCTGTTTTTGCATATCCGGCTGTTTTTGCCCGGCCTGCGACTCAGCAACGGATGACTGGGATTTTTCGACCAGCGGGCTGGCGGGCAGGGTTTTCAGTTCGATCAGTTGCAGCTTGTCGTTTTTATTCAGCACCTGCTCCAGCAAGCCTGCCATCTTGTCCGGCTCGACCAGCCGGTCACGGCGGCTTTGCAAATAGCCATTCTGTTCCTGCAACTGCCGCTTGAGCTGCACCAGACGGGCGCGCAAGGGCGAATGTTCATCGTCGCGTCTGGCCTGCAGCACTGCCTGCAGCTGCGCCTGCAACTCCTTCGTTTTCTCCTGCTGCTGCACCACCTGCGCCGACAACGTTTTCTGCCTTGCCTGCAAGGGGTCCAGCAACATGGTATTGGCCAGCGCGGCTACCAGGAATGCCGCTGCGAGAAAAATCATCACGCGCTCGCGCAGCGACATGCCGTCGATCTTGCCGCACGCCAGCCCCCAGTAACGCTTCATTTTTTCGCCTCGACTTCCGGGCCTGAGCGCAGGGTGAATTCGACATAGCGCGGAGTTGCCCTCTGGTTTTCCACCTTCGGCTGCCGCATTTGCAGCGTGGCGAAAGACCTGCCGCGCATGACGCTCTCCTTGCTCAGACGCTGAACATAGGCAGGCAGCAACTCGGGATCGAGCACCGCGCCGCTCAGGCTAATCTGCGCCGCGTCGCCGGTTATGCTGAAGCCGGTCAGCCACAGCCCTTCCGCCACTTGGCGCGAGAAGGCGCGCATGTATTCCGAATAGCCGCTGGTGTTGCCTATCGCGCCGGATTTGATGATTTCAAGCAGTTCGGCCTGGTCGGCAACCTGTTTTTCCAAACTCCGCACCTCCTGCTGCAATGCCTGGGTAGCCAGCTGCGGGGAAAATTCCGCAGTATGGCGCGCCAGCCACGCCTGCTCTATCTGGTAGCGCTTGGCAATTTCCCTGGCTTGCTTCTCGAGCTGATCGACCTGATAAAGCGCATAGCCGTAAAAAACCAGTGAACCCGCCGCAACCAGAACCAATCCCTGCAACATGGCCGGCAGCGAAAAATGTTTGCGCCGCCGCACGAAGGCCGGATTGAACAGGTTGATCTGCTGGCTCATGGCGCATGCCCTTCGCGGCGCAAGGCCGCACCCAGCACCGGCAATGCGTATGCTGCGAATTCGCTGTCGGCCAGCGCGGGCACTGCGCCGATGTCCAGGGCCTGCGACAAATCCAGCCTTTCCACCTTCACGCTGACCATCGCGGCCAGGAACTCCGCCAGGCCGGTGCCGTCGGGCGCGCTCACCAGGATGCGGCTCACCGCAAGGTGGTTGAACTGGCGGTCGAAATAATCCAGCGAGCGCTGCAACTCCAGTTCGACGCGATCGCGGCATTGTTCGCGCAGGCTCTCACTGGCATCCTGCAACTGTCCCGCGCTGATTTCGATACGCCGCGCCAGATACAACTCGCCGCCCGCGGTAAACGTCAGCAGACCGCCGTTATCGTCGAAAGCCAGCAAAACCAGCGCGCGGTCTTCCTGTTCGAACAGCGCGGCAATGTTGCGCTGCGCCATTTCGGGAATATCGATCACATCCAGCTTGATCTTCGCCTGCTCGAACAGCGCCATGTGCTTCTGGATGACGTCGTTGGCTGCGGCAACCGCATACAGGGATTGCGCGCGTTCCGAGCCGGGTTTGGCGAGGGGAATCTGCAGCACGTCCACCATGGCATCGTCGATGTGGTAACTCAGGCTGTCCTTGATTTTCCAGCGGATCGCCGTCTTCAGTTCCTTGTCGGGCACATTGGGCGCCTCGATCAGCAATATTTGATATTCGCCCG
The DNA here is from genome assembly GCA_964401425.1 of uncultured Gallionella sp. Classification (GTDB taxonomy): domain Bacteria; phylum Pseudomonadota; class Gammaproteobacteria; order Burkholderiales; family Gallionellaceae; genus Gallionella. Next base: position 37,670 of record CAYNYH010000003.1, on the reverse strand, counting down.
GAGCCAGCAGCGTGGTGAAATGATGGCCGCCAAGCCCTGCGTCGCGGCGCAACCTCTCCAGCGCAGCCGCCGATATTGCGCCGGTCTCGTGGTACTCGCAGCGCACCACTTGCGGCATCGCCCCGGAAAACCTGACTTTCGCGAGGTAAACGCCATGCGCGCCCATGACGATGGCGAGCCGGGCGCCGCCGAGGCTCTTGGGCCCGAATAACGAAGAGATGCGCGGGATTTGCATAATTGACGCGAACTTAATTTAATAACCCATTGTTGTCAATAATTATTCTCATGAAAAATGGCGCTTGCAAGGAATACACGTTCCCTGCTGCATGAAAGTGCCGCAACTTTCCGGCCGCAGCCATCAACCCGGCACCGGCTCTTGCATCAATAAACCTCGCGCAGATAAATGAATTCGTTACTGCCCTTGTACACGCCAAAGGTAGCGCGGGCGCCAGGATCATTGTTGAAACTGGCGCCAGGCGACCACAGCCCCTGCAAGTAGGGTAAATTCGCGGAAGCAGTTGCGGAGCACACCGTCCCCCCAACCGGGTCGGCGCCCAAGTCCACACACAAATTCACCCCAACCTTTGCCGGGGTAGTGGGCCTGCTCAGGATCAGCGATCCCACACCCGATAAGAATGCGCCGCCCACCGTGGCACTGACGCCTGCGACAATGGGGTTAAGATTGATGTTATTCGTGGTCAGGGTGGTGCAGTTGTCGGCGGTGTTGGTCACAAACGCCGTGCCGTTCCAGGATTGCGTCTGGATCGGAACCGGCAGGTTGAGCAGCTCCGAGCCATGTGCGTTGGCTAGTTTTAGCCGTCCATAGCGCATCTGCTTGCCGCCGCTAAAGACGATGCCGTTGCCTGCGGTCGGTGCGCCAAAGGACGCCGGGTTCCCGGCAAAGGCCACGCCATCCGCATCCGCCACATTGAGCGCCAGCGCGATATCCGCGTCGAACGGCGCGCTTGGGGTCGTGATGCTGCGGGTGAACGACAGCCCGGTGCCCGCCCCGAAGGTAAGCGTACCCGCGCCGTTGGTAAATGTTCCGATGGCCGGATCGGAGGCCGCCGGCGGCAGTCCGCTGGTATCGAGTGCGGGAGTGAGGCCACCCCCCAGCGCATCGAAACGGGAGTATCTACCAGCCGTGGTGTCATAGGGTGCCTGGGCGAGACTGGCATTGGTCAATTTCATGTACGCGCCGGCATAGTTGAGCGTCGTGGCATTGGTAAGGCCGTTGGCCGTGCCATTGCGTGCGGTTACGGTAATCACCGGCGCGATGGTGTAGGAAAAGGATTGCCCGACATAACCGAATGTTCCGCACGCAGCAGCCAAAAGAGGTGGGGTATAGCTCACATTGAAATTATCCGGGATGAAGCGCCCGAAGCCGCTGCTGCCGACGACAAAAGGTACTGCACTGCTGCCAAAATAGCAGCCATACTTGCCGCCCGCCAACGTGTTGGAAAAATCCGCCGTGCAGTCGTTCGGCTGATCCACGCTCGTAAAGGTATTGTCGAACACGGCGTTGGCGCTCAGGCCGAAATTGCCGGTCTCACTGTAGAAAAACGCATTGCCAGCCGCCGTCCCGGTCGCCGGCGGCGCCGCGGCGAATGCGCCGCCTATCGTGCCGGCATTGGGCGTTCCGGTCACGGCGGTGTTGTCGATGGCGGGTGTGCCGTTATATCCCGCTACCGAAGCCGCGGTGAGATTGAAGCCCGCTCCCGTCTTGATGGCGGGCGCGCCGCTCGTGCCGGTGTTGCCCGCGTTCGTCGAGGAAACCGTGAACCCCGTTGGGCGGATGGAAAAATTATCGGTGGAGCATGAGGTCACCGTGGGCGATGCGACAGGATAACGGACACGCACGCGCACATCCTTCCAGGCATTGGCCACCGCCGCGAAACTGACGGTCGAACGCCCGCCGGTAATGGTCGGGTTCGGCGTCACGGTCTGGATCAGCGTGAATGAAGTAGGGCAGTTCTGCGCATCCAGTGGAATACCCGCCGCCTGGTTGCCGAGCAACTCCACCGTCACCGTCTTGTTAAACGAGTTCATTTGCGCGCCGCCGCTGATGGCAACAATATCCAGACTGGGCGCCCCCCCCGCAAGCCTGGTGAAAATCCTGCCGGTAATGGCGCCTGCGGCAGTGCTGGTCTCGAATGCGTTAAAGCTGCCGGGAACAATCGGCTTTTTTTCGCCCACCGCAAAATCACCGAAGGCACCAAGCCCGCCGGCCTGCGTGCTGGTCAGCGTGCGCGTGCCAAAGGTCGTGGTATTCCAGGCGCCGTTCCAGAACTCCACCTCGAAATTCGCGGGATCCGCCCCGGCGTCGAAATCGGTCGGATTGATGAAATTGAACGTGGCGCTGTAAGTGGTGAAAACAATCCCGCCGGGATTGGCAATGGTCCAGTAACGGTTCACGTCCTTGGCCGAATCGAGCCCGAAAGGCGTGGCGCCGCAGCACTGCGGATGCTCGCCCGCAGCCTGGGTTACCGAGCCCACCAGGTTGCCCGCAGTGGTCACCGAGGCAAACGTCGTGTCGATGGGGCGGTAAGTTGCCGCATCGCCCACCTCAAAGGTGCAGTTGACCGGAGCGCCGACCGGAATGCTCTTCTGCAGGAATCCCGCCACATGGCCGCCGCTACGCACCACGCTGGGCGCATTGCACGCCTTGCTGACAATCAGGGTAAAGGCGCCGGTGCTGACTGCGCCGCTCGTCAGCGTCAGCGTACCCGCCACCGTGGTATTGGCGGTCAGGCTCACCCCGCTGGCGTTGCTCACCTTGAGGCCGCCGCCCGTGGCGCTGCCATAGGTCAGTACGCTCACCGTCTGCGCCGCCGCCCCGGCATAATCCACGGTCAGGTTGGCCAGTGTCTTGGTGGCGATCGTGTATTGCGAACTGAAATTCGCCGTTCCGGCCGTGGTGCGCGTCACCTGCACCGTGCCGCTCCCGGTCAATGTGCCGGTCGTACCGCTGATGACGACGGCCGCCGCCGGCGTCAGTGTCGCCCCGGCCGCCACGGTCAGCGTCGGAGTCGTGCCGGTCTGGAAACTGGCGTTCTCGTTGAATGTCACGCCGCTGGTGTTGTTGATGTTGACATCGGCGAAGGCGAGCGTCGCGGCGGTCGTCCCGCCCACCGAGGTGGGCGCCGGTATTGCCGGGGTATTGAAATTGATGATGCTGGTGGTGGTGACCGAAAGCGGCGCGGCCGCGGTGGTGTTGACGATCCAGTTGCCGGCAAAGTTATGCGTGAACGTGCTTGCGGTGAAACTCGCCGCGCCGGATAGGGTGAAGTCTCCATTCACGGTCAGGCCCACCGCCGCGGTTTTTGCGCCGGCTGCGACACTGGTCAACTGGAGATGATGGTAGGTATTCGCTGTCGGCGTCTTTATGGGCTGCGCCCCAGACCGGTTGTAATTTACCGTGTTCGGAACGGTGCTCGCGGTAAATACCCGCGTACCCATCGGTGCTGCCGCACCACCGTAGTTCAGCGTCGAATTTATTCCGTTCACCCAAGTGGAGCCTACTGCCGAGCCAGTCAAATTGCCGGTAATCGACACCGCACTCGTATTGTTATTGGTGACCGTGACTGCGCCGGTCACCGCGACGATGCCGCCGAAATTGATGGGGCTCGAACCGGCGATAATCTGGCTGGGGGTGATGTCGAAGGTCTGGGTGCCCGTGCCACCCGTGAAGGTACCGTTATTGGTGATCCCGCCGCGAAAGGTGACGGCTTCCGTAGTGTTGGTCCAGGTTCCGCCGGGATTGACAGTCACAAGGCCGGTAAAGGTCTTGGTGCCCGTGGCGCTGGTGATGCCCAGCGTGCCGCTCACGCTGGTGGCGCCGGTCACCGCGACCGTGGTGCCGGCAATGTTGAGTCTCCCGGAGGTTACGGTCAGGGCTCCGGTGACGTTCACCGTTCCCGCTGCCGTGGTCGCGGCGATACCCGCCGGTTTGGTGACGGTGAGGTTGTTGTAGTTTGCGGTTTTAACGGCTTGGGCAGCGGCCCCGTTGTAGTTCACCGTATTCGGAACGGCGCTCGCGGTGAACACCCGCGTACCCATCGGCGCCAGCGCACCGCCATAGTTCAGCGTCGAATTCGCCGCATTCACCCAGGTGGAGCCGGCAGCGCTGCCGGTCAGGTTGCCCGCAATCGTTACCCCACCCGTGTTGTTATTGGTGACCGTGACCGCGCCGACCACTGCAACGATGCCGCCGAAGTTGATGGGGTTCGCGCCGCCGATGGCCTGGGCCAGGTTGAAGGTTTGCGTCCCCGTTCCGGCGGTGAAGGTACCGTTATTGGTGATCCCGCCGCGAAAGGTGACTGCCCGGTTGCCCGAGTTGTTCCAGGTTCCGCCGGTGACCGTCACCAGGCCGGTGAAGGTGCGCGCCCCTGCGCCGACGATGTTCAGGTTGCCGGTTACGGTAGTCGCGCCGGTGACGGTCATGGCGTTATTCGAAGTCAGCGTCCCCGCTACGTTGAGCGCACCGGCCGTGCTCAATGCCAGGGTCTGGGTCAGAATGGCACCGGTATTGACTGTTATGGACTGCACGTTGGCAGTGGCCACATTGACGGTGACGGTATGGCCGGTCGCGATGGTCACGCTATCCGCAACGGTCGGCACACGGTTGCAGTTTCCCGCCGATGTCCAGGTGCCCGCGACTCCCCAGTTGCCGGTCGCGACCGATGTGCACGCCAGCGCGTTCGCGTCCGCCGCGCCCAGCAGCAACCCGGCGAACGACAGGAGCAGCGCGAACGATTTGGCAATCCTGCTCATAGCCCGTCCCGGCGCGCGGGTCTGCCCGACCTCCCCATCCTTGCCCACACTGTTACGCCCTGCTGCATCCATAAATTTTCTTTCCTCCGGCTCGCTCGGCTGCCCCGGCCCCGCTTTGTCATCCGTGCGGCCTGAAATTCTATTGCGCGATTGTAACGGTCATCTGCCGCTCGACGTAGTCCGGCGTCGCCGCCGTGCCCTGCGTCGCCGTCGAGATCAACTGGTAAATCGTTAGGGTCGCGCTCGCCTCGCTGTGCGCGGCGCTCGTGCATTGCACGTTGACGTTAAACCCGGCCAGCGTATTCGGCAAGGGCGCGACGGCCTGCGAGGTCGCTCCAGCCCTGCAGGCTGTGGCGAAAGCCGCCCCTGATGCGGGCAACACTTGATACGCGCCCCACTCCATCCCTGCCCGCGACGCCTGATAGGCGCGCGAACCCATCACGTCCAGCGCAGAACTCTGCTGCTGCGTCGTGGAGAGCGTCACCGCGAACACGCCCAGCGCGGCGATCACCACCAGCAGGAAGATCGCGGAGACGAGGCTGAAACCTTTCGAGGAACCATGATTCGGGATTCGGGATTCAGCCCCCCTCCCTCCCTTGAGCCGCATGCTCGCGCGCGATGCAAATCCTGCATCCTGCATCCTGCCTCCCGTATCCTGTATCCCGTTCATGGCACGTTGCTCACATGCGCCGCGCTATACAGCGTGACGGTTTCGCTGTCTTCGGTTATACCCAGGCGCATGGTCACCAGCCCGGAGCGCTGCGCAACCACGTTGGCATCATAGGCAAGGCTGCAACTACTGACATTGGCTGCCAGCAGTGCGCTGCTGATCCCGGCCCCGGAAGGGACTGCCGCAGAGGGCGCCACAATCGCATTTCCTGCCCACCAGTAACGCGTCAAGGTATGTGCGACAGGATCGCAGATATAACGCACCTGTTCATGCACCACCTGGAAGCGCTGCGATGGCGATTCAAACGGGAATGTGTTGGCAGAGGTGAGCGACACGAAAGGGACAGGTGATGCCGTTGATCCGGCATACGTGCGCCGCACATGAGTAGCTGCCGTATTTCCTTCATAGGCATCCGCCCCCGGAATGCCCAGGTTGTATATCACCACCTGATCATTTGCCTGAAACTGTATCTGCGGTCCGAGTATCTCAAAGCAAGTGTCCGCGACAGTAAAAACCAGCGCATCGAAATTGGTCGGCGCAACGGCGGCGCAGTAAGTTGTTCCCGTGCCGGCGGCACGGTAGCGCCCCCCGCCGCTGGTGGCAAGAAAATCAAGGTAGTAGACCGTGCTTGCACCTGCCCCAGATGTGTTTACCCGCACGCTGTTCGGCAAGGCCAGGCGTAAATCCCGAGTAAGGCGGCGCAGCGCGGTGTCGGCGATGTCGGTCATGTCGGCGCGGCGCGCCACGTCGGTGTATTGCTGGATCGGCGCCCTGAGGAACACCGCGACGATGCCGCCGATGATGCCGGTGATGACGATCACCATGATCATCTCAACCAGCGTAAAACCTCGTTGTGATTGTCTTTTCATCATGGCAACGCCCTCGGCGCGTAGCGGGTGCGCACCCCCTCGACCACTACCGGCAGTCCGCCCGGCCCGGTGACGATGACGGTGATGAGCAGCGCATCCCCGGCCGCGACGCCGGGCAGCGCGCCACCGGGCAGCGCGACAACGGTCACCGTTGCAGAATAGCCATTCAGCGCGGCGGAAACCAGCGTGCCGGTGACATCGAGAATACCGCCCGTTCCCGCGTTCATTGCAAACCCATCATAATCGCTGACGTTGTCGAACTGCGCATTGACGGCCGGTGCTGCCGTTCCGTAGCGGTCTTCGGTCACACCGCCTATGGTTTCCGGTCCGATCCCTTCTACTGTCGCCGCACAGCCGTTTGCCGCAACTGCCGCCACCTCTGCGCTCGCCGCGTTCGCGTCGTCCGGGTCGCAAAAGGTGAACGGCATCAGTTCCACTTCTTCCAGCAGCGACTCGGCGATCGCCAGCGCCTGCTTGTGGATCAGCGGGTCGGCGCTGCCGCGCGTCGTCGTATTCATCACCAGCAGGATGCCCGCCAGCGCGACGCTGACGATGACGATGAACATGATCAGCTCGACGAGGCTGACGCCGCGTTGGCTATGGCGAGTGGACATAACCCGTTTCCGCCTCGATAGTGATGGCGTTTGTCGCGCCGGTGATATTGATTGCCTGAGCGGCCGCAAAAGAAGGGGAGCCCAGCGCATTGAAACTGAAAGCCGCAGGCACGGCCGCGAATGTGGTATTGGCGGGTGCGGAAATCACATAGCTGGCCTCACCGGCCGGTGATTGCAGCGCTGTGCCGCAGGCCGTCGTGGCGCCCGTGGTCAGCGTAATGCTGTTCGCCGTGAATGCCACACAAACGAAACGCCGCTGCGCAATCGCAACCTTCTGCGCATAGCGCAAGGTGGCCTGCACCTGATCGGCGAAGCCGCGTGATTGAAACACATTGCTGTCGAAAAAACGCGGCACAGCCACTGCGGCGATGATGCCGATGATGACCATCGTCATGACCAGTTCGACCAGCGTAAAACCTGCAGGACGTTTCATTCGTTCCCAATAAATGCAGTCAAGACAGGCATGATAATATCGCGCCGGAGTACTCTGCTCACATCTGCAGTGCAGTAAAACCCGCAAGCTACAGATAAAAAACAGGGGGAGGCCGAAGCCTCCCCGCATTTTATTTCGATGCTTTGTTTAATATCTCCGCGCGGTGCGTTGTAGCGCGCCTACACTTGCCGATTAACAACCCGCAACTGAACTGGCCCCGCCAATAACCGGCATAGCCCCGCCAACGGAAGCCACGTACGAAACATAACAAGTGGCATTCCTACCCATTCCCGGGGTCGCGGCACCAGTCTGCCAGGAGTAGTCGGTAGAGCTGATTGCAGCACCCATGCCGGTGGCGTCGGCGGTTGGATAGCCGTTGGACATCGTTATCGCTGCGCCACCGCCCTCCAGCGTCACAGCCGCATTCGAAGCCAAACCTCTGGCCAACTGGGTGGCATGCGTGATCACCGCAGCAGAACTCATCGAACCGGCAAGGCCTCTCAATGCCGCCGTATTCGCATCGCCCCTCAAATCAGCGAACCTCGGCAGCGCGGTCGCCGCCAAAATCCCCAGAATCACGATCACCATGATCAATTCAATCAGGGTAAAACCGGATTGGTTTTTCATACTCTTCTCCTTGAATTTTGAGGCCGCAGCCTCGTTACGTAATGTCGGGCTTGCGCCCCGCCAGTTGCGCCCTTGCCGCAGCAAGGACTCCACAAGGCATTTGCATTTTAACTCAAACTGCCTTGTATGGAATACCCGCTCCGCCTTATTTTCACCGCCGAGGCCGCGCTACGCCAGCAGGCGAAACATGGCAAAAAGCAGATAAATGCTTCCCAGCAGCAGCAGCCAGCCGGATTGCCGCGCATGGTGCGCAACAAAGCGGTCTACCTGATCATGCGGCACATCGATCGCCTTGGTAACCCGTCGCGAAGACACCCATCGATTGGCTTCCGCTTCCATGCCGCGCAACAGGCTGGGACGCAGCCACAGGAACAGCCCGGCAATGAGCGCGACGGCGGCGCCGGTCAGCAGGCTCAGCACCAGGACGTCAAGCAGCCAGTCGAGCAGCACAGGCGAAACCGTTCCACCCAGATGCCGTAGCGTGTATGGCTTGTCGAACAGGAGACCAAAGTATATGAAAATGTAGGCCGCCCCCGCCACGGCGATCAAGCCCGCCGCACTATGGTATTGGTAGAACCAGCGCTCGATGCTGATGCTGCGGTCCAGCCACCGGGTAATGTGGCGCATGGTAATCCATCGGTTGGCAATGCGATTGATGCTTTCCAGAAGTTGCGGCCTGAAGATGAGCACCAGCCCGAGCAGGATGCCGAGCAATGCGCCGATGAGCAGGAAAATGGCCAGTGATTGCCACAGGAAAATGTCGGTTGGGTCGGTGTGCATAAGCTATCTTCCTCATCATTCCAGCCGGTCTCACCGCGGCGCTAACGGGCAGTGTATCGCCCCAACAGACGCCATGGCTCCTGCGATGCTTTCCGGTGAACGGAAAATCCAGCGCACAGTGTACACACCCGTATGCTGCGCAGGAATACAAGCCCTGTATTGCGCGGATTTCAGGCCTCTATCATCCCGGCCGAACAATGAAATCCGGTCAAAACCACGCATAAGGCTCGACCGGCTCGAACAGTATGCCGGTCAACTCGGCGGGCGCGTCCTGCAACGAGGGCAGGCGCGAAGTTTCATAGCTGGTGACAACATGGAAGCGTATCCATTTTCTGCCATCCTTGCCCGGCCTGAAGTAATTTGCGTTGTGCACGACATAGATCAGATCGCGCGTCCTGAGGTCGAACACCCAGCTGCCGGCCTCTACGGACAGCGGAGTGGGATCGTAGAATTCCCCGGCGTAGTTGGGCGGCCTCTTCTGCAGCCAGCTCATCGGGTTGTCCTGCGCCAGGGACGCCACGTCGGAGGGCTTGCCGCGCGTCAGTATCTGGCCGTATTGCATGACCAGCGCGCTTTGTATCGCATTCGCCACGCCTTCCATGGCAGTTTTCTCGGCCTGCTCCTGGTAGAACAGCATGCGGTCGATGAACGAGCCCATCATCACCACGACGATGGTGATCACCACGATCAGTTCGAGGAGGGTGAAGCCTCTGGAGGATTTGGGATTTGGGATTTGGGATTTGGGAGTCAGGAACTCAGATTGAGTAACGGCCTGCACACGGTGTGCGCCTCCCCAGTTCCCAGTTCCCAGTTCCCAGTTCCTGAAGCTTGTCATCTCCGCATCGCCGCCTTGCCGAGATCCCACATCGGCAGGAACACGCCGAGGGCGAGGATCAGCACCAGGATGCCGAGGAACACGATCAGGATCGGTTCGATCTGCGAGCTCAGGGTCTTGACCTCGTATTCGACTTCGCGCTGGTACATGTCGGCGACCTCGAACATCAGCCCGTCCAGGTCGCCGGTCTCTTCGCCGATGGCGATCATCTGCAACACCACCGGATTGAACACGCCGGCGGCGACCGCGGTGCGCAGGATGCTCTCGCCGCGTTCCACGCCCTCGCGCATCTGCTCGACGCGGCTGCGCATGAATTCGTTGTCCACCACCATGCCGACCACGCTCATCCCCTGCAGCACCGGCATGCCGCACTTGAAGGAAAGCGCCATGCTGCGCGCGAACCGCGCCAGGGTGGATTTGAGGATGATCTTCCCGGCAATCGGCAGCTTGAATTTGTATTGATCCCACTGGTAGCGCCCGGCCGGCGTGTTGATGTAGGAACGAAACCCAAGCACCGCGGCGATTACCATGGCCAGCATCACCAACCAGTAGCTCACCATGAAATTGGAAAAACCGACCAGCATCCTGGTCATGAGCGGAAGCTCGGCGTGAAAGCCCTCGAACACCTTGGCGAACGCGGGAATCACGAACAGGTTGATGACCACGATGGCGATTACCATCGCCAGCACCACGAAAGTGGGGTAGCGCATCGCAGTCTTGATGCGCTCGCGCATGTCGCGTTCGAATTCCAGGTGGTCGTACAGGCGGATGAAGGTTTCGTCCAGCATGCCGGTCATTTCACCCACTTGCACCATGCTGACGTAAAACGGCGAAAAAACCTTGGGATGGCGGCGCATCGCCGTGCTGAGTTCGCGCCCGCTGTCCAGGCTCTCGCGCAAGTCCTGGATCACCGCAGCAAAAGCCGGCTTCTGCGTCGATTCCTGCAAGCCTGCCAGCGCACGCATGATCGGCACGCCGGCCTTGAGCAGGGTATACATCTGGCGGCTGAATAGCTGCAGGTCCATCGGGGTGACGGGTTTCTCCCGGAACAGCCGCTTGTGCCAGTCCGGCTTGGCCGCGGCACCGTCTCCCGCCCCGAAGAGCGCCTTGATTTCGAGGGGTGTTATGCCGTTTTTCACGAGCTGGTCGGCGACTACCCCGCTATCGTCACCCTCCAGCGTGCCCTCCACCAGGTCGCCGCGCGCATTGCGCCCGCTGTAGGCGAAAACACCCATCGTCAGTCTTCCACCCGGCCACTGATGCTCATCACCTCCATGACCGTGGTGCGGCCCTGCTTCAATTGTTCCAGCGCGTGATCGAGGATGGTTTTGCCTTGCATATGCCGCCGCGCGGCTTCCACAAAGTGGCTGACGCTTTCATGCGCCGCCGCCGTGACCAGCTCGTGATCCATTTCCAGCATCTCATACACACCCATGCGGCCGCGATAACCGGTGCCGTTGCAATGCGAGCAGCCGCGCCCCTGCAGCAACCCGCCCCACTGCTCGCGCGGCACGCCTTCGGCCTCCAGCCAGATGCCTTCCTGGGGCGTGGGAACATGCGTTTCGCTGCAGCTTCCGCAAACGCGCCGCAGCAAGCGCTGCGCGATGGCAACCTGCACCGTCGAGGCCACCATGAAGCGGGGTATGCCCATATCCATGAGGCGGAACAGCGTGCCGGCAGCGTCGCGGGTATGCAGCGTGGAAAACACTAGGTGGCCGGTCATCGCCGCGCGCAGCCCGATCTGCGCAGTTTCGGTATCGCGCATTTCGCCAACCAGGATCACGTCCGGATCCTGGCGCAATGCAGAGCGCAGCACCCGCGCGAAAGTCAGTTCGATCTTCTCGTTCACCTGCACCTGATTGATGCCTGGCAGGCGGTACTCCACCGGGTCTTCCACGGTGATGATCTTCCGGTCGATGGTATTGATCTCGGCCAGCGCGGAATAAAGGGTGGTGGTCTTGCCGCTGCCGGTCGGCCCGGTCACCAGCACCATGCCGTTGCTGCGCCGGATGATCTCGCGAAAACGCTTCAGCATGTCGGGGGGCATCCCCAGCTTGTCCAGGCCGATCATGCCGCTCTCCTGGCGCAGCAAACGCATCACCACCGCCTCGCCGTATTGTGTCGGGCAGGTGGCGATACGCACATCCACACCCTGCTCGCGCACCCGCACATGGAAGCGCCCGTCCTGAGGCAGGCGCTTCTCGGAAATATCCAGACCGGACATCAGCTTGAGGCGCAGCACCAGAGCGGGAGCGATCTTATTGTCGGCTTCGGTCTGCAGGTGCAGCGAACCGTCGATGCGAAAGCGGATCATCAGGCGGCCTTCCTGCGGTTCGATGTGGACGTCGGATGCGCGGATTTGCGTGGCATCGTCGAACATAGTCTGCAGCAGCTTCACCACCGGCGCATCCTCGGTGCCGGCGGTGGCAGTCAGCGCGCCGAAGTCCACATAGGTGTCACCCAGATCTTCGCTGAGCTCGCGCGCCAGCCCGGTAATTTCCTCGGTGCGCCGGTAGCCGCGGTCGATGCTCTCCAGCAACTGCCCTTCGGTGACCACCGCCACGTCGATATCCCGTCTGACGATGCGCGCGATTTCATCGAAGGCGAACAAGTCGGTGGGATCGGCCATGCCGATCAGCAACAGGCGGTCACGCTCCTCCAGCACGATCGCGCGAAAACGCCGCGCCTGGTTTTCCGGCAGCAGCCGGACCAGTTCGGGATTGATGTTGAAGAATTTGAGATTGATATAGGGGATGTTGAGCTGCTTGGCGAGTGCCTCGGAAATCTGCTCTTCGGTAACGAAGGCATTATCCGCCAACACACGCCCCAGTTTGCGCCCGCTGCGCTTTTGCTGCTCGAGCGCAAGCTTGAGCTGATCCAGCGATATGAGCCCCTGCTGGACCAGCAAATCACCCAAGCGAACTTTCTCCGGACGCGCCATAATTCTTCTCCCTGGTTATTTTTATTGCGGGCTGACCTTAATGAGGCAGGAAATTAGCCGTTTTTCCTCCTGCTTACAAGAGGCACAGGCCAGATACGGGTCGTGTTGGGCGCACCCTTGCGCCACAGCCCGGCATTCGGCGATTACCGGGATTGCGTTTCGCTAATCCGGCCAGCAACCCGCTTCGCTCGAAATGACAAGAAACGAACTCCCGGAAATGTTCTTCATGCCGATTTCTTGGGTTCGGCATATTCGCATGATGCGACATTATCCCTTTCATAAACACCGAGCGTCTGTATACATATGATTTTGCTAGAATCGTCCCGAATGAAAATGCTGTGCTCACAAATTCCACAATAAAACGCTTCATTCGATCCGTTATCGCCATTACACAAAAAGAGGGGTGTTTCGATGTTGCCCATTGCCAATCCTGATCCCTATGTTGTTCCGCTATCGCTTAATAACTTAGCTTGCGATTATTATAGGGATTGTACGGGGGTTTGCAGAGGTTTCTTGTGTTCCATGTAATCCTGTTTCAGCCGGAAATTCCGCCGAACACCGGCAACATCATCCGCCTGTGCGCCAACACCGGCTGCGGGTTGCATCTGATCCGGCCGCTCGGTTTCACGCTGGAAGACAAACAACTCGTCCGCGCCGGACTGGACTATCACGAGTTCGCGACCTTGCGCGTATATGACACCCTGCAGGACTGCCTGTCGACCTTCGGCCCGGCACGCGTTTTCGCCATGACCACCAAGGGTTCGCAATCCTTCCACGCAACCCGCTACCAGGCCGGAGATGCCTTCCTGTTCGGCCCGGAAAGCCGCGGCCTGCCCGCCGAAGTGCTGGAGAGATTCGATGCCGGACACCGGCTGCGCCTGCCGATGCTGCCGCACAGCCGCAGCCTGAACCTGTCGAATGCGGCGGCCGTGGCGGTGTTCGAGGCGTGGCGGCAATGCGGGTTTACAGGAGAAGGGAAAAACGGGGGAGGGGGAAGTGAGAAGGGGGAAGAGTAATCGTCGGAGCCGGTTTCTACCCTTCTCCCTTCCCTCTTTTCCCTTCTCTTCAGAACTCCGTATTCGGCGCTCGATTCAGCAAGGCTTCCACCGCGTCCGCCGCCGGCAACTGTTCGTAAAGGATGCGATACACCGCCTCGCAGATCGGCATTGCAACATCCAGGCGTTGCGCAAGACGATGCACCTCGCGTACCGTGTAGACGCCTTCGGCGACATGCCCGAGGCGGCGCAGTATCTCGGACAGGTCATGCTGCTGCACCAGCAGCAGGCCAACCTGGCGATTGCGCGACAAGTCTCCGGTACAGGTGAGTATCAGGTCGCCTGCGCCTGATAGGCCGCCCAGCGTTTCAGGGCGCCCGCCGAGCTTCAGGCCGAGCCGGGTAATCTCGGCTATGCCTCGCGTCAGCAAGGCGGCGCGCGCGTTATGCCCCAGCCCCATGCCGTCGCAGATGCCGGCGGCGATTGCCATCACGTTCTTCACCGCGCCGCCGACCTCCACGCCAATCACATCGCTGCTGGCATAGATGCGCAGGCGCGCGTGATGCAGTGCCTGCGCAGTGCGTTGCGCAAACTCCTCGTCGGCGGAGGCAAACGTCAACGCAGCGGGGAGGCCGCGCGCAACTTCCTGAGCGAAACTGGGGCCGGACAGCACGCCCCGCGGGAATTCCTCCGGCAGCGCCTCTATGGCGACCTGGTGCGGCAGTAGCGAAGTTTCCGCCTCGAAACCCTTGCACACCCACACCACCCCCGGGAATTTTACAATGCCTTTCTCGTTTGTCCTTTCTCCCGCTTGCGGGAGAGAGTTAGAGAGAGGGAAGCGGCTGGCAATCTGCTGCAAAACGGAACGCAACGCCGCAACGGGAACGGCAACGATCGCCAATTCCGCACCGTCCAGGGCAGCGGGAAAATCCGCACTCAAATTGACGTTTTCCGGCAACGGAATATCCGGAAGAAAGCTCTGGTTGCAGCGCGCGGCGCGCATCGCCTCAACCTGGGCGGCATCGATCGACCACAGCGTTATGCGATGATGTGCAGCCAGGCTAATGGCAAGCGCAGTTCCCCATGCGCCCGCGCCGATGACGGTGATGTTCATTTTTGTAGGATGCCTCTAAAAATTCAGAGTTCGCCCAAATGCAAGGCGTGGAAAAAATTTCGCCGCGCCGCATATGGATAATATGTAAGCAAGAAATTTTTTGCGCAACGCAGCAGTTGGGATGAAGTGGGGTAAGCAGGCAATCCGCAGAGCGGATGCTCGCAAATCTGGGTTTTTAGAGGCATCCTTCAATCGCCCCAGACTTCGGCGCTGCGCACGTAACCGGCATCCCCGTCCAGGTGGCGCACTTTGACCCAGCCGGTGCCGGTCGATTCGAGGCGCTCCAGCGCCACTTGCTGGCGCACCTGGAACAGGCGTGCCGCACCCTGATCAGGCTCGGCGCGCACATCCAGCAGCGGCGGCAATGCAAACACGTAACGCTTGCTGCTCAGCGCGCGCTTCTCCGCCCAGTACAATCCTCCTGAGCGGTCGCGCACCTTGACCCAGTTATCCAGCGCAACCACCTGCTCGAAGGGCATATAGCGGTTCACCACAAACAGTTTTTTCGCCTTGAGCGAAGGCGCGTCGTAAAGAATCGCGCTGCTCTCGCCGACCGACACATACTCCACCGCACTGGCCGCAGTCGTGCCGCACAGCAGCACGACTGCGGCAATCAAACTGGCCAGATACGGTGAATGACGCAGTTTCATCAGTGAGTGGTGGCCGCCGCAATCTGTTCCTGCTTGTGCTGCTGGTAAAGCAGGTCGAAATTGACCGGGTTCAGCATCACCGGCGCAAATCCGGCGCGCACGGTAAGATTGGAAACCACTTCGCGCAAATACGGGAACAGGATGTTCGGGCACATCACCGCCAGCACCGGTTCCATGTCTTCGCTGGGCAAGTTGCTCAGGCGGAAGATGCCGGCCTGTTTGACCTCGATCAGGAACATCACTTTTTCGCCGATCTTGGCCGTCACCGTGTTGGTGATCACCACTTCGTATACGTCCGCATCAATCTTCCCGGTCTGGGTATTCAATTGCACGTCAATATTCGGGGCTTCGCGTTCCAGAAAAATATTCGGCGCGTGCGGAATCTCCAGCGAGAGATCCTTCACGTAGATTTTTTCTATGTTGAATGCGGGTTGATTGTTTTCCTGTGTTGCTCCAGTCACGTCTCTCTCCTCAGAGGTTATATTGCCAAAAGTTTATCCAGTTCACCGGCATGATCGAGCGCTGCCAGATCGTCATAGCCGCCCACATGTTTGCCGCCGATATAAATCTGCGGCACGGTGCGCCGTCCGGTTTTTTCCATCATTTCCACGCGCAACTCCGGATGCAAATCGACGCGTATCTTCTCCATTTCCTGCACCCCCTTGCGCTGCAACAACTGCTCGGCGCGGACGCAGTACGGGCAGACGGCAGTGCAGTACATCAACACCTTCGCCATCATTTATCCAGGGGCAAGTTGGCCTTCTGCCAGGCCATTATGCCGCCGGCCAGACTATAAACCTGGGTAAATCCCTGCTTGCCCAGCAACTCGCAAGCCGAGCCGGAACGGACGCTGGTGCGGCACACCACCACGATGGGCTGCTCCTTGTATTTTTCCAGTTCGCCGATGCGCTCCTTGAGTTTGCCGAGCGGAACCAGCGTGGCATTCAGGATATGTCCCGCCTTGAATTCATCATCTTCGCGCACATCCAGTACCAGCGCGTTCTTGTGGTTGATGAACTGCAAGGCCGCAGTGCAATCCACCTCCTTGATGCCGCGAATGCGCTTGCCGAATATCGACCAGAACAGCATGGCTCCGCTGAGTATCGCAATGGAAATCGGAAGGATGTTACTGATGATGAACTGCACGCCGCCACTCCTGTTCTTTTCGGAGGGCGAATTCTAGCAGAGCTGAAAAATGTGCGGGGTCTTTCTCCGCCAGCTCCGCCATTTGCCGGCTTACCCCGGCAAAATCCCCAGGGTAGGACCAGATGGCCTGTTCCAGCAAGGCTTGAGCCTGCTCCTGCTGTCCGGCCTGCGCCAGCAGCAGCACCTGACGGTATACCACCGCGCCGATCGGCGCAAAGTGCATCACGCGGCTGTTCAATTCCAGCTTTTCCTTGATGCGCCCGCCGCTGACGTCGATCAGCGAACTCATGAACAGCTCGGCGTACGGCGACAGCCGCGATCCCTCATGCACCGCAACCAGGCCTCTCCAGGTGCGATCGAATGCGCTGCTGTCGGCAGCCGAAGCCGGGCGTATCGCCAGCGTCCGCTCCAGTTCATGGTAGCCGCTGCGCAGTTGCGCCAGCGTCATCAGCCCCATCAACAGGACCGCCGCCACGGACATGCGCCCCGCATTGCGCAACTCCAGCCGGTAACGGGTCTCATCCAGCGCGCCCAGCAGGAATGCCGCAACCGCGACGAAATAGGCATACCACAGCGGGTATTCGAGCAGGCTGTGGATGGCCAGCACGCCCAGCACGGCATGCCCCCACCAGTGTGCGGCGCTCTGCGTCGCGCGCCTCAGACCATACAGCCAGATTCCCAGCGGCCCGGACAGCGCCAGCAATCCGGCGATGCCTGTTTCGGCGGCGAGCTGGAATACCAGGTTGTGTGCATTGTTGTACAAGCCCGTGATGTTGCCCTGCTGCAACAACGGCAGCAATTGGAAGTGCTGCCAGGCGAATTGCCCGAACCCCACCCCCAGCCACGGCGACTGCATGAACATCAGCCCCGCCTCGCGCCACAGGTACAGGCGGATGCTGCCGCTCGCATCCTCGCCGAACAGGCGCTGCACCGTGTCGATATTGCTTTCGGCGCCGGCCATGAACGGCAATTGCACAATCAGGTGCATCACGCCGAATCCGGCGATCAGCAACAGGCTGTAGCGCAACAGCGGCCGCTGCGCGGCATCGCGGCGCGCCCACCACCAGGCCAGGCCGGCCATCATCAGCAAATACAGCCAGGAACTGCGTGAGCCGCTCAGGGTCATCACGAACAGCAACGGCGCGGCCAGCACGGCCGCATAGCCTGCCTTGAGCCACCGCTGCTGAAGCAGCAGGCCGAGCGAAACCAGCCCCAGCGCGATGTAATTGGCGAAGTGATTGGGCTGCGCGAGATTGCCGAACACGCTGGCCGAAACTTTCATCACGATCACCGGGCTCAGCGGCGTCTCCCATCGGTAATGCTGCAGTACGCCGGCCAGCGCGCTGAGTTCCGCGCCGATCAACAGGAAAATCGCCAGCGCCGGCGCCATCTCCGCCAAGCCGAAGCAATCGCGCAACCGGGCGCCGAGCATCATCAGCAACGCCGCAAACAGCAGGTACAAGGCGTACAGCAGGGACTGGTCGAAATAGGCCATCTTGCCCAGGGCCGATTGCAGCAAAACCACGACGAGCAGCATGACCGGCAGTTGCACGATGCGCGGGATTTCCGGCTGCCGCCAGAAATCGCGTGTGACCAGCGGCATCAGCGCCAGGATGCCGAGCAAGGCGCTCCACCATTCCTGGTAGAACGTGGTCAGCGGATATTGATGACGATAATGCAGAAAAGGCAAAACCCACATCATCCCGACGAGAGCGAGGCTGATGTGGGTTAAGCGTAGCGACCGGAACGGGTTTTTCAGCCCTGTCGTATTCAGATTTTGCAAGTACCTTCCTTGATGCCGCATTTAACCAGGACGCGCGTCAGCGGGCAGAATGCGGTGAAGCCGCTCTGGAACAGGTTCAGGCCGACAAAGGCGGTAAGCCACAAGAAATTCTTGCTCACGAACAGCGGGCTGTCTTCCACGCCCAACAACAGGGATGACAGGATGAATGTCCCGGCGACGATGTGAGTAATGCGTTCTGCGTTCATGATGAGACCTCTGCTCTGGTTGAAAATTTTACTGGAATTTCTTGTACAGCGTGGCGTAATACAGCACCGGGATCACCACCAGGGTCAGCAAGGTGGAGACGAGGATACCGAAAATCAGGGAGATGGCCAGCCCGTTAAAAATCGGATCATCGAGGATGAATAGCGCGCCCAGCATCGCCGCCAATGCGGTCAGGACGATAGGCTTGGCGCGCGCGCCGGCGGCGTTGATCACCGCCTGCTGCAACGCTACGCCTTCATGCAATTGCAGGTTGACGAAGTCCACCAGCAAAATCGAGTTGCGCACGATGATGCCGGCCAGCGCGATCATGCCGATCATCGAGGTCGCGGTGAACTGGCTGCCCAGCAGCGCGTGGCCGGGCATGACGCCGATGAGGGTAAGCGGGATCGGCGCCATGATGACCAGCGGCACGAGGTAGGACTTGAACTGCGCCACCACCAGCAGGTAGATCAGGATCAGCCCCACACCATAGGCGATGCCCATGTCGCGGAAGGTCTCGAAGGTCACCTGCCATTCGCCGTCCCACTTCAGCGCATAGCCGGCATACGGATCACCAGGCTGTTTGAAGTAGTAGCTTTCCAGCTTGCCGCCCTGTTCCAGCGCCATGCCGCCGACCTTGCCGTTGACGCCGAACATGCCGTACAGCGGGCTGTCCAGCTTGCCCGCCATGTCGCCGAACACGTACACCACCGGCAGCAGATCCTTGTGATGGATCGGATAGTCGCGCGATTCCGGAATCACCTGCACCACCTCCGAGAGCGGCACCAGGACGCCGTCCTTCGCGCGCACCTTGAGCTTGAGCACCTCGTCGATGCGGCTGCGCCGCTCGGCGGGCAAACCGATGCGCAGCGGCGGCGCGTATTTCGCGTTTTCGTCGTGCAGCGAGGCGACATCCTGCCCGGCCAGCGCCACGCCGATCACGTCCACGATATCGCGCGGCGCGACTCCGAGCAGCGCGGCCTTGCTCTGCAGGACATGCAGCAGCAGCTTGGGCGCGGGCTCGGTGACGGTGTCGTCGATGCCCACGATGCCTTCGGTCTTGCCGAACTGTTCGCGCACCTTGCCGGCCACCTTGCGCGCCCCCTCGTAATCCGGCCCGTAGATTTCCGCGACGATCGGCGACATCACCGGCGGCCCGGGCGGCACCTCGACGATCTTGACCTTCGCCCCCCACGCATTGGCGATTTTCTGTACCGGCTCCAGCACGGCGGTGGCGATCTCGTGGCTGCTGCGGCTGCGCTGGTGCTTGCCGCGCAGATTGACCTGGATGTCGCCCTGCGCGGCGGCGCTGCGCAGGTAGTACTGGCGCACCAGGCCGTTGAAGTTGATCGGCGACGCCGTGCCCGCATAGACCTGGTAATCGGTCACTTCCGGCACGGTCGCGAGATAGCCGCCGATCTCGTGCAGGACAGCACTGGTCTGCTCCAGCGCGGTGCCGCTCGGCATGTCCACCACGATCTGGAATTCCGACTTGTTGTCGAACGGCAGCATCTTCAGGATCACCAGCTTCACCACACCCAGCGACACCGCGAGCAGCAGGCCACCCAGGATTGCCAGCCACAGCTTGCGGCGCGCCGGCTTGCCGAGTGCGCCGTTCAGGAACGGGCTCAGGCGATCGCTGAAGAAGCGGCTGATCGCAGTATCGCGCTCGTCTTTTGGTGCCTCGTGATGTGCCCCGGAAAAGCGCCACACCAGCCACGGCGTGACAACGAACGCCACCGCCAGCGAGATCAGCATGCCCATGCTCGCGTTGATCGGAATCGGGCTCATGTACGGCCCCATCAGGCCGCTGACGAACGCCATCGGCAACAGCGCGGCAATCACCGTGAAGGTCGCCAGGATGGTCGGGCTGCCCACTTCGTCCACTGCCTCGGGAATGATTTCCGCCAGGGATTGATGCGGTGTCAGGGCGCGCCGCCTGTGGATGTTCTCCACAACAACGATCGCGTCATCGACCAGGATGCCGATGGAGAAGATCAGCGCGAACAGCGAGACGCGGTTCAGCGTGAAGCCCCATGCCCAGGATGCGAACAGGGTTGCCGCCAGCGTGAGCAGCACCGCGATGCCGACCACCAGCGCCTCGCGCCGCCCCATGGCGAACCACACCAGCGCGACCACCGCGAAGGTAGCAAACAGCAGCTTCTGGATCAGCTTCATCGCCTTGTCGTTGGCGGTCTCGCCGTAGTTGCGCGTAACGCTGACCTGCACGTCGGCGGGGATCACACTGCCCTTGAGCTCGTTCACGCGCGCCAGCAGTTTGTCGGCGATCTCCACCGCGTTCGCACCGGGCTTCTTGGTGACGGCCAGCGTGACGGCGGGAAATTCGCCTTTCGCCGCGATCTGTTTGTCGGCGGCCGCCGGCCCGGTGCCGAGCCACACGTAGCTGCCCGGCTGGTCCGCGCCATCCTGCACCTCGGCGACATCGCGCAGGAATACCGGTTTGCCATTGGACACGCCGACCACCAGTTGCCGCACTTCATGGGCATCGCTCAGGAAACTGCCGGTTTGCACCAGCACCTCGCGGTTGCCTTGCACCAGCGTGCCGGAGTTCTGCGAGGCGTTGGCAGACTGCAAGGCCGCGCGGATGTCCTGCATGGTGAGCTGATAGGCATTCAGGCTTTCCGGCCTGAGCAACACCCGCACCATGCGTTGCGTCGCGCCCAGCGTATTCACCTCGCGCGTGCCCGGCACGCGCTTCAGGTCGGCCTCGATGGCATGCGCCACCTGCGTCAATTCGATGCCGCCGCCCGCCGCCTGTTCACGCCACAGGGTCAGTGCGACGACCGGCACGTCGTCGATGCCCTTGGCCTTGATGATGGGTGGTGCGACCCCCAGCGTGGGCGGCAGCCAGTCGGCGTGGGAATGCACCACATCGTAGAGCTTCACCAGCGAGTCGATATGTTCCTCGCCGACCTTGAATTGCACGGTGACGACCGCCATGCCCGGCTGTGATACCGAATAGACATGGTCCACTCCAGCGATCTGCGACAGCACCTGCTCGGCGGGAGCCGCCACGGTCTGCGCGACATCCCTGGCCGATGCGCCCGGATAGGCGATCATCACGTTCGCCATGGTCACGCTGATCTGCGGTTCTTCCTCGCGCGGCGTCACCAGCACGGCAAACGCCCCCAGCAGCACGGCGACCAGCGCCAGCAGCGGAGTCATCTGCGAGTGCAGAAAGTATTTGGCGATGCGCCCTGAAATGCCCATGCAATTTTTCCCGGTGGTTGTAGTTGCAGTAAAAAAGTTCATTTGCACCACGAAGAACACGAAGCACACAAAGAAAACCAGAAGACTCTATTCGCCGCTCCGGCGTTGCCTTTGCGGGAAAGGCTGTTCATTCAGGCCTAAGTCGTTCCTTAAAAAACCTTCGTGATCTTCGTGCCCTTCGTGGTGATCTGCATTTTTTACTTCAATTTCTCCACGCCCATCGCCTTCAGCACAATCTTCTCGTAGATGGGCTCGGAGCTGCCCTTCTTCATCTTGCGAATGAAATATTTCTCGAAGGCGACCTTGGCCAGGTGCACCCACTTGCCCTCCGAGAACCAGTTCAC
>CAYNYH010000003.1:0-15651 GCA_964401425.1 uncultured Gallionella sp. | reverse complement strand
CGTTGCGCGGCGGAATCTGCGGGATCGCCACAAACGCGATGCCGCCGTCGCCGAAGTCCGCGAGGCAGACCGCATTCCAGGTCGCCTTGCTGGTCGGCGGATTGCCGGTCAGCTCGGAGTGGATGTTGTGCACCGTCGCGGTCACCATCGACTCGATCATGTAGCCGGTCTTCGGGGTGCCGCATGGAACCGGAGTCGCTTCCACCGGCGGGATCGCGACGCACACGCCGACCGAATAGATGTTCTTGTATTTCGGGTTGCGCTGATGCTCGTCCACGATGATGAAGCCTCGCGGATTGGTCAGCCCCTCGATGCCGAACACCGCGTCCACGCCCTTGAAGGCGGGCAGCATCATGCTGTAGGCGAACGGCAGTTCGTGTTTCTTCTTCTCGTTGCCCGACTCGTCGACTTCGGTGACATACATCTTGCCCGCTTCGATCTTGGTGACCTTGGCGTTGCATATCCACTTGATGTGCCGTTCGCGCATTGCCGATTCGAGCATCCCCTTGGAGTCGCCCACGCCGCCCAGCCCCAGATGGCCAATATAGGGCTCAGAGGTCACGAAGGTCATCGGCACCTTGTTGCGAATCTTGCGGCGGCGCAAATCGTTTTCCATGATGAAGGCATATTCGTACGCCGGGCCGAAGCAGGATGCACCCTGCACCGCACCGACTACAATCGGGCCGGGGTTCTGTGTAAAGTCTTCCCAAACGTCGTGCGACTTCATGGCGTGATCAACATGGCAAACCGAGTGGGTATGCCCGCCATGCGGGCCCATGCCCTCGATTTCTTCAAAGGCCAGTTTGGGGCCGGTGGCGATCACCAGGAAGTCGTATTTCACCGACTGGCCGTCATTCAGTTCGAGACGGTTTTCTTCGGGATGCACCCGTTTCACGCCGACGGAGATAAAGTCGATGCCCTTGCGCTCCAGATAGGGGCGTACCGGAAACTCGATGTCTTCGCGGTCGCGCCATTTCACGCCCACCCACGGATTGGAGGGCACGAAGTGAAAATTCTCGCTGTTCGAGATCACCGTCACCTTGTCGCCCTTGCGAATCTTTTCCTGCATTTCATAGGCCATCGGCATCCCGCCGATACCCGCCCCCATGATTACGATATGCGCCATGATTCCATCCTCCGTAAGTTGATTACTTCTGCTTAACACCCAACATCCCGGCCTTGACCGAATCCAGCGCCACCTTCTCGCCCGGATTCAGCCCCGCCAGCACCTCCACCGCCCCATCGGATGTCGCTTCGCCGAGCCGCACCTGGCGCAACTTCACTCCACCTTGTTCGTCCACTACATAGACGGCAACCACTTCGCCGCGGCGCAGCACGGCGCTTGCGGGAATCACCAGCTTGTTCGCCTTACCCACCACGAAATGCGTGCGCACAAACATGCCCGGATAGATTCCCGCTTCATTTTTCGGCAGATACACGCGCACTTGCGTGCTGTGCGTGCGCGCATCGGCAACCGGCTGTACGGCCGCCGAGGCGGGCTTGATCCAGCGATTCAGCGAGGGGGCCTCCACCATCACCTCGGGGCGTGCGCCGATGTCCAGCAACTTGTCTTGCGGCACGCTTGCCACGACGCGCATTTCGGAAGGATCGAAGCCGGTCATCAAGGGCTTGCCGGGCATCACCAGTTCGCCGACCTCTACCAGGCGCGCCGCCACGATCCCGCTGTAGGGCGCAATAACCGCCGTATAGCCGTGCGCGAGGCTGGCCTGCCCGGTGGATGCTTCGCTGGCTGCGGCTTGCGCCAGGGCGATCTTGTAGTCGGCCTGCGCCTTGTCGAGCGCCGCCTGGCTGATGAATTTCTGCGCAAACAACTGCCGGGCGCGCTCGTAGGCCGATTTGGCATTCTGCATGTTGGCCTGCGCCTGCAGCACCTGCGCCTGGCTGCCCGCCAAGGCCTGTGCCGCTTCGCGCTCATCGATGCGCAGGATCACCTGCCCCTTGCTGACGCGGTCCCCGATATCGAAGTTGATTTCCTTGACGCGCCCGCCGATTTGCGCGGACACGGTAGATTGACGGACGGCTTCCACCAGGCCGTCGGCACTGTAAGTCTGCGCCACCTCGCGGTACTGCGCAGGCGCCGTATCAAGCTGCCCGGCGGCCTGCACAGCCGAGGTGCACAGCAGCAACACGCCGAATATCCATGATTTTTTCACCGCATACCCCGCTTACAGTTTCGTTATATCAGAATATACTAATATTGCAAATCAAACAACCCCTTCATGTGCTGCAGAACACATCGCGCATCATCCCCACCAGCTTGATGGTGCGCGGGTCGCCGATGCGGTAATACACCCGGTTGGCATCCTTGCGCGTCGCCAGCACGCCCTTGTCGCGCAAAATCGCCAGATGCTGCGAGATGTTGCTCTGCGAGGTGCCGACCTGTTCCACGATTTCCTGCACGCTGACTTCCCGGTCGCCGAGTACGCACAAAATCTTCAGGCGCAAGGGATGCGCGATCGCCTTGATGGCTTGCGCGGCCTGTTGAATGTCTTCTTCCTTGTCTATTAGCTTGCTTGCCATGCCTGTTCCTGATTATCCCGCCGAGCCGCCCACTGACCGGAACGAATTCGGCTAAAATTAAACGAGACCCCACAACATCATTATCCGCTAATATTCTACACCAATGAACGTCACTCCTGTCTTGCTGCTTATCCTGGACGGCTTCGGCTACCGCGAAGACGCCGATTTCAACGCCATTCTGGCGGCGCGCAAACCCAATTGGGATGGGCTGTGGCACGATTACCCGCATACCCTGATCGAGGCTTCCGAAAAACATGTCGGCCTGCCGTCCGGGCAGATGGGCAACTCCGAAGTCGGCCATCTCAACATCGGTGCCGGGCGGACGGTGTACCAGGACTTGAGCCGCGTCGATGTCGCCATCGAGGACGGCAGCTTCTACACCAATCCGGCCTTGAGCCGGGCCGTCGCGCTTGCAAAACAAAACAACAGCACGCTGCACATCATGGGGCTGCTCTCCCCGGGCGGCGTGCACAGTCACGAGAGCCACATCTACGCCATGCTGGAGATGGCGGCGCGCGCCGGCCTGAAGAAGGTCTGCCTGCACGCCTTCCTCGACGGGCGCGACACCCCGCCCAGGAGCGCCGCGCCATCGCTGCAGCGCCTGCAGGAAAAGTGTGCCGCGCTGGGAACCGGGCAGATCGCCAGCATCACCGGGCGCTATTACGCGATGGACCGGGACAACCGCTGGGAGCGCGTGCAGCCCGCCTACGAATTGCTCACCGAGGGCCGCGCCGAATTCAGCGCGGCGGATGCGTTGAGCGGGCTGGAGCAGGCCTATGCGCGCGGCGAGTCGGACGAGTTCGTCAAGCCGACCGCGATTACCCCAGGCAAGGCGGGATACACCATGCAGGACGGCGACGTGGCGGTATTCATGAACTTCCGCGCCGACCGCGCGCGCGAAATCACGCGCGCCCTGACGGACGCAGCCTTCGGCGGCTTCGAGCGCGCCTGTTTCCCGAAACTCGCCGCTTTCGTCACGCTGAGCAGCTATGGCGAGGACTTCCGCCTGCCCTGCGCCTACCCCCCCGAGACCATCCGCAACGGCTTCGGCGAATACATCTCGAATCTGGGGCTGAAACAGCTGCGCATCGCCGAAACCGAGAAATACGCGCATGTCACTTACTTTTTCAACGGCGGCAAGGAACAGCCCTACTCCGGCGAAGACCGCATCCTTGTGCCGTCGCCCAAGGTCGCGACCTACGACCTCAAGCCGGAGATGAGTGCGTTCGAGGTGACCGACAAGCTCGAGGCCGCGATCCTGAGCCGCCAGTACCACGCGATCATCTGCAACTACGCCAACGGCGACATGGTGGGGCACAGCGGCAACATGGAGGCCGCCACCAAGGCCATCGAGGCGCTGGATGTCTGCATCGGCCGCGTGGTCAAGGCGATGTGCTCCATCGGCGGCGAAGTCATCATCACCGCCGACCACGGCAACGCCGAGCAGATGCTGGATCGCGCCACGCAGCAGGCGCACACCGCGCACACCCTGAATCCGGTGCCCTTCCTGTATGTCGGGCGCAAGGCCACGCTGGCCGAAAGCGGTGCGCTGCGCGATCTCGCCCCCAGCCTGCTGGCCATGATGGGGCTGCCGCAGCCGGCAGAAATGACCGGACATAGCCTGATCCGGATACAGTGACCCTTTCAGTTCGTTTACTGTTGTCTGTCTTGTGCGGCCTGATATTTGTCAGCGCGGCATACGCCAGCCAGCAGGATGAACTCGAGAATCTGCGCAAGCGCATCGTGGCGATGCAGCGCGAGATGGACCGGACCAGCGAATCGAAGTCCGAGGCCGCCGATGCGCTGCGCGAATCGGAACGGGCGATCAGCGACAGCAACCGCAAGCTCGCCGGGCTTGCCGAACAGCAGCGCGCAGCCGACAGGAAACTCAACGAACTGCAGGAACGGGAACATCGGCTGAGCGGCAGCATGGCCGAACAACAGGCCCTGCTCGGCAGGCTGCTGTATCAGCAATACCTCGGCGGCAGCCAGGAATATCCGAAGCTGCTGCTGAGCAACCGCAACCCCAATCAGGTTTCCCGCGATTTGCAGTATTACAAGCACATCGCGCGCAGCCGCGCAACCCAGCTTGCTGCACTGCGCAACGATTTCACCGCGCTGAACGCGGTCAGCACGGCCGTGCGCGCGCAGCGCGCAGAATTGAAATCGCTTCGCACGGAAGAGGCGGCGCAGAAAAAGGCGCTGGAGAAGGAACAGCACGCCCGGCAACGGATATTGGTCAAAGTCTCGCAGCAGTTGCGCCAGCAGCGCCGCGAGATCGGCCGCTTGCAGCGCGACGAGAACCGCCTCGCGCAACTGGTCGACAAGTTGACGAAAATGCTCGCGCAACCGAAATCCGGCTCGTTGTTCCGCAACGACAAGCTGCCGGACAACCGCTTCGACGGCAGCCCGTTCAACCAGCTCAAGGGCAGGCTGGCGTTGCCGGTGAAAGGCGAAGTCGCCAACCGGTTCGGCGCGCCGCGCCCCGACAGCACGGTGCTATGGAAAGGCCTGTTCCTGAGAACTTCCCCCGGCCAGGCTGTCAAAGCCATCGCGGCAGGGCGTGTGGTATTCGCGGACTGGCTGCGCGGCTTCGGCAACCTGCTGATCATCGATCACGGCAAGGGCTATATGAGCCTGTATGGCAACAACGAAACCCTCTACAAGCAGGTCGGGGACATGCTGCACGGCGGTGACACCGTTGCGGCGGTCGGGAACAGCGGCGGCAACGAGGATTCCGGTTTATACTTTGAACTGCGCCATGAGAGCAAACCACTCGACCCGATGAAGTGGCTGGCAGTTAAATGAGATTGAGGAAATTATGCGTTTTCTGGAAAAAGCTGGTTTGGTGAGTCTGGGACTGGTTGCCGGCGTGTCGTTCAGCCTGCATTTTGCCGCAATGGCCGAGAAGGATACGCTCGCCACCCCGCTGCCCATCGAGGAACTGCGCGCTTTCTCCGAGGTGTTCGGCCGCATCAAGAGCGACTACGTCGAACCCGTCACCG
This sequence comes from uncultured Gallionella sp., assembly GCA_964401425.1. Classification (GTDB taxonomy): domain Bacteria; phylum Pseudomonadota; class Gammaproteobacteria; order Burkholderiales; family Gallionellaceae; genus Gallionella. The sequence goes on along the minus strand of CAYNYH010000003.1, from coordinate 10,105 downwards.
ACAAGAAGCTGATCAACGAGGCCATCAACGGCATGCTGAGCGGCCTCGACCCGCACTCCGCCTATCTCGACACGGAGGCATTCAAGGAACTGCAGGTCGGCACGCAAGGCGAATTCGGCGGGCTCGGCATCGAAGTCAGCATGGAAGACGGCCTGGTGAAGGTTGTCTCGCCGATAGAGGACACCCCGGCCTACAACGCGGGCATCAAGAGCGGCGACCTGATCGTCAAGCTGGATGACACCCTGGTCAAGGGGATGACGCTGAACGATGCGGTAAAGCACATGCGCGGCAAACCGGGCAGCAAGATCGTCCTGACCATCATCCGCAAGGACGAGCCCAAGCCGCTCACGATCACCCTGGTGCGTGCCGTGATCAAGGTGCAGAGCGTGAAATCCAAGCTGCTGGAGTCCGGCTACGGGTTTGTCCGCATCACGCAATTCCAGGAACACACCGGCGAGAACCTCGCCACTTCGCTGGAAACGCTCATCAAGCAGAATCAGGGGTCGCTCAAGGGGCTGGTGCTCGATTTGCGCAATGACCCGGGCGGGTTGCTGACCGGTGCGGTCGGCGTTTCCGCGGCCTTCCTGGCCAAGGACGCACTGGTGGTCTATACCGAGGGCCGCACCGAAGACGCGAAGATGCGCCTGACCGCCAGCCCGGAGCATTATCTGCGCGGCAACGGCAAGAGCGATTACCTGAAAACCCTGCCCGACTCCGTCAAGAGCGTGCCGCTGGTGGTGCTGGTGAACGGCGGTTCCGCATCCGCTTCCGAAATCGTTGCCGGTGCATTGCAGGACCACAAGCGCGCGGTCATCATGGGCACGCAGACTTTCGGCAAGGGCTCCGTGCAAACCGTCCTGCCCCTGGGCAACAACACCGCGATCAAGCTGACCACGGCGCGCTATTACACGCCGGGCGGGCGCTCCATCCAGGCCAAAGGCATCGTCCCCGACATCCTGGTGGAAGATCCTGCCACCGCCGGGCAGGACAGCATGTTCCGCCTGCGCGAAGCCGACCTGAACAGGCACTTGGCCAATGGCAAGCCGTCGGATGAAAAGCCGGACAGCAATGCCGGGAAAAAAGCACCCGCCGCTCCCGATGACAAAGGAGGCGCGAAGCCGGCGCCCACCGAATTCGGCGCCAAGAACGACTACCAGCTCAATCAGGCGTTGAACCTGCTCAAGGGAATGCAGATACTGCAGGGAAAATAATCCTGCCCCCGGGGAGGCCGGCATGACGGATCCATCCGAACTGGACAGACAGCGCGAGATCGTATTCAGTGCGGAACCTTCCGGACAAGTCGAGCGTGCCTCCCGCTTCCTGTCCGGCCTGTCCGGCTGCAGGGTCGAGCCCGGCAATGCCGCGAACACGCTGCGCGTTTCCTACAACCTGCGCGACCATACCCTCGAGAGCCTGGAGAACCGCCTGACCGGAGAAGGGTTTCACCTCGATAACAGCCTGCTGCACAGCATCGGACGCCAGGTTATCCACTACTGCGAAGACACCGTCCGCCACAATCAGGACATTCCGGCCTACCCGACGAAACAGAATGAGCGCGAAGTGTTCGTCAGGGCATATGACCAGGAACCGCATGGAGACCGCGACGAGGTTCTCCCGGAATTGCGCGATTACAAATAGCGTGCTTAAGCCTATCCCACCCCGCCACTGAGGCAGTGTTCCTGCCTGTCACCCCAGTTCCAGAACCACCGGCGTATGGTCGGAAGGGCGCTCCAGTTTGCGCGGCGCCTTATCGATCACGCAGCTTCTGCATTGCGCCGCGAGCGGCTCACTGACCAGGATGTGATCGATGCGCAGCCCGCGGTTGCGGCGGAACGCCATCATGCGGTAGTCCCACCATGAGTAGGATTGATCGGGCTGTTCGAAGAGGCGGAAGCCGTCGCACAGCCCGAGCCCTAACAGGTTCCGGAACTGTTCCCGATCAGGCTCGCCGACCAGCACGTTGCCCTGCCCGGCGAACGGATCGTAGCCATCGCGCTCTTCCGGCGCGATGTTGTAGTCGCCCAGCAGCGCCAGTTTCGGGTGGCGCGCCAGTTCCACTTTCAGCCAGTCGTGCAGCGCGGCGAGCCACGCGAGCTTGTAGTTATACTTGTCCGAATCGACGCTCTGGCCGTTCGGCACATACACGCACACCACGCGGGCACCGCCAATCGTGGCGGCGATGATGCGCTTCTGCTCGTCGGGAAAGTTGGGCAGGCCGCATTGCACCTCATTGGCCGGTTCGCGGCTCAGGATCGCCACGCCGTTATAGGTCTTCTGCCCGCTGAATACGCTGTGGTAGCCCGCCGCCTGCAGCTCGGCCTGCGGGAACTCGCCGTCCTGCTGCTTGGTTTCCTGCAGGCACAGCACCTCGACCGGATTGGCGGCCAGCCAGTCCAGCACCTGCGGCAGGCGCACCTTGAGTGAATTGACGTTCCAGGTCGCTATCTTCATATCTTATCCATCGGTTCGTTCGGCGTTGATTTTACGCCGCCCCGCGCACCGGCCAAATAAAAACGGGGAACCGGATTAAGCCGGTTCCCCGCCGTTGCCGTCGTTTATGGCCTCACTTCTTCTTGTTCTCGATCAGCTCGTGCAGGATCGGGGTCAGGATGATTTCCATCGCGAAGCTCATCTTGCCGCCGGGCACCACCAGGGTGTCGGGACGCGACATGAAGGAGTCGTGGATCATGCTGAGGTAGTAGCGGAGATCAATGTATTGGGATTGGAGCAGATACTTGTTGAAACGGATCACCACGAAACTTTCGTCCAGCGTCGGGATGTCGCGCGCGATGAACGGGTTGGAGGTATCCACCGTCGCGACGCGCTGGAAGTTGATGTGGGTGCGCGAGAACTGCGGGGTGACGTATTTGACGTAGTCCGGCATGCGGCGCAGGATGGTGTCCACCGTCGCCTCGGCGGAATAGCCGCGCTCTTCCTTGTCGCGGTGGATTTTCTGGATCCACTCCAGGTTGACCACCGGCACCACGCCGATGCCCAGGTCCACGTACTTGCCCGCGTCGATGTTGCCGTCCGTTGCCAGGCCGTGCAGGCCCTCGTAGAACAGCAGGTCGGAATTCGCCTCGATGCCTTCCCAGGGGGTGAACTGACCGGGCTTCAGGTCGGCGAGATTAAAGTGCTTTTTGTGATGCTCCGCCTCATCCTCGCTGTGGACATAGTAGCGGCGCTGACACATGCCGGTTTCGCCATAGACCTTGAACGTTTCCTCGATCTTGTCGAAGTGATTGGCTTCCGGGCCGAAGTGGCTGAACGAATGGTTGCCCGCCTTCGCGGCCTCGGCCACGGCGGCGCGGAACGCCATGCGATCCAGGCTGTGCAGACTGTCGCCCTCGATGATGGCGGCAGCAATCTTCTCGCGGCGGAAGATATTTTCGAAGGCGCGTTTGACGGTAGAAGTGCCCGCTCCGGAAGATCCGGTGACTGCTATGACGGGGTGTTTGCGCGACATGGTGATTTCTCCTGAAACAATGTGAATGAAAACTCTCGAATAGCCGCAATTTTATAACAAAGCCCCCGGCACCACTACCGCACTTGCCGCCGGCGCGTCATGAAATGTTCCGGATTCCCCGTTTTCACCCTCACCCAAATGCGCCAATGCTGAGCCTCCACCTTGCTCCGGCATCGTTCGCCAGTTTTTTCGGCACCCGGTTAACCCGAGCACGGCAAAGGGGATATCGCTATAATGCCGCATTCAAAAAAACAAACTGCGGCCCGCAAAATCATGCACCCCAACTACAATCCGGCATCCATCGAACAACAGGCGCAACAACACTGGGAGAACCGCCAGGCGTTCCGCGCCACGGAACAATCCGGCAAGCCCAAGTACTACTGCCTGTCGATGTTCCCCTACCCGTCCGGCAAGCTGCATATGGGGCATGTGCGCAACTACACCATCGGTGACGTATTGAGCCGCTACCACCGCATGAAGGGCTACAACGTGATGCAGCCGATGGGCTGGGACGCGTTCGGCCTGCCCGCCGAGAATGCCGCGCTGGCCAACAACGTGCCGCCCGCCGCGTGGACCTATTCCAACATCGAGCACATGAAGCAGCAGCTCAAATCGCTGGGGCTGGGCATCGACTGGTCGCGCGAGGTGACCACCTGCAAGCCGGAGTATTACCGCTGGGAGCAGTGGCTGTTCACGCGCCTGTTCGAGAAGGGCCTCATCTACAAGAAGACCGCCTCGGTAAACTGGGACCCGGTGGACCAGACCGTGCTGGCCAACGAGCAGGTCATCGACGGCTGCGGCTGGCGCTCCGGCGCACCCGTGGAAAAGCGCGACATCCCGATGTATTTCTTCCGCATCACCGAATATGCCGAGGAGTTGCTGCAGGGACTGGACCAGCTTCCCGGCTGGCCGGAACAGGTCAAAACCATGCAGGCCAACTGGATCGGCAAGAGCCACGGCTGCGAGATCCATTTCCCCTACGATATGGAGAGCATAGGCTCGGGCGGCATGCTCAGGGTCTATACCACGCGCCCCGATACGCTGATGGGCGCAACTTACGTGGCGGTGGCGGCGGAGCATCCGCTGGCACAGCGCGCGGCGAAGCTGTCCGAAAAACACGAACTTTCCGACTTCATCGCCTCGTGCCTGCGCGGCGGCACGGCCGAAGCCGATCTGGCGACGATGGAAAAGAGGGGCATAGACACCGGCCTGTTCGTCAAGCACCCGGTCACCGGTGAAAAACTGCCGGTATGGATCGCCAATTACGTGCTGATGGGCTACGGCGAAGGCGCGGTGATGGCGGTCCCGGCGCACGACGAACGCGATTATGAATTCGCGGAAAAATACGGTTTGCCCGTCAAGCATGTCATCGCCAGCCCGGAATTGCTGGGCAAATGGAACAAGCTGGAGGCGCAGTTCAAGGCGGACGGCCACGAACTGAACCAGGAAGACCTAGATGAAATGGGAATGCTCGCCTATCTGAGCAGCGCGCTTATGGATCTGCCCAAGCCATCGGAAGCCCTCATCGAGGCAGTCCACGAATTCGCCGGGCAACTGGAAGTCGAGTCGCCACACACGGAATACGGCACGCTGGTCTGCTCCAGAAAATACAACGGCATGACGTTCCAGGAAGCGTTCGACGCGATTTCCGCCTACCTGCTGACCAGGGGCCTCGGCCAGAAGCGCAGCCAGTTCCGCCTGCGCGACTGGGGCATTTCGCGGCAGCGCTACTGGGGCTGTCCGATCCCGATCATCCACTGCTTCACCTGCGGCGATGTGCCGGTGCCGGACGAGCAATTGCCCGTGGTATTGCCCGAGAACGTGGTGCCGGACGGCGCAGGCTCACCGCTGGCGAAGATGCAGGATTTCTACATGACTCCCTGCCCGAAATGCGGCAAGGCGGCGAAGCGCGAGACCGACACCATGGACACCTTCGTCGAATCAAGCTGGTACTACGCGCGCTACGCGAGCCCGGATTGCGCCAGCGGCATGGTGGACAAGACCGCCGCGCAGCACTGGCTGCCGGTGGACCAATACATCGGCGGCATCGAACACGCGATCCTGCATCTGCTGTATGCACGCTTCTTCCACAAGCTGATGCGCGACGAAGGCCTGGTGCAGGGCGACGAACCCTTCCAGAACCTGCTGACCCAGGGCATGGTGGTCGCGCCGACCTTCTACCGCGAGGATGCCGCGGGCAAGAAACAGTGGATCAATCCGGCAGAAGTGGAAGTCAAGACCGACGAGCGCGGGCGCCCGGTCGGCGCGACGCTCAAGGCCGACGGACGGCCGGTATTCATCGGCGGCACCGAGAAGATGTCCAAGTCGAAGAACAACGGCGTCGATCCTCAGGCCATCATCGACGAGTACGGCGCGGACACCGCGCGCCTGTTCATGATGTTCGCCTCGCCGCCGGAGCAGTCGCTGGAATGGTCGGACGCCGGCGTGGAAGGCGCATTCCGCTTCCTCAAGCGCGTGTGGAAGGCCACCCATGATCACGCCGCACCGGGTGTCGTGGCGGCCTACCGGAGCGGCGAGCTGAGCGCGGCGGCGAAAGCATTGCGCCTGCAACTGCACCAGACCATCGCCAAGGTGGACGACGACATGGGGCGGCGCAAGACCTTCAACACCGCCATCGCGGCGAACATGGAACTACTGAACGCGCTGGCGAAGTTCGACGAACAGAACCCCGTCGCGCGCCATGTGACGCAAGAAGTGCTGGAAGGCATCGTGTTGATGCTCAGCCCGATCGTGCCGCATCTCTGCCAGGCCTTGTGGTCCGAATTGCGCCCCGGCAGCGACCTGCTGGATCAGCCCTTCCCCAAGGCCGATGCCAGCGCCCTGGTGCAGGATGAAATCGAAATCGTGATCCAGGTGAACGGCAAGCTGCGCGGCAACCTGACGGTAGCCAAGACCGCCGGCAAGGCGGAACTGGAACGGCTGGCGCTTGCCCATCCGGCCGTCGAAAAACAACTGGCGGGCGCTGCACCGAAGAAGATCGTGGTCGTACCGGGCCGCCTGATCAACGTTGTGATGTAGGGCGGAAGCACCAGGAACATTCCGCCCGCTACAAATTTTTTCCGGTTCACCCGGCTTGGGAATATGGCTATGCGTACCTTATTGCTGTTGACAACCTTACTGTTGACCGCCTGCGGTTTCCATCTGCGCGGCCATGCTGGAATGCCATTCGACACGCTGTACCTGGATGCGGCCACCCCCGGCACGCCCTTGATCGCCGAGCTGCGCCGCAATCTGGACGCCAACAAGGTGAGATTGGTGAGCAGCGCCGAGCAGGCCGATGTGGTGCTCAATATCGTCCTCGAAGCCCCGGAGAAGCATATCCTGACACTGGGCGGCAGCGGACGCGTGACCGAATTCCAGTTGCGCTACCGCGTTTCCCTGCGCGCCTATGACCTCAAGGGGAACGACTGGATCCCCGCCGAAGAAATCATCCTGCGCCGCGATTTTACTTATGACGACGCCAAGATTCTCGCCAAGGAGTCCGAGGAAGTCATGCTCTACCAGAGCATGCGCTCCGACATGGTGCAGCAGATCGTGCGCCGCCTGAGCCGCGCCAAACCGCAGCCGCAATAGACCATGCCGATCACCAGCGAAGAACTGCCGCGCCACCTCGCCTCCGGCCTCAAGCCGCTGTATGTGGTGTACGGCGATGCGCTGCTGCTGGCGGTCGAGGCGGCCGACAGCATCCGCGCGGCGCCGCGCGCGGCGGGCTAAAGCGAGCGCGAGACTTTTATCGCCGAACAGCATTTCAAATGGGCCGAGTTGCGCAACAGCGCACAAAGCCTGTCGCTGTTTGCCGAGCGCAAGGTCATCGACCTGCGCATCCCGTCCGGCAAGCCCGGCACGGAAGGCGGACAGGCCTTGCAGGACTATGTCGCCAACCTGAGTCCGGACATACTGACGCTGATTACCCTGCCTAAAATGGACTGGACCGCGCAGAAGAGCCAGTGGTTCGGCGCGCTGGAGCGGCACGGCGTGATGGTTACCGCCGACGACATCCCGCGCCCCGCGTTGCCGCGCTGGATCGCCGCCCGCCTGAAGCGTCAGGAGCAGAGCGCCGATGAGGCCACGCTGGAATTTCTCGCCGACCGCTGCGAAGGCAACCTGCTCGCGGCCTTCCAGGAAATCCAGAAGCTCGCGCTGCTGTTTCCTGCCGGACCACTCCCCTTCGAGCAGGTCAGGGATGCGGTGATGGATGTGGCGCGCTACGACATCTTCAAGCTTTCGGAGGCCATGCTGAACGGCAACGCGGAACGCTTCGCGCGCATCCTCGACGGGCTGCGCGCCGAGGGTACCGCCACCGTGCTGGTGCTCTGGGCAGTCAGCGAAGACATCCGCACGCTGGGCAAGGTGCTGCAATCGGTGCAGCGCGGCGGCAACCTCGGCAATGCCCTGCGCGACCTGCGGGTGCGCAAGGATCGGCAACCCCTGATCGAGCATGCGGCGCGCCGCCTGAAGTTCCCGCATATCGAACGCGCCCTGCAGCAGGCCGCGCGGCTGGACAAGACCATCAAGGGCCTGCGCCAGGGCGATGTGTGGGATGAATTGCTGCAACTCGGATTGCGCTTCGCGAAATGAACGAGATTCTGCTAGTCATCACCAACCTGCCCGATGCGGAAACTGCCGGGAGGCTTGCGCAGCGGCTCATCGAGGAACGCGCGGCGGCCTGCGTGAACCAGCTCGCGCCCTGCACCTCGACCTACCGCTGGCAGGGCAGCATCGAAACCGCTAGCGAAGTGCCGCTGCTGATCAAGACCACGCGCGCCGCGTATCCGCGCCTCGAGCAACTGATCCGCGCGGCGCACCCTTACGAACTTCCCGAAATCATCGCTGTCCCCGTAACAACCGGCCTGCCCGCCTATCTGGACTGGGTAAGCCGTGAAACTGCCCTCAAGGAATGACCCATGCGTTTCGTGCTAACGTGTATGGCAAATTTGCCACTCCTGATAATGAAATTTGCCATGCACGTTTCCCTCTCCCCAACCCTCTCCCGCAAGCGGGCGAGGGAGCGAACGAATCGCTATGCGAATTTCGCATTTACGCTGCTGCTGTCATGTTTAATGGTTACCGCCGCGAATGCGGGCCTGCTGGATCGCCTGGGCGGCGGCAAGCAGCCCAGCTTCCTCCCCCCTGACCAGGCTTTCGGCCTGCAGGTCACGGTGCGCGACGCGCATACCCTGCAAGCCGACCTCAGCGTGACGCCGGGCTACTACTTATACCGCGACAAGATCAAGTTCGAGATTCAGGAAGGCCCGGTCAAAATCCAGGCGGTGAGCTTGCCGAAAGGCGAGATGAAACAGGACCCCTCCTTCGGCAACACCGAAGTGTTCCATCGCTCGATCCAGGCCGCAATCACCCTGAACCGCACGGGCGATGCCGCCACCGGCATGACATTAAACGCCACCTACATGGGGTGCAGCGAGGATGGGCTGTGCTACCCGCCCATCAAGAAGGCGGTCCGGCTCGACCTGCCGGACGCCAAGACCGGCTCGCGCCCCGCCCCGGCGATGACCGAAGCGCCGCCGCCCTCGGCCATCGCGCCGCTGCCGCCCGCACCCGCCAGCGAGAATACCCGGATCGCACAACTCTTCAAAGGCGGCAGCTTCTGGCTGATCGTCTCCTTCTTCTTCGGCGCGGGGCTGCTGCTCGCCCTGACTCCCTGCGTGTTCCCGATGATTCCCATCCTGTCCGGCATCATCGTCGGGCGCGGCCACAAGATCACCCATATGCACGCCTTCATCCTGTCGCTGGCCTATGTACTGGGCATGGCGATCACCTACGCCGCCGCCGGGGTGGCAGCGGGCTTTTCCGGCCACCTGATCTCCAACGCGCTGCAAACCCCTTGGGTGCTGGGCAGCTTCTCCGCGCTGTTCGTGCTGCTGTCGCTGTCCATGTTCGGTTTCTACGAGCTGCAACTGCCTTCGGCGCTGCAGAGCAAGCTGACCGACACCAGCAACCGCCTGCACGGCGGCCACCTGTCCGGCGTATTCGCGATGGGCGCGCTGTCCGCCATCATCATGGGGCCGTGCGTGGCCGCGCCGCTGGCCGGCGCGCTGCTCTACATCGGCCAGACGCACGATGCGGTGCTGGGCGGGGTCGCCCTGTTCGCGCTGGCGCTGGGCATGGGTGCGCCGCTGCTGCTGATCGGCACCTCGGCGGGCGTATTGCTGCCCAAGGCCGGTGCCTGGATGGAGTCGGTCAAGAAGTTCTTCGGCGTGATGCTGCTGGCGCTGGCGATCTGGATCGTCCAGCCGCTACTGCCAATCGGCGCGCAGATGCTGCTCTGGGCGGCACTGCTGATCTTCTGCGGGATATACCTGCGCGCGCTGGACACCCTGCCGCACAACGCCGGCGGCTGGCACCGGCTATTCAAGGGCCTCGGCCTGATCGCCCTGCTGCTCGGCGTGGCCTACCTGATCGGCGCGCTGTCCGGAGCGCGCGACCTGTTGCGCCCCTTGGGCAACATCGGCCGCGCCGAAACGCAGGCCCCCGCAACCCTGCAATTCTCCCGCGTCGTGGACGCAGCAGACCTCGACCGGCGCCTCGCCCAGGCGCGAGGGAAGACCGTGATGCTGGATTTCTACGCCGACTGGTGCATCTCCTGCAAGGAAATGGAGC
>CAYNYH010000002.1:0-57596 GCA_964401425.1 uncultured Gallionella sp. | reverse complement strand
TGCTGCTCAAGCGCGAGGACATGCAGCCGGTGTTTTCCTTCAAGCTGCGCGGCGCATACAACAAGATGGCGCAGCTCACGCCCGAACAGCTCAGGCGCGGCGTCATCGCCGCTTCGGCCGGTAACCATGCGCAGGGCGTGGCGCTGTCCGCGCAAAAACTCGGCTGCAGGGCGGTCATCGTGATGCCCGCCACCACGCCGCAGATCAAGATCGACGCGGTGAAAGGCCGTGGCGCGAAAGTGGTACTGCACGGCGATTCCTATTCCGACGCCTGTGCGCATGCGCTGGAACTGGAAAAACAGGAAGGCATGACCTTCGTGCACCCCTACGACGATCCGGACGTGATCGCCGGGCAGGGCACCATCGCGATGGAAATCCTGCGCCAGCATACCCGGCCGATCCACGCGATTTTCTGCGCCATCGGCGGCGGCGGGCTGATCTCCGGCGTAGCGGCCTACGTCAAGGAGTTGCGTCCCGACATCAGGATCATCGGCGTGCAGCCGGTCGATTCCGACGCCATGTACCGCTCGCTGAAAGCCAAGCGGCGCGTTACGCTCGATCATGTCGGGCTGTTCGCCGACGGCGTGGCGGTCAAGCAGGTCGGCCAGGAGACCTTCCGCCTGTGCCGCAAGCTGGTCGACGAAATCGTTCTGGTGGATACCGACGCCACCTGTGCCGCGATCAAGGACGTGTTCGAGGACACACGCTCAATACTGGAACCGGCAGGCGCGCTGGCCATCGCCGGAGCCAAATTATATGCCGCGCGCGAAAAGCTCAAGGACGAGACGCTGGTCGCCGTCGCCTGCGGCGCGAACATGAATTTCGACCGGCTGCGCTTTGTCGCGGAGCGCGCCGAAATCGGCGAACGGCGCGAGGCAATCCTTGCCGTCACCATTCCAGAAACACCGGGCAGCTTCCGCAAATTCTGCGCGCTGCTCGGCAAGCGCAACATCACCGAATTCAACTACCGCTACGACGACCCGAAAGTAGCGCATGTGTTCGTCGGCATCCAGGTGCGCGACCAGTCCGAGACGGCCGAACTGGTGGAAAAATTGCAGCGCAACAACCTGCCCACGCTCGACCTGTCCGGCAACGAAATGGCCAAACTGCATCTGCGCTATCTGGTTGGCGGGCACGCTCCGGAAGTCAAGGATGAAATCCTGTTCCGCTTCGAGTTCCCGGAGCGCCCTGGCGCGCTGATGAACTTCCTCAACAGCATGAGTCACAGCTGGAACATCAGCCTGTTCCACTACCGCAACCACGGCGCGGACTACGGCCGCGTGCTGGTCGGCATGCAGGTGCCGCACCACGACAAGAAGGCGCTGAAGAAATTCCTCGATACCCTCGGCTACCGCTACTGGGACGAGAGCGGCAACCCGGCGTACAAGCTATTTCTTGGTTAAAATCGTAGCAGCCAACATGAGAAATTGCAGGAGGAAACGATGCGCAAAGATGAAGTCCTAAAATTGCTGGCTCAGCACAAGCCGGAATTAATCCAGCGTTTTGGCATCACCGATCTGGCGTTGTTTGGCTCCACAGTGCGCGATGAGGCTCGCCCGGATAGCGACATTGATGTGCTTGTCAGCTTCGATGGCCCTGCCACATCGAAGCGCTATTTCGGAGTGCAGTTTTATCTGGAAGACCTGCTCGGATGCCCGATTGATTTAGTGACAGATAAAGCATTACGCCCGCAGTTAAGGCCTTATATCGAAGCAAGTGCGATCCATGTCTGAACCAACCAGAGGCGGCAATAACGGGCGCGACTGGCGTTTGTATGTGGACGATATGATTTCGTTTGCCGAGAAGGTCTTGGTATATACCGAAGGTTTTGATCGACTACGATTTGAAGCAAGCGGTTTGACTTACGATGCCACCATTCGCAATCTCGAATTGATAGGGGAGGCAGCAACCCGTATTCCTGCGCCGGTGCGCGAATTCGCATCTCACATCCAATGGCGTGAGATCATTTCCATGCGCAATCGGCTGATACACGGTTATCTTGGTATAGACAACGATACATTGTGGAGCATTATTCAGGATGATGTCCCGTCATTGCTGGATGGCCTGCTGGCATTGAAAAAAGCAGCCGATGAAAATCAGATTCGATAGCCACCGTGGGGATCGGTTTGCCGGCGCTGGCAAGCCGATCATTGAAAGAAAAATTCAAAACGAATAACCCATGCCGCTAAGCTGGAACGAAATCCGCAACCGCGCCCACGAATTCTCCAAGCGCTGGGAAAACGAAACTTCGGAAGATGCCGAGGCCAAGCCATTCTGGACGGAGTTCTTCAACGTCTTCGGCATAGACCGCAAGCGCGTCGCCAGCTTCGAGGAGCCGGTCAAAAAGCTCGGCGACAAACAAGGCTACATCGACCTGTTCTGGAAAGGCATGCTGCTGGTCGAGCACAAGTCGCGCGGCAAGGATTTGGACAAGGCTTACACCCAGGCGCTCGATTACTTCCCCGGCATCAAGGAACGCGATTTGCCAAAATATGTGCTGGTGTCCGACTTCGCGCGCTTCCGTTTGTACGACCTCGAAGACAACACCGAAATCGAATTCAAACTCGCCGACCTGCACAAGCGCATCAAGCATTTCGCCTTCATCGCGGGCTACCGCACGCAAACCATCGCGCCGCAAAACCCGGTCAACATCAAAGCCGCCGAGCGCATGGGCAGGCTGCACGACGCGCTCAAGGCGGCGGGCTACGAAGGCCATCCGCTCGAAGTGCTGCTGGTGCGGTTGCTGTTCTGCCTGTTCGCCGAAGACACCGGCATCTTTCAGCCCGCCAGCGCGTTCCGCGCCTGGGTCGAGGAGCGCACCGCGCCCGACGGCGCAGACCTCGGCGCGCAACTCGCGCTGCTGTTCCAGGTGCTCAACACGCCGGAAGATCGCCGCGCGAAAACGCTGGACGAGCAAATCTCCGCCTTCCCCTACGTCAACGGCAAGCTGTTCGAGGAGATATTACCCATCGCTGCGTTCGACCCCGCGATGCGCGAAGCGCTGCTCGACTGCTGCGCGCTCGACTGGAGTTCCATCTCGCCCGCCATCTTCGGCGCGCTGTTCCAGAGCATCATGGACGCCAAGGCGCGGCGCAACATCGGCGCGCACTACACCAGCGAAGAAAACATCCTCAAGCTGATCCAGCCGCTGTTTCTCGATGCGCTCTGGGAAGAATTCAACCGCGTCAAAGGCAACAAGAACAAGCTGTTCGAGTTCCACAAGAAGCTGCGCACGTTGACCTTCTTCGACCCCGCCTGTGGCTGCGGCAACTTCCTCGTCATCGCCTACCGCGAGCTGCGCAGGCTGGAACTGGACGTGCTGCGCACCGTGCATGAAGGCCCCGGCTCGCGCTTCCTCGACATCCATCAGGAGATCAGCGTGGACGTGGACCAGTTCTACGGCATCGAGATCGAGGAATTCCCGGCGCAAATCGCGCAGGTCGCGCTATGGCTGATGGACCACCAGATGAACGTGCGCGTGTCGGAGGAATTCGGCATGTACTTCGCGCGCATCCCGCTCAAGACCTCGCCGCACATCGTCAACGGCAACGCGCTCACCTTGGACTGGAACGACGTGCTGCCGGCGGAGCGCGCAAGTTATGTGCTGGGCATCCGCCGTTCGTCGGCGCGAAGTTCATGGACGATATGCAGCGCGAGGATGCACAGCGCGTGTTCGCGGACATCAAGAGCGGCGGCCTGCTCGATTTCGTCGCGGCGTGGTATGTGAAAGCGGCGCGGTACATGACCACCCCCTCTCCCGCCCTAACGGGCACCCTCCCCCGCGCGGGGGGAGGGAATGCGGAACCCCTCTCCCTTGACGGGATAACCAGCGACTTGGCTGGCGTAGTTGGACAGCCTAGTCGAATGGCTAGTAGCTCCATCAGAGGGGCAGGGGAGAGGGTGAAGGCAGCCTTCGTCTCCACCAACAGTATCACCCAAGGCGAACAGGCCGGTGTGCTGTGGGGCTGGCTGCTCGCTCAGGGCATCCGCATCCACTTCGCCCACCGCACCTTTCAGTGGAGCAACGAGGCTAAAGGCGTGGCGGCGGTGCATTGCGTCATCATCGGCTTCGGCGCGCACGACGTGGAGAAAAAAGTAATTTACGAATACGAGGACATACGCGGCGAGGCGCACGCCGTCGCCGCGCGCAACATCAATCCCTATCTGGTGGACGCGCCGGATGTGAATATATCTAATCGCCGCCAGCCCATTTTGCCAGTACCGGAAATTGTGTTTGGCAACATGCCCAATGATGGCGGGCATCTGTTGATGAACGATGCGGAAAAACACGAACTGCTCTTGAAGGAGCCAGCCGCTGAAAAATATATTCGCCCCTTCATGAGCGCGAAAGAATTTATCAATAACGAACCGCGCTGGTGTTTGTGGCTGGTGAATGTTGCGCCACATGAACTGCGGCAACTACCGGAAATTTCGCGGCGCGTGCAGGCCGTTAAGCAACTGCGCGAAGCCAGTGATCGTTCTACCACACGAGAGCTGGCTTCGTTCCCAACATTGTTTGGTGAAGTTCGACAGCCATCAAATCGTTATCTTGCGATTCCTAAAACATCATCCGAGCGTCGCAACTTCATCCCAATTGCTTTCTTGGATGCTACCTGCATCGCAAGCACAGAGCTTTTTACAATTGATGCCGCCACGCTCTATCACTTCGGCATCCTGACCTCCACCATGCACATGGCTTGGGTGCGCTACACCTGCGGACGCATGAAGAGCGATTACCGCTATTCGGCAGGCATCGTCTACAACAACTTCCCGTGGCCGGACGAACCAAGCGACAAACAGCGCGCTGCCGTAGAAGTCGCCGCCCAAGCCGTACTGGATGCCCGCGCGCAATTCCCGCAAAGTTCCCTCGCCGACCTCTACGACCCCCTCACCATGCCGCCCGCACTGGTCAAAGCCCATCAGGCCCTCGACCGCGCCGTGGATGCCTGCTACCGCAAGGCCGCCTTCGCCAGCGACGCGCAGCGCGTAGAATTCCTGTTCGAGCGTTACCAGCAACTCACCAGCCTGTTGCCGACGGAGAAAACAGTCAAAGCCAGAAAAAGGAAGGCGCAGGCCTGTTAAAAAAAGTGATGCCTAACACCATGAGTGAGTTGGCCATGAAGCAAAGCATCCGCAAAGCCATCCTCGCGCAGCGCGAACAGCTCACCGCTGACGCCCGCGCCGCCCACAGCGCAGCCATCACCGGACGGCTGCTGCAACTGCCGGAGTACCGGCAGGCCGGTGCGGTGCTGGGCTACATGAACTTCGGCGCAGAATTCGCCAGCGAGCTTTGGGTGGAGCGGGCGCTGGCGGACGGCAAACGGCTGGCGCTGCCCAAGGTGAACCATCACACCAACCATCTCGACCTGTACTGGGTGGACGACCTGGAGAACCAGCTCGCGGCGGGGCTATGGGGGATACGCGAGCCGGTCGTGGAGCGCTGCGAGCGGGTGGACAATCCAGATGAGGTAGAATTTGCTCTGCTGCCTGGGGTGGCGTTCACCCGCGACGGCGCACGGCTGGGTTACGGCGGCGGGTTTTACGACAAGCTGCTTGCATGCATGGCGCAGCGCCCGGTGCTGATTGCCGCGGCGTTCGCGTTGCAGATTGCCGATACGCTCCCGCAGGAGGCGACCGATATCAGGGTCGATTGGATCGTTACCGAGCGGGAAACGATCGCCTGCTCGGGGTAAGCATCCAGTGCGTAGCGTGCGCTGATTATCCGTGAACATCCGTGTTAATCTGTGGTTGAACCGCGTTTTTTCACAATGGCGTTGGCTTTAAGGGAGGTGGAAGATGGCATCTTTACCCGATCAAGACCCGCCCGATACCGATCCGCAAGAAACCCGGGAGTGGCTGGACGCGCTCGCGTCGGTGCTGGAAAACGAGGGCACGGAACGCGCGCATTTCCTGATCGAGCAATTGATCGCCAAGGCGCGCGGTGCAGGCGCAGGCATGTCGTTCTGCACGACCACCCCGTATTGCAACACCATCCCGCCGGATCAGGAGCAGCGCTCCGCCGGCAACCATGAGATGGAACACCACATCCGCGCGCTGACGCGCTGGAACGCGACGGCGCTGGTGCTGAATGCCAACCGCGAGTCTTCCGGACTGGGCGGGCATATCGCGAGTTTCGCCTCGGCGGCGACGCTCTACGACGTGGGCTTCAACCATTTCTTCCACGGCAGGACCGAGACCCACGGCGGCGACCTGGTGTATTTCCAGGGGCATTCCTCGCCCGGCATGTATGCGCGCGCCTTTCTCGAAGGGCGCCTCGGCGAGGAACAGATGTGCAAGTTCCGCCGCGAGGCGGAAGGCGGCGGCCTGTCGTCCTACCCGCATCCCTGGCTGATGCCGGATTTCTGGCAGTTTTCCACCGTGTCGATGGGGCTGGGGCCGCTGATGGCGATCTACCAGGCGCGCTTCATGCGCTACCTGGAGCATCGCGGCATTGCGCAAACCAGCGGCCGCAAGGTGTGGGCCTTCCTCGGCGACGGAGAGACCGACGAGCCTGAATCGCTGGGTGCGATCTCGCTCGCGGGACGCGAGAAGCTCGACAACCTGATCTTCGTCGTGAACTGCAACCTGCAGCGCCTCGACGGCCCGGTGCGCGGCAACGGCAAGATCATCCAGGAGCTGGAAGGCGTGTTCCGCGGCGCGGGCTGGAACGTCATCAAGGTCGTGTGGGGCAGGCATTGGGATCGCCTGTTCGCCAAGGATAAAAATGGCCTCTTGCAAAAGCGCATGGAAGAGGTGGTGGACGGCGAATACCAGACCTATAAAGCGCGCGACGGGGCCTACGTGCGCGAGCATTTCTTCGGCAAATATCCGGAACTGCTGGAGATGGTCGTGGATATGTCCGACGACGAGCTGTGGCGGCTGAATCGCGGCGGCCATGACCCGTACAAGGTATACGCGGCCTATGCGGAAGCCGCCCAACATACCGGCCGGCCGACCGTGATCCTCGCCAAGACGGTAAAGGGTTACGGCATGGGCGCATCCGGCGAGGCGCAGAACCCGACACACCAGCAGAAGAAGATGGATGTGGGCTCGCTGCTCAAATTCCGCGACCGCTTCAATATTCCGCTGACCGACGCGCAGGTGGAAAGCCTGGATTTCTGCCGCCCGCCCGAGGACAGCCTGGAGATGAAATATCTGCGCGGGCGCATCGAGGCGCTGGGCACGGTGCCCGCGCGCAAGCCGGTCGGCGAGCCGTTGCGGATACCCGGGCTGGAGGCGTTCGAGGTGCTGCTCAAGGGCACCGAAGAGCGCGAGATTTCCACCACCATGGCCTTCGTGCGGCTGCTCGGCATCCTCATCAAGGACCCGCACATCGGCAGGCTGATCGTGCCCATCGTACCGGACGAGTCGCGCACCTTCGGCATGGAGGGGCTGTTCCGCCAGATCGGCATCTTCTCGCAGGTCGGACAGCTCTACACGCCGCAGGATGCCGAGCAGCTGATGTTCTACAGGGAGGACGAGCACGGCCAGATCCTGCAGGAAGGCATCAACGAGGCGGGCGCGATATCCTCGTGGATCGCCGCCGCGACGGCCTACGCGAATCACGGCGCGGCGACGATCCCGTTCTACATCTTTTACTCGATGTTCGGCTTCCAGCGCATCGGCGACCTGGCCTGGGCGGCGGGCGACATGCTGGCGCGCGGCTTCCTGCTCGGCGGCACCGCCGGGCGCACCACGCTGAACGGTGAGGGCCTGCAGCACCAGGACGGCCACAGCCACCTCGCGGCGGCAACCATCCCGAATTGCGTGGCCTACGACCCGGCCTACGCCTATGAGCTGGCGGTCATCATCCAGGACGGCATGCGCCGCATGTATGTCGACCAGGAGAACCGCTTCTATTACGTCACGGTGATGAACGAGAACTACGCGCACCCGCCCATGCCGGAAGGCGCGGCAGCCGGCATCGTCAAGGGGATGTACCTCTTCAGGGAAGGGGGAAGGGGCAAGGGGGAAGGGGAAAAACCGACCGTCCAGTTGCTGGGCAGCGGCACGATCCTGCGCGAGATCATCGCGGCGGCGGAACTGCTGGAGAAGGATTTTGGCGTGGCCGCCGATATCTGGAGCGTGACCAGCTTCAACGAGTTGCGCCGCGACGGGCTGGACTGCGAGCGCTGGAACCGGCTGCACCCCGAGGCCACGCCGCGCCTCAGTCATGTCGAGCAATGTCTCGCCGGGCATACTGGCCCGGTGATCGCCGCGACCGATTACATCAAGAGTTATGCCGACCAGATTCGCGCCTTCGTGCCAGCCCGCTATGCCGTGCTGGGCACGGACGGCTTCGGCCGCTCGGACACGCGCGAGAAGCTGCGGCGCTTCTTCGAGGTGGATCGCGGCCATATCGCCGTCGCGGCGCTCAAGGCGCTGGCCGACGAAGGCGCGATCGGCGGGAGCGAGGTGGGCAGGGCGATCCGGCTGTACGGGGTCGACCCGGATAAGCCCAACCCGGCCACTGCGTAAGCCGAGGGGGAAAGCATGGCAGAAATTATCAAGGTGGTCGTGCCTGACATCGGCAACTTCAAGGACGTGACGGTCGTCGAGGTGCTGGTCAAGGCGGGCGACACGATAGCAGCGGAAGACGGCCTGATCACGCTGGAAACCGACAAGGCGACGATGGACGTGCCGTCACCGTTCGCGGGCGTGGTGCAAGAGGTGAGGGTCAGGGCCGGCGACAAGGTATCGCAGGGCTCGCCGATTCTGCTGCTGGAAAGCGGCGCGGCGGCAGCGCTTTTACCTGGCGCAGCTCATGCTTCTTTGCCTCCAAAAAATTCATTGGGGAGCAATATCACCATCCCCCCTCACACTCCCCCCTTGAAGAGGGGAGTGCAAGCCGCCGCACCTTCTTTGCACCCTCCCCTTCAAGGGGAGGGCTGGGGTGGGGATGGGGTAAAAGCCCACGCCAGCCCGGCGATCCGCCGCTTCGCGCGCGAACTCGGCGTGGACCTCGCACAGGTGAAGGGCAGCGGCCAAAAAGGCCGCGTCACCCGGGACGACGTGCAGAACTTCGTCAAGACCGCGCTGGCGCAGCCGCGCGGTGCAGGCGGCCTGCAGGTTGCCGCCATGCCGGCGGTGGATTTTGCCCAGTTCGGTGCGATTGAAACCCGGCCGCTGCCGCGCATCAGGAAGCTATCCGGCCCTTATCTGCACCGCAACTGGGTGAGCATTCCGCATGTCACGCAGTTCGACGAGGCAGACGTCACCGAGCTGGAGGCCTGGCGCAAGCAACTGAACGAGGAATACGCCAAACAGGGCGTCAAGATCACGCCGCTGGCCTTCTTCCTCAAGGTTGTGGTGGAGGCGCTGCAGCAATATCCCGAGTTCAACGCCTCGCTGGACGCGAGCGGCGAGAACCTGGTGCTGAAAAAGTACTTCCACATCGGTGTGGCGGTGGATACGCCGGAAGGCCTGGTGGTGCCGGTGCTGCGCGACGTGGATCAGAAGGGCATCGTGCAGCTCGCCAGGGAGCTCGGCGAGCTCAGCGCCAGGGCGCGCGCGATGAAGCTCTCGGCCGCCGAGATGCAGGGCGGCTGCTTCACGATTTCCAGTCTCGGCGGCATCGGCGGCACGGCCTTCACGCCTATTGTCAACGCGCCGGAGGTGGCTATCCTCGGCGTGTCTCGCTCCAGCATGAAACCGGTGTACAAGGACGACGAATTCATACCGCGCCTGATGCTGCCGCTGTCGCTGTCCTATGACCATCGCGTGATCGACGGCGCCGCTGCTGCGCGCTTCATCGTCTGCCTGTCGCAAACGCTGGCGGATATCCGCCGCTTGGCGCTGTAGGGTTGCAAAACCCCAGTTAGCCACGGATTTACACGGGTAAAACCTTGCGTTGCGGAGGGATGGCATTTCACCAAAATACGAAATTTGTTGTTTGTCCGGGATGTGCATGGGAAAATCGGGTCAGTCACATACCTCCATCCGTGCAAATCCGTGTCCATCCGTGGCTAATTTATGGTTTCTGGCAATTTGAGCGTCGCCCCCATCGGCATCCTGGGAGGGACGTTTGACCCGATTCATTTCGGGCATCTCCGCCTCGCCGAAGAAATGCTGGAGCTGGCGCACCTCCGGGAAATCCGCTTCATTCCCGCGGGTACGCCGCCGCATCGTGGCAAGCCGCAGACATCAGCGCAGCATCGCAGCGCAATGGTGCGCCTGGCGATAACCGGGCAGTCCGCTTTCGTGCTGGATGAGCGCGAAGTCAACCGTACCACGCCGTGCTACACGGTAGATACGCTGCGCGAACTGCGCGCCGAGCTGGGTGCGGCGCAGCCGCTGTGCCTGCTGATGGGTGGCGATGCCTTCCTGCAATTGCATACTTGGCACGAATGGGAACAATTGTTCGATCTGGCGCACATCGTGGTCGGCTACCGCCCCGGCTTCACGCTGGAGGAGCGCATCCACGGCGCCTTGCCTGAGTTGCAGCGGCACTACCAGCAGCGCTCATGCGCTGCGAGCGCCTTGGTGCAGAGCGCCTTTGGCGGCATCGCCGAACTGGCGATTCCCAAGCTGGAAATTTCCGCCACCGATATCCGCCGCCGCGTGGCGGAAGGCCGCACCATACGTTACCTGCTGCCCGACGCGGTGGCCGACTACATTCATCAACATCATCTATACCAACCATGCTGACTACCGAAGAAAAAACCCAGGCCGTCGTCGCCGCGCTCGAAGACATCAAGGCCAACGACATCACCGTGATCGATACCAGCAAGCTCAGCTCGATGTTCGAGCGCATGGTCATTGCCAGCGCACAGTCCACGCGGCAGACCAAGGCGCTGGCCGATAACGTGGTGGTCAAGCTCAAGGAGCAGGGCGCGCAGGTTTACGGCCGCGAGGGCGAAGACAGCGGCGAATGGATACTGATCGACTTCGGCGAGGTGCTGGTGCATGTCATGCAGCCCGCGGTGCGCGAGTACTACAACCTCGAAGAACTGTGGAGCAAGGCGCAGGCGCTACGTCCGAAACTGGCCAAGGCGCCAAAGTAAAGCGTGAAGCTGCTCATCGTATCGGTGGGGCACCGGATGCCGGACTGGATCACGGCGGGCTTCAACGAATACGCCAAGCGCATGCCGCGCGAGGCGAAAATCGAGCTGCTGGAGATCAAGCCGGAGCCGCGCAGCACCGGCAAGACCACCGCGCAGATCATGGAGGCGGAAGCACAGCGCATTCTCGCTGCCTTGCCGCAGGACTGCCTGCGCATCGCGTTGGACGAGCGCGGCGCGCAACCGACTACCAAACAGCTGGCCGCGCAGATGCAGGACTGGATGCGCGAGGGACGCGATGTGGCGTTCATCATCGGCGGTGCGGACGGCCTGCACGATTCGGTCAAACAGGCCGCGCAGCAACTGCTGGCGTTATCCGCGCTGACCTTGCCGCATGCCTTCGTGTGCCTGTTGCTCGCCGAGCAGTTGTATCGGGCACACAGTCTGTTGCACAATCACCCCTATCATCGTGAGTGAATACCCTGGATTATCTTAAGTAAGCCTTATGGCCATCATCCAACCACGCATCTACCTGGCCTCGCAAAGCCCGCGCCGCCGCGAATTGCTCAAGCAGGTCGGCATCAACTTCGAGCTGCTGCTGCTGCGTTCCGACCCATACCGCAATCCGGACGTGGATGAAGCGCCGCATGACGGCGAATTACCGGAGGAATACGTGCAGCGGGTTTGCCGCGCCAAGGCCGCAGCAGGGTATACCTCGCTGAAACTGCGCAGCCTGCCGCCGTTTCCGGTGTTGGCCGCCGACACGGCGGTTGCGCTGGATGGCAAAATTTTTGGCAAGCCGGACAACGCCGTGCATGCCGCCGAGATGTTACGCCAACTTTCCGGCTGCGAGCATAAGGTGTTCAGCGCGGTAGCGGTTGCGCTCAGCGAACATGTCGAGACTGCACTTTCCGTTTCCACGGTGCGCTTTGCGGCGCTTGACGAGGAGCGCATCCAGCGCTATCTGCTTACCCGGGAATACACTGACAAGGCCGGTGGCTACGCCATCCAGGGGCATGCCGGCGCGTTCGTCGAGCATATTTCTGGCAGCTATTCCGGCGTGATGGGCTTGCCGCTGTTCGAAACCGTGCAGTTATTGAAACACTTTGACTATCCCACACCTTAGGTATGCTTCTAGAAATTTGTTTTGCGGGATGAAGCACAAGGCGCCGCGCAGCGAGCGACGAGACATATCGAACGGATAGGTGAGGAGTGAGCGACAACGGAGTTGCGGTGGAGACTAACCTTCAGGTTACGTCGTAACCAACACGCAACGCCGTGATTCGCCCGCAAAACGAATTTATAGAGGCATACATGAGTGAAGAGATCCTGATCAACGTCACCCCGCAGGAAACCCGCGTTGCGGTGATGCAGCTTGGTGTGGTGCAGGACCTGCATATCGAGCGCAGCAGCAGTTGCGGCATCGTCGGCAATGTCTATCTCGGCAAGGTCAGCCGCGTGTTGCCGGGCATGCAATCCGCCTTCGTCGACATCGGCCTGGAGCGCTCGGCATTCCTGCATGTGGCGGACATCTGGGAAAACAGCAACAACGGCGATGTCCCCAAGCCGATCGAAAAAATCCTCTTCGAAGGCCAGTCCCTGCTGGTGCAGGTCATCAAGGAGCCCATCGGCACCAAGGGTGCGCGGCTGTCCACGCAGATCAGCATCGCCGGACGGCTGCTGGTCTACCTGCCACAGGAGACCCATATCGGCGTCTCGCAGCGCATCGAGAATGCCGTCCAGCGCGATGCCTTGCGTGCCAGGCTGCAGGCCGTGCTGCCGCCGGATCACCAGGGTGGCTATATCATCCGTACCGTCGCGGAGGCGACGGATGACCCGGATTTTCCGGCGGATATTACCTACCTCGACAAGCTCTGGCACAACCTGCAGAACACCGCGCAAAATGCCAGCGCACCGCAATTGCTGTATCAGGAGCTCAACCTCAGCCTGCGGGTGTTGCGCGATTTCGTCGGCAACGAAACGACCCGGATCCTGGTGGATTCGCGCATCACCTACCAGAGCATGCTGGAGTTCGCGCAGGCCTATAACCCTGCCGCGACGGAGCGCCTGGAGCACTATCCCGGCGCCCGCCCGCTGTTCGACCTGTACGGCGTGGAGGAGGAAATCGAGCGCGCGCTGGCCAAGCGCGTCGATCTCAAGTCCGGCGGCTACCTGATCATCGACCAGACTGAGGCGCTGACCACCATAGACGTGAACACCGGCGGCTTTGTCGGACTGCGCAATTTCGACGACACCATCTTCAAGACCAACCTGGAAGCCACGCAAGTCATTGCGCGGCAGCTGCGCCTGCGCAATCTCGGCGGCATCATCATCTGTGATTTCATCGACATGGATACGCAGGAACATCGCGATGCGGTGCTGGAGGAGTTCAAGAAGGCGCTGGCGCGCGACCACACGCGCATCAGTGTGAGCGGCTTTTCCTCGCTGGGGCTGGTGGAAATGACGCGCAAGCGCACCCGCGAGAGTTTGGCGCATGTCCTGTGCGAATCCTGCCCGACTTGCCAGGGACGCGGCGAGGTGAAGACCGCGCAGACCGTGTGCTACGAAATCCTGCGCGAAATCGTGCGTGAGGCGCGCCAGTTCAACGCGCGCGAATACCGCATTCTGGCCTCGCAGCAGGTGATCGATCTGTTCCTGGAGGAGGAATCCCAGGCTCTCGCACAGCTTTCCGACTTCATCGCCAAGCCGATTTCCCTGCAGGTCGAGACCCTTTACGGCCAGGAACAATACGATGTCATCCTGATGTAAGGCTTGCGCGTTAGTGGCGTCGGTCTGCTAGACTATGCTCGCGTTCCATACGCATTCCGACCAATATAAAACCGTCTCGGGGAGAAAAAAGTATGTTCAAGAAGCAACTCGCGGCCTTGCTGGCCGCCACCGCATTTGTCATGCCCATGTTTGCCCATGCCAGCGGCGATCACCACGCCGGTGATGCTGCCGTGGCGCAAGCCTTTATCAAGGAAATCCAGACCGACCAGAACGCCTATGCTGCTGCCAAGGGCGCGGCGTTCTTCCAGGAACTGTCCAAGGGCCAGAAGCCACGCGCTACCGTCGTGACCTGTTCCGACTCGCGCGTACACACCAATATGCTCGACAAGACGCCCGAGGGCGACCTGTTCATGGTGCGCAACATCGGCAACCAACTGGCTACCGCCAAGGGTTCCGTGCAGTACGGCGTGAACCATCTGGCTTCTTCGCTGCTGATCTTTATTGGCCATTCCAAGTGTGGCGCGATTGCTGCGGCCGGCGGCGATTACTCGACGCTGGAGGAGCCGATCAAGAAGGAGCTGGATACCATCAACATCGCCAAGGGTAGTGCCAACATCGACGGCGTGAAGGCCAACGTGAACAACCAGGTCGCCGCTGCACTCAAGGAATGGGCAGAACAGGTGAAAAAAGGTGAATTGCTGGTGGTAGGTGCGGTGTACGATTTTGCCGATGACATGAAGCAGGGCGCCGGCAAGCTCAACGTCATCAACATCAACGGTGAAACCGATCCTGCCAAGCTGCGCAACATGCCTGCCCCGGCAGCAAATGCGGCGCACGGGCACGAGCACCACTAGGCTTTGCTGCTGAATGTAACGATAAGGCCGGCGCAAGCCGGCTTTGTCATTTATACGCCTCCAGCTTACGTCCGCCGGTTTTCCGGGGAGCGGGAGACCTGACGGCCTATATGAATGGCCGGGCGCATCAAATATAATCCCGCTACTTTTGGTGCGTGCTCACCTCATCCCAAGGAGGGGTATTTTGATTCTGGTAACCGGCAGTGCGGGCTTTATCGGCGCGAACTTTAGCTCCGGCATAACGCGCTTTCGCGCATTAGCCCCCACTGAAATTCGGGCAGAAAGTTTCGTTACTCAGAAGGCGGCCTCATGATCCTGGTTACAGGTAGTGCAGGTTTTATCGGCGCGAATTTTGTGCTGGACTGGTTTGCGCGGCACGACGAAACCGTCATCGGCCTGGATAAGCTGACCTATGCGGGCAACCTGGAAAACCTCGCCTCCCTCAAGGACGACCCGCGCCACATCTTCGTGCGCGGCGATATCGGCGACACGGAACTGGTGGCAAGGCTGCTGGCGCAGCACCACCCGCGCGCCGTCATCAACTTCGCCGCGGAAAGCCATGTGGATCGCTCCATTCACGGCCCGGAAGACTTCATCCAGACCAACATCGTCGGCACCTTCCACCTGCTCGAGGCGGTGCGCGCCTACTGGTCAGGCATGGCGAATGAAGAGAAAGACGGGTTCCGCTTCCTGCATGTTTCCACCGATGAAGTGTACGGATCGCTCGCCAAGAGTGATCCCGCCTTCAGCGAAACGCACCGCTACGAGCCGAACAGCCCGTATTCCGCCAGCAAGGCCGCCAGCGACCATCTGGTGCGCGCCTACCATCACACCTACGGTTTGCCGGTGCTGACCACCAATTGTTCCAACAACTACGGCCCGTACCACTTCCCTGAGAAGCTCATCCCGCTGATGATCGTCAACGCCCTCGCGGGCAAGCCGCTGCCGGTGTACGGCGACGGCCAGCAAATCCGCGACTGGCTCTACGTCAGGGACCACTGCGCCGCGATCCGTTGTGTGCTGGAAAGAGGCAAGACGGGGGAGGTCTACAACATCGGCGGCTGGAACGAAAAGGCCAACCTCGACATCGTGCATCCCGTCTGCGCGCTGCTTGCCGACCTGCGCCCGCGCACGGACGGCAGGTCCTACCGCGAACAGATTGCCTTCGTCGCCGACCGCCCCGGCCATGACCGCCGCTATGCGATCGATGCGCGCAAGATCGAACGCGATCTGGGCTGGAAGCCCGCCGAGACCTTCGAGACCGGCATCCGCAAGACAGTGCAGTGGTATCTGGATAACCGGGAGTGGGTCGAACACGTGCAATCCGGCAGCTACCGGCAATGGGTGGAAAAAAACTACGCGGGGCGCAGCTGATGAAAATCCTCCTGTTCGGCAAGAACGGCCAGGTCGGCTGGGAATTGCAGCGCAGCCTCGCGCCGCTTGGCGAACTCATCGCGCTGGATGCCAACAGCCCGGAACGGTGCGGCGATTTCACCGATCTGGATGGCCTCGTCCGGACGATCCGCGCCGTCGCGCCGGACGTGATCGTCAACGCCGCCGCCCATACGTCGGTGGACAAGGCCGAGAGCGAACCGGAGCTTGTCCGCGCTGTCAACGCGCTGGCTCCCGGCGTACTGGCGCAGGAAGCCAAACGCGGCAACGCCTGGCTGATCCATTACTCTACCGACTATGTGTTCGACGGCAGCGGCGACCGCCCTTGGCGGGAAACTGACGCCACTGCGCCGC
Source organism: uncultured Gallionella sp. (assembly GCA_964401425.1). Taxonomy (GTDB): domain Bacteria; phylum Pseudomonadota; class Gammaproteobacteria; order Burkholderiales; family Gallionellaceae; genus Gallionella. The sequence continues at coordinate 41,266 of CAYNYH010000002.1, read as the reverse complement.
TCAGTGTGTACGGCGCGACCAAGCTGGAGGGCGAGCAGCTTGTTGCTCAGGCCGGCTGCCGGCACCTGATTTTCCGCACCAGCTGGGTGTATGGCGCGCGCGGCGGCAATTTTGCCAGGACCATGCTGCGCCTGGCGCAGGAGCGCGACAGCCTCAGGGTGATCGACGACCAGTTCGGCGCACCCACCGGTGCGGACCTGCTGGCCGATGTGACCGCCCATGCCATCCGCGCCGCGCAGCAGCGACCGGAATTGGCTGGACTTTATCACCTGGTTGCAGCAGGCGAGACCTCGTGGCATGGTTACGCCGGCTTCGTCATCGACTACGCACGGCATGCAGGTATTCCGCTCAAGGTCGCGCCGGATGCCATCCAGGCCGTGCCCACCAGCGCCTTTCCTACGCCGGCGAGGCGGCCGCAAAACTCGCGAATGGACACCAATAAACTGCAACAGACTTTCAGGTTGAACATGCCGTATTGGCAGGATGGCCTCACCAGGATGCTTACCGAAATTTTGGAAAAATAACCATGAACAATCGCAAAGGGATCATTCTCGCAGGCGGCTCCGGCACACGCCTGCATCCCGTCACCATGGCGGTATCCAAGCAGCTCCTGCCGATCTACGACAAGCCGATGATTTACTACCCGCTGTCCACGCTAATGATGGCCGGGATACGCGACATTTTGATTATCTCCACGCCGCAGGACACGCCTCGTTTCGAGCAATTGCTGGGTGATGGCAGCGGGTGGGGGCTTAATCTGCAGTATGCCGTACAACCATCGCCGGACGGGCTGGCGCAGGCCTTCATCATCGGGCGGGAATTTATAGGTAAACATTCTTGTGCGCTGGTGCTGGGCGACAATATTTTCTACGGGCATTCTCTGTATGAACAGCTGAAGAGGGCGATGCAGCAAAACAACGGCGCAACGGTGTTCGCCTACCATGTGCGCGACCCGGAACGCTATGGGGTAGTGGAGTTTGATGGCAGCGGGCGTGCCGTTTCGCTGGAAGAAAAACCGGCGCAACCCAAGTCCAATTATGCGGTCACCGGCCTGTATTTCTATGACAACGAAATCGTGGATATTGCCGCCGGCCTCAAGCCTTCCGCGCGCGGCGAGCTGGAAATCACCGATGTAAACCGCATCTACCTGGAGCGCGGCAGCTTGTCCGTCGAAATCATGGGGCGCGGCTATGCATGGCTGGATACCGGCACGCATGAATCGCTGCTTGAGGCCAGCCAGTTCATCCAGACCATCGAGCACCGCCAGGGGCTGAAGATTGCCTGCCCGGAAGAGATCGCCTTTCGTCAGGGGTTTATCGATGCTGCACAACTGGAAAGGCTTGCCGCCCCGCTGCTGAAGAGCGGTTATGGCAATTATCTGATGCAGGTGCTCAAGGAGAAGGACCTGCCCCAAGGAAAGCAATTCAAACCGTGAAAGCCATTCAGACTGCCCTTCCCGATCTGCTGATCATCGAGCCCGAAGTATTTGGCGACGAGCGCGGCTTCTTCTTCGAAAGCTTCAACCGGCGCAAATTTGCCGTACTGACGGGCCGCGATGCGGATTTTGTGCAGGACAACCATTCGCGCTCGGCCCAAAACGTGCTGCGCGGCCTGCACTACCAGATACAACGCCCGCAAGGCAAACTGGTGCGCGTGGTGCAAGGCACGGTGCTCGATGTCGCGGTGGATATCCGCCGCAGTTCGCCGACTTTCGGGCGGCATGTCGCAGTGGAGCTGTCCGCCGGCAACAAGCGCATGTTCTGGATACCGGAGGGTTTCGCTCATGGCTTCGTTGTGCTTTCGGATGCGGCGGAATTCCTGTACAAGACCACGGATTACTGGTGCCCGGAACACGAACGCTGCATCCGCTGGGACGATCCCGCGCTGGCAATCGATTGGCGGCTTGAGGTGGCTCCCGCTATTTCCGCCAAGGATGCACAAGGTAAGCTGCTTGCCGAGGCGGAACTGTTCGCCTGATCTGCCGCGGGGGAGCCCAGGCCTCTGGATCGCCGTACCGATTCGAACCGTTTCCCCCTCTTGGCACTCTCAACACATGAGTGCTAGTATTCGAACCAAGGAGGAGACCCCATGAATGCCATTATGAGTTTGCCCGTGCCGTCCGCGGTTGGCAGCCTGGAAGGCTACATACAAGCCGTGAACCGCTTCCCCCTGTTGTCCGAGGAGGAAGAGCATGATTTGGCGACGCGCTTCAGGACTGAAAATGACTTGGATGCCGCGCGCAGTCTGGTGCTTTCCCACTTGCGCGTGGTAGTCAGCGTGGCGCGCGGCTATGCCGGTTACGGCTTGCCGCAGGCCGACCTGATTCAGGAGGGCAACATCGGTTTGATGAAGGCGGTGAAACGCTACGACCCGGAGCGCAGGGTGCGTCTGGTATCGTTTGCGCTGCACTGGATACGCGCCGAAATCCAGGAGTTCATCGTGCGCAACTGGCGGCTGGTGAAGATCGCCACCACCAAGGCGCAACGCAAGCTGTTTTTCAATCTGCGCAGCATGAAGCAGGGCCTTGCGCCGCTCAAGCCGCAGCAGGTCAGCGAAATTGCGCAGCAGCTCAATGTCAGCGAGCGGGATGTGACGGAGATGGAGTCGCGTTTCGCCGGACAGGAAGTCGCTCTGGAACCGGGCAGCGGGGATGACGAGGAAAGCTATGCGCCGATCCACTATCTGGCCGACGGCGAGGAACACGAGCCGTCACATATCCTGGAAACGGCTGAGCGTGAGCGCCTGCAAACGTCCGGTCTGGCGAATGCCCTGTCCGGCCTGGATGAACGCAGCCGCCGTATCGTCGAGGCGCGCTGGCTGCGCGAAGGGGATGCCGCAACCCTGCACGAATTGGCGGCCGAGTTCAACGTTTCCGCCGAACGCATCCGCCAGATCGAGCAGAAGGCGCTGAGCAAAATGCACGCAGCACTGGCCGCCGCTTAACGGTTGATCACCTAATAAAAAGCCGCAGCTTGCTGCGGCTTTTTGTTTGACTGTGCCTAAGGCGAGGCTATTTCACTATCTTCAAGTGGGGTTTGGGTTTTGGCTTGGGCGCCTCCTCGCCATCTGCTGCGGCCGGTGGCGGCTTTCCAGGGCCGTTGCCCTGGAATACCAGCCCTTGGCCGTTTTCCTTGGCGAATATGCCGATGACCGCTGCGACAGGCACCATGATGTCGAAGGGTACGCCGCCAAAACGGCCGTTGCAGGAAATCATCTCGTTGCCCATTTCCAGGTTGCGCACCGCACTCGCGCTGAGGTTCAGCACAATTTCGCCGTCCTTGACGAAGGATTGCGGCACCTCGGTGCGCTCGTCGACGCGAACCGCCAGGTAGGGGGTCAAACCGCTATCCACGCACCATTCGTAAATCGCACGAATCAGGTATGGGCGCGTGGACAAATCGCTCACTTGCGCATCGCCCTTTCGGAGGGCGTCAGCGCGTCGATGAAACCCTGGCGCGAGAACAGCCGCTCGGCATACTTCATCAGCGGCGCGGCTTCTTTGCCCATCTGGATGCCATAGCGCTCGAGCCGCCACAGCAACGGCGCGATCGCCACGTCCAGCATGGAGAACTCGTCGCCCAGCAGGAATTTCTGCTTGGTCAGTATTTGCGCAAGCTGGGTCAGGTTGTCGCGAATTACGGCGCGCGCCTTGTCGGCGTTTTTTCCGCCCTGCTCTATGATGTCCACCTGGCTGTACAGCTCCTGCTCGAAGCGGTGCAGGAACAGGCGTGCGCGGCCGCGCATGACGGGATCCGGCGGCATCAGTTGAGGATGCGGGAAGCGCTCGTCAATATATTCGTTGATGATGTTGGCTTCATACAGAATCAGGTCGCGCTCGACCAGAACCGGTACCTTGTTGTAGGGATTGATCACCGCGATGTCTTCGGCGCGGTTCATCATGTCTACGTCGATCACTTCAAAATCCATGCCCTTCTCGTACAACACGATCCGGCAACGGTGGGAATATGGGCACGTGGTACCCGAATAAAGTCGCATCATATAAAACAGCCTGCCATCGAAAAAAACCGTTAAACAAAAGCCAAAAGGCGAGACTACCAGTCCCGCCGTAATGGCACTTAACGAAACAGCCGGGAAGCTACCACAAGCGGCCCCTGAAATTCAAGCACTTAGTGGATATCTTTCCAGATTTCTCTCTTCAGTGCGTAAATCAGCGCGAAGAGGATGATCAGGAAACCCAGCACGATAAGACCAAGATTATAGCGCACCAGCTTGACGGGTTCACCCATGAACATCAGGTAGTTGGTCAAATCGGCAATAGCCACGTCGTATTCGGCAGGCTTCATCGAGCCGGGTTTACCCAGCACCAGCCGCCTGGTTTCACGGCCTTCGCGGTTCTCGATAATCAGTTTCTGCTCGCCCTGCAGTTCGGCCAGCATGTTCGGCATCCCCACATTCGGAAAGATCAGGTTATTCCAGCCGCTCGGGCGGCTGCTGTCCACATAGAAGCTGCGCAGGTAGGTGTAGATCCAGTCAGGCCCGCGCGAACGGGAAATCACGCTGAGATCGGGAGGGGCAACGCCATACACCTGCCTGGCGGCTTCCTTGCTCATGGAAGCCTGCATGGTCGAGCCGAGTTTGTCCCCCTCGGGCAGTTCCTTCTTGATCTGCTCTTCACTCATGCCGATGTCCTTCAGCCGGTTGTAGCGCATGTAGGCAGCGCTGTGGCAGCTCAGGCAATACAGGGTGAACAGTTTTGCGCCGCGCTGCAGCGAAACCCGGTCTTTCAGGTCGACCGGCGCCCTGTCCAGGTGAAGGTTGGCTGCGCCGGACATGGCTGGCAATGAAAGTAGCCACAACACCCATAATCTTCCGATGGCCTTCATGTTGATGGTCTCCCGTTGTCGTTTTATGGAAACGTCACGCGATCCGGCTCGGGTCTGGTCTTGTCGATCCTGGTGTACCAGGGCATCAGCAGGAAGAACGCGAAGTACACTGCGGCAAGCCCGCGGGAAACCCAGGTATACAGCGGCGTGGCCGGCATCAGCCCCAGCCAGCCGAGGCCGATGAAACTGACCACGAACGCTGCCAGGAAAGTCTTGTAAATCGGGCCACGGTAGCGGATCGACCGGACTTTGCCCCGGTCCAGCCAGGGCAGGAAAAAGAAGATCACCGTTGCCACACCCATCGCCATGACGCCCGGAAACTGCGAGCCGAACATCGGCGGCATGGCGCGCAGGATGGCGTAATAGGGGGTGAAATACCATACCGGCGCGATATGCTCGGGCGTCTTCATCGGATTGGCCGGAATGAAATTGTTGGCCTCCAGGAAGTAGCCGCCCATCTCCGGCGCAAAGAAGATGATGGCGCAGAAGACGATCAGGAAGCCGACCGCCCCGGCCCCATCCTTCACCGTGTAATAAGGGTGAAAGGCGACACTGTCCAGCGGCTTGCCGTTGGCATCCTTGTGCTTCTTGATTTCGATGCCGTCCGGGTTGTTCGAGCCCACCTCATGCAATGCCACAATGTGCGCGACCACGATCCCCAGCAGCACCAGTGGAATGGCGATGACATGCAGCGCGAAAAAACGGTTCAGCGTGGCATCGGAAACCACATAGTCGCCACGGATCAGCAGCGCCAGATCGGGGCCGATGAAGGGCACGGTGGAAAACAGGTTCACGATCACCTGCGCGCCCCAGAACGACATCTGTCCCCAGGGCAGCAGATAGCCCATGAACGCCTCGGCCATCAGCAGGAGGTAAATGATTACGCCGATGATCCACAGCAATTCGCGCGGCTTGCGGTACGAGCCGTACATCAGGCCACGGAACATATGCAGGTAAATCACCACGAAGAACATCGAGGCGCCCGTGGAATGGATGTAGCGCAGCAGCCAGCCCCATTGTACATCGCGCATGATGTATTCGACGGAAGCGAAGGCGTATAGCGCATCCGGCTTGTAGCTCATGGCGAGGAAGATGCCGCTGACGATCTGGATCGCCAGCACCAGCAGCGCCAGCGAGCCGAAGAGATACCAGAAGTTGAAGTTCTTCGGCGCGTAGTATTCCGAGACATGCGCCCGGTAGGCCGAGAGGAGCGGAAAGCGGTCGTCGATCCAGCCGATCAGTTTTTTCAGGAGGCCCATCATGCGGCCTCCTTGCTGTCGTCGCCGATCAGGAGCCGCCCGTCGCTGAGGTATTTATGCGGCGGGACGATCAGGTTGGTTGGCGCGGGTACCCCCTTATAGACGCGAGCCGCGAGGTCGAAGCGCGAGCCATGGCAGGGGCAGAACCAGCCGCCCGGCCAGTCCCTGCCCAAATCGACGGGGGCAGTTTCAGGGCGATAGGTTGGGGAGCAGCCTAGGTGGGTGCAGATACCGAGCACCACAAGGTATTCGGGTTTGATGGAGCGGTAGGGGTTCTTGCAGTATTCGGGTTGCTGCGGGACGGTCGAATCCGGGTCGACCAGCCTGTCATTGTGTCTGACCAGCAGATCGAGCATCTCCGGGGTGCGGCGCACAATCCACACCGGTTTGCCCTGCCACTCGACGCTGATCATCATGCCGGGCTCGATGCCGCTCACGTCCACTTCAACCGGGGCGCCGGCCGCCTTGGCGCGCTCGCTCGGCATCAGGCTCAGCACGAATGGCGCACCGGCACCTGCTGCCGCAACCCCGCCCGCCGCGGTAGTGGCGGCGATCAACAACCTGCGCTTGCTTCGATCCACATTGTCAGTCATGGCCGCTCGTCCCTTTTAATAGTATTGCGCTATTACCCGGATGACGATTCCGGCAGGAACTGCAATGACTACCCCTGTTGTCGAAGCTTGGAGGAGATCGGGCGCAGTGTGCCGGGACAAACAAATGCATGGCAGTTGGCATGAAGCTCATGCCGACAGTGACTACTATATAGCAAAATTGCCTGGCGCAAGATACCGTAAATCGTGTATTCCTTAGCGGCATGCCAAGGCTGCCAATGGCTGCGGCCTTTCTTTTTGTTTATACTGCGGCATATCCAGAAGGCCGAACATGAGCGCATTGAACATCGTGGTCCTCGCTGCCGGCAAAGGCACGCGCATGTATTCCGAAAAACCCAAGGTATTGCACGCACTGGCAGGCAGGCCGCTGCTGCAGCATGTGCGGAATTGCGCAATGACGCGCCCTCCGCAGCAGGTCGGCGTGCTGTACGGGCATGGCGGGGATGCCGTGCCGCAGGCGATGCGGCAGTACGATGCGAAATTTGTCATCCAGGAGCCGCAGCTCGGCACCGGCCATGCCGTGCAACAGGCAGTGCCGCATCTTGCCGACGACAGCGACACACTGGTGCTGTACGGGGACGTGCCGCTCGTCCAGCAAAGCACGCTGCACCAGATGCGCGAGGCGGGCGGCGGGCTGGTGCTGCTGACGGTCAATCTGGACAATCCGGCCGGGTACGGGCGCATCGTGCGCGACGCGCAGGGCGATGTCCTGTGCATCGTCGAGGAAAAGGACGCCACGCCCGAGCAGCGCGAAATCAGGGAGGTGAATACCGGCATCCTGCTTGCGCCGACCGGCAAGCTGTGCGAGTGGCTGGCCAGCTTGAAGAGCGACAACGCGCAGGGCGAATATTACCTGACCGACATCGTCGGCATGGCGGTGCAGCAGGGCATCGCGGTGCATACCGTGCAGCCCGCGCACGAATGGGAAATCCACGGCGTCAACAGCAAAGCGCAGCTGGCGGCACTGGAGCGCACCTGGCAGCAGGTCGAGGCGAGCCGCCTGCTGGCGCATGGCGTGACGCTTGCCGATCCGGCGCGCCTCGACGTGCGCGGCAGGCTGTTCTGCGGGCACGATGTCGGGATCGATGTCGGCTGCATTTTCGAAGGCGACGTGACCTTGGGCAGCAACGTGCAGGTGGGGGCTTACAGCATTGTCCGGAATGCCAGCATCGCCGATGGCACCCACATCGCTCCCTACAGCCTGATAGACGACAGCGAGGTGGGCGCCAACTGCCGCATCGGCCCTTATGCGCGCCTGCGTCCCGGCACCAGACTGCACGACGAGGTGCATATCGGCAATTTCGTCGAGGTCAAGAACAGCGAAATCGCGCAGGGCAGCAAGGCGAACCATCTCAGCTACATTGGCGACGCCACGGTAGGCAGCCGCGTAAACGTCGGCGCGGGCACGATCACCTGCAATTATGACGGCGCAAACAAGCACCGCACCGTCATCGAAGACGATGTGTTCGTCGGCTCGGCTACGCAACTGGTCGCGCCGGTGAGGGTGGGCAAGGGTGCGACCATCGGCGCCGGCTCGACCATTACCCGGGACGTGCCGGACGGTGAATTGACGCTGTCGCGCAGCAAGCAGACGACCATCAACGGATGGAAACGTCCAACGAAAGAGAAAAAATAATATGTGCGGAATCGTGGGTGCGGTGGCACAGCGCAATGTCGTGCCGATCTTGCTGGAAGGGCTGCAACGCCTGGAGTATCGCGGCTATGACTCGGCAGGGCTGGTGGTGGTGCATGACGCGCAACTTGAGCGGGTGCGCAGCACCGGGCGGGTCGCCGAACTCAGCGAGAAGAGTGCTGCGACCCACGGACTGACCGGCATCGCGCACACGCGCTGGGCGACGCACGGCGTGCCGAGTGAACGCAACGCCCATCCGCATATCAGCCGAAATCACATCGCGGTCGTGCACAACGGCATCATCGAAAACTATGAAGCCTTGCGCGCCGGCCTGACCGTGGCGGGTTATGAATTTACCTCCGACACCGACACCGAGGTTATCGCGCACCTTATCCACAGCCATTACGCGCGCGGCAATTCGCTGCTGGTGGCGACGCAGGCTGCCCTTGCCGAACTGGTGGGCGCTTACGCCATAGGCGTGATCGCAGCGGACGATCCGGACAGGCTCATCTGCGCGCGGCGTGGCAGCCCATTGCTGTTGGGCGTGGGCGAGGGTGAGCATTTCATTGCCTCGGATGTCTCAGCCTTGCTGCCGGTGACGCGCAAGGTGGTGTATCTGGAAGAAGGCGACGTGGTCGAACTGGGGCAGCGCGGCTACCGGATTTTCGATGCGCAGAACCAATGCGTCGAACGGGTAGTTCAATTGAGCGAACTAAGCAACGAAAGCGTCGAGCTCGGCCAGTACCGCCACTACATGCAGAAGGAAATCCACGAGCAGCCGCAGGCGCTGGCGAATACGCTGGAATCGGTGTGCAACAGCCAGTCGCTGGTGCCCGGTATCTTCGGTGCGGAAGCGGCGGCGACCTTCGCCGACATCGACAGCATCCTGATCCTGGCATGCGGCACCAGCCACCATGCCGGGCAGGTGGCACGCTACTGGCTGGAGGAGATCGCCGGCATCCGCTGCAGCGTGGAAATCGCCAGCGAATACCGCTACCGCACCAGCGTGCCGAACCCCAAGGCGCTGGTGGTGGTGATCTCGCAATCCGGCGAGACCGCCGATACGCAGGCCGCGTTGAACCACGCCAAGGCGCAGGGGCACGGCCACACGCTGGCCATCTGCAACGTGCCGGAAAGCGCGCTGGTGCGCCTGTCCAGGCTGCGTCTGCTGACGCGCGCCGGCCCCGAGATCGGCGTGGCCTCGACCAAGGCGTTCACCACGCAACTGGCCGCGCTGTTCCTGCTGACGCTGGTGCTGGCCAAGCAGCGCGGCCGCTTGAGTGCCCAGCAGGAACAGCAATACCTGCACGAATTGCGCCACCTGCCTGCCGCGGTGCAGAAGGTGCTGGAACTGGAGCCGCAGATCGCCAAACTCGCCGAACAGTTTGCCGGCAAGCAGCACGCGCTGTTCCTGGGGCGCGGCCTGCACTATCCGATCGCGCTGGAAGGCGCGCTCAAGCTCAAGGAAATTTCCTACATCCACGCCGAAGCCTACCCCGCCGGGGAGCTGAAGCACGGCCCGCTGGCGCTGGTGGACAAGGATATGCCGGTGATTTCGGTTGCGCCGAACGACGCGCTGCTGGAAAAACTGAAGTCCAACCTGCAGGAAGTGCGCGCGCGCGGCGGCGAGCTGTACGTGTTCGCCGACGCGGATACGCACATCCATGCAGCCGACGGCATCCACATCATGCAAATGCCCGAACACGCAGGGTATTTAAGCCCTATTCTGCACACCATCCCGCTGCAGCTGCTGGCATATTACGTCGCATTACAAAAGGGAACGGATGTGGACAAGCCCCGCAATCTTGCCAAGTCGGTCACTGTTGAGTGACCGACTTGGCGCGGGGCTTGCGGCGCAGGCTAACCTGCATAGCAGGTTAAGCCCCGGAGGGGCGGCCGAAGCCACAAACCGATAGGGAGCCAGCCGCAACTGTTGGTGACCGAATTGATGCAGGCCTTGCCAGCCCCCTTTCAATTTCAGGAGAAGTTCGCGCATGGCGGTAATCGCCGTATTCAATCAAAAAGGTGGCGTGGGTAAGACCACGACCTGTCTGAACGTGACGGCTGCGCTGAATATCGCGCAGCAATGCCCTATAGCTCTGGATATGGATCCGCAGGGACATCTGACCTTGGCCAGCGGGGCGGCGAGGGCATTGCCGAACACCGGCATGGCGGCGTTCTTCAAGGATAAGACCACACTCTCCGAACTGCTGCAGGAAACTCCGGGCGGCTGGCAAATCATTCCGGCATCGCTGGAGCTCGCCAAGATCGATGCCATGCTCGGCAGCGACCCCAAGGCAGCAACGCTGTTGCGCCAGGGGTTGCGCGAGGATCTATCGCTGACCGGTGCGCCCATCCTGATCGATTGCTGCCCGATGCTGGGTGTTCTGACGCTCAATGCGCTGCTCGCAACCGACCGGGTGCTGATCCCGGTTTCGGCGGATTTTCTTTCGCTGCAGGGGGTGCATCGGCTGGACAGCGCGCTCAATGTGCTGGAAGGCAGGCTCAACCGCAGGTTCGAGAGGCGCGTCGTCGTGACGCGCTTCGACTCACGGCGCAAGCTGGCCTACGAGATTTACGACAAGCTCAGGGACCGCTACGGTGCGCTGGTGTGCGAAACGCGCATCAGCGAAACCGTCGCGTTGGCGACCAGCCCGATGCACAGCAAGGATGTGTTTGATTTCGCGCCGCACAGCCCGGGTGCGGCTGACTACCGGGCGTTGACCCAGGAACTGTGGGATAGCGGGTTTTTCGTCTGATAGTAGCAGCCGGCGTTTAGCGCTGGGTGCGGCGGATCTGCCTGGCGCGCGCCTCGGCCTGAGCTGACATCTCGGCTTTATTCTGCTTCTTGTACAGGTCGGACAGGATGTCCAGCACGGCCGCCACATTGGGATGATTGCTGCCGTGGACGGCTTCTTCAATAGTCAGGGCGCGGTTCAGCGATTGCTCGGCCTCCGCGTATTGCCCCAAATCCATTTGTATGAGGGACAGGTTGTTCAGGCTTTTGGCAACCTCGGCATGGCTCTGGCCGTAAGCCTTCTCTTCTATGGAAAGTGCGCGTTTTGCGACCGGTAACGCCTCGGTATATTTGCCCTGCATCTTGTAAAGCCCGACCAGATTGTCCAGCACCTTGGCGGCTTCCGGGTGATCTACCCCGTAGAATTTTTCCGCGATGCTCAGCGCGCGCTTGTGCATATCCTCAGCGGCAGGGTAGCGATGCTGCGCCTCGTATAATTTTGCGAGGTAGAAAATCGGCGCCAGGGCGCCGGGCTGGTCGCCGTTGCCTTTCTCGCTGATGGCAAGCGCGCGTTTGAGCAGCGGCTCGGCATCGGCTTCACGGCCTTGCGCCTGGTAAACCAGCGCCAGGTTGAACAGGGCTATTTTCACCGCGCTGCTGTCCGCGCCAAAAGTTTTCTCGCGGATCGCCAGGGCGCGCCTGAGCAGGGCTTCGGCCTCGGCATATTGGCCGAGCTCCTGATGCAGGTGCGCGAGATGCATCAGGGAACCGTCCAGCTCGCGGTGGTTAGCCCCCAGCTCCTTCTCGCGGATGGCCAGCGCACGCTGGTGCAGCTGGATGGCGATGGCGAACTGGCGCTGGGATTCCTGCAATTCGGCGAGCCGGAACAGCGGCGCGACCAGCTTGACGCTGTCGGTGCCATAGACGTTCGCCTCGATGACCAGCGCGCGCTTGAACAGCGGCTCGGCCGCGGCATATTTCCCCTGCTCGAGATACAGTTCGCCGAGGTTGTTGAGCGTCTCGGCTACGGCAAGGTCGTTTTGGCCGCGGCTCGCCTCGCGTATCTTCAGGGCGCGCCTGAGAAAAGGCTCGGCGGCGGCGTATTTGCGCTGCTTTTCGTAAACACGCGCCATCCTGTCGAGCTGTTCGGCGACCTTGAGGTGATTGACGCCATGGGCGCGTTCCGCGTCGACAATGGCTTTGCGCGCCAGGCGGACTTCTTCTTCCTGCTTGACGAGCTCATTCAGGGAGGGCGCATCGATGTGCCTGGCTTGTGCAATGGCAGGGTAGGCGAAGGCCAGAAAGAGGCAGCAAGCCATGAAAGGAAACGTCGCTGAGTTTCTCATTTCAGTCACCTCCTTGAATAATCCGTCGCAGGCCGGCGCGGATATACGGCTATCCTGGCCGATCATCGGCAGGGATGGTCGCGTCCTCGTGGGGGAAGGCAGGTCGCCTTCAGGCTGCGTAGGAGCCGATGATACTCCATGCAACAATGCCCAGCAGCAACAGGCTGATCAGGGTCAGCAGGGTGTTGTTGCGTTTCTGCTGCTCCAGTATCTTGTGCAGCATCTCGGCATGCTGGGCGGAGCCGTCGCTCGTCAGGCGGCGGTGCAGTACCCGCGGCAGTTGCGGCAGCAGGGTGGCATAGTGCGGCGCCTCTTCGTGCAGCGTCTTGAGGAAACCGCGCCAGCCGACCTGCTCGTTCATCCAGCGCTCCAGCCACGGCTTGGCGGTCTTCCACAGGTCGAGCTCGGGGTCGAGTTGCAGCCCCAGCCCTTCGATGTTGAGCAGCGTTTTCTGCAGCAGCACCAACTGCGGCTGGACTTCGATGCCGAAGCGGCGCGAGGTCTGGAACAGGCGCAGCAGCACGCGGCCGAAGGAGACCTCGCGCAGCGGCCGGTCGAAGATCGGCTCGCACACCGCGCGGATGGCCGATTCCAGTTCGTCCACGCGGGTGCCGGCGGGCGCCCAGCCGGATTCTATGTGCGCCTCGGCGACGCGCTTGTAGTCGCGGCGGAAGAAGGCGATGAAGTTCTGCGCGAGATAATGTTTGTCGGTATCCGTGAGGGTGCCCATGATGCCGAAATCCAGCGCGATATAGCGCCCGTCCGCCGCCACCTGCACGTTGCCCGGGTGCATGTCGGCGTGGAAGAAGCCGTCGCGGAACACCTGGGTGTAGAAAATCTCCACGCCGTTTTCGGCAAGCTTCGGAATGTCGATGCCCGCTTCGCGCAGTGCGCCCACCTGGCTGACCGGGAAGCCGTACATGCGCTCCATCACCATGATTTCCGGGCTGCAGTAATCCCAGTACATCTCCGGCACCATGAGCATCGTCGAATTGGCGAAATTGCGCTTGAGCTGGCTGGCATTGGCCGCCTCGCGCATCAGATCGAGCTCGTCTTCCAGATGTTTTTCGAATTCCTCGATGACCTCGCGCGGCTTGAGGCGGCGGCCTTCCGCCCACCACTCGACCATGTCCGCCGCCGCTTTCAGCAGCGCGACATCGTGCGAGATGATGCCGGTGATATTGGGGCGCAGGATCTTCACCGCGACATCGCGGCCGTCCGGCAGCACGCCGAAATGCACCTGCGCCACCGAGGCGCTGGCGACCGGTATTTCTTCGAAGCTGCGGAACACCTCACGCAACGGCTTGCCGTAGGCCGTTTCCAGCATGGCTACCGCCTGCGCGGAGGGGAACGGCGGCACCTGGTCCTGCAGCTTGGCGAGTTCGTCGGCGATGTCGGCCGGCAGGAGGTCGCGCCGGGTGGACAGCATCTGCCCGAACTTGACGAAGATCGGGCCGAGGTTTTCCAGCGCGCGGCGCAGCCTGACCGCGCGCGGCTCGGAAACGTTGCGCATGAACAGCAGGAGGTTCAGCGGTGCGCGCAGCCAGCGCACCTGTTCGGGCGCGAGCAGGAATTCGTCCAGCCCGAAGCGCAATACGACAAAGATGATTTTCAGCAGCCGCAGCAAACGTAACATGTCAATGATCCCCTGCAGCCGACAGCTGCCTGATGCGCTGCTCCATGCGCGCCACATCGTCGCGCAGTACGTCCACCTGTTGCACGAACGCAACAATCTGTTGCCGCCCGGCCAGCAGCGGGTGTTCTTCGGTGAAGTATGTCGTCGCCGACTTCGAGAGGTTTTCCGATGCGCCGTGCAGGTGCTGCCGGGCGCTCTGCACGGTCTGCATGATGCGTTCTGCGGCAGCGTTGCCGGTGATGCGGCCCAGGTCATGCGCCGCATCCCAGCGCAGGTTGTGCGACAGGAAGAAGATTTCCGTCAGCAGCGCGGCGTCGCCTTCGGTATGAATTTCAGCCTGTGCGTGTTCGTCGTGCAATGCCAGTCGCGGCAGCAATGTGGGGGGGATGACGAGGATGGCGTCCGCAGTGGTTGAGGCATCGGCGCTGCGCACCGCGCCATCCGCCAGGATGGTGCAGGCGAAAGAGAACGGCGCGATGTCGAAGCGCGCCGTCTTTCCCGCGAAGCGCGCAAGCCTGGCAAGCGCCCAGCCGTTCTGCGCGAGCAAATGGTTCAGCGCTGCGGCAGAAGGATGGGGGAACATGGCCGCTTAATGCAGGGCGGTCTGTTGAATACCGGCCAACAGCCAGACCGATTTGTCATCGCTCAGGTCCTTCTGCACATGCCAGATTTCATCCACGTTTTCCGGCGCGCCGTTGTTTTCGCGCAGCTGCCCGGCGAAGCGCACGCTGGCGATCGCAAGCGTGCCCTCGTTCGCCACTTCCAGCAGTTTGCCGCTGACGGACAGGACATCGGTTCTCTGCGGCGCGTCGCCGCGCTCCTGCATCTGCATCGAGATTTCGGCGAACATCTCCGGGGTCGTGTATTCGCGGATGTCGTTCAGGTCCTTGCGGTCATTTGCGGCCTGCAGGCGGATGAAGGTGGTCTTTGCGCTGCGCAGGAAACTCTCCACCGGGAAGTCCGCCGGGATATTGTCCGCGGCAGTGGAGGCATTGGGCATATTCGCCGAACCGCCGGTCAGCGGTTGCGGTGCAGCGTAGGGCGCGCCCGCTCCGGCGTATTGCATGGCAGGCTGGGGTTGTTGCTTGCGGAATTTTGCCAGCAGGAACATCACCGCCATTGCGCCGAGGAGGATCATCAGGATAGTGCCCATGCCTTCACCCAGCCCCATACTGGCAAACAGCGCGCCCAGCCCGGCGCCGATCGCCAAGCCGGCCAATGGGCCCAGCCACTTGTTGCCGGGCGGTGCGGGTGCTGCGGCAGGAGCCTGCGCAGGCGCGGCAGCAGGAGCCTTCTGCACTTGCTGCGGAGCCATCGTCCGCTGTTTGCCGAAACTGGCGCCTCCGCCGAAACGTTTGGCTTCCGCCGTCGCGGCAAATAAACTCACGCTGGTCAGGGCGACCGTCAACAACATCAAAAACCGTTTCATGTATTCCTCGTGGGTGCGGTTAACAAAGCGGGTGTAAGTATAGCATCAGAGATTGCCAGAGCTCTTCATACTCCTCAATCATGACGCGCCGGCATGATTCCGCTACACTTTGCGCCATGAGAGCCTGGTTTGCCTTGCCGCTGGTTGTGCTGCTTTCCGCCTGTGGCGGCGGATTGTGGAACAACCCCTATCCTGCGGCGGACGATGGCCAGCCGATACTCTACACCGCGTTCACCGAGCGTCCCAAGCATCTCGATCCGGCACAGGCATACAGCGAGAACGAGTATGAATTCCTCGCGCAGATCTATGCGCCCCCGCTGCAGTATCATTACCTGAAGCGCCCTTACGAGCTGGTGCCGCTGGCCGCGAGCGGGATGCCGGTCGTGCGCTACCTGGACAAGGCGCGCCGCCCGCTGCCAGATAACGCACCCGCGGAAAAAATCGCCCTCAGCGTGTACGAAATCCGCATCAAACCCAACATGCGCTACCAGCCGCATCCGGCGTTTGCGCCGGAGAATATGCACCTGACACCGGACGGCTTGCGCGGCATCCATGCGCTGGGCGATTTTCCGCACCGCAGCACGCGCACCGTCACGGCGGCCGATTACGCCTACCAGATCAAGCGCCTGGCGCATCCGCAACTGCATACGCCTATCCTTGGCGTGATGGGCGAATACATCGTCGGCCTGAAGGACTTTGCCGCGAAGTTGCAGCAGGCGGCGCAGAAAAATCCCGGCGCGTTCCTCGACCTGAATGCCTACCCCTTGCCGGGCGTGCAGGTGGTGGACGAGCACACCTACCGCATCGAGGTGCATGGCAAGTACCCGCAGTTCGCCTACTGGCTGGCGATGCCGTTTTTCGCGCCGATGCCGCAGGAGGCCGAGCGTTTCTACGCGCAGCCGGGGATGCGCGAGCGCAACCTGACACTGGACTGGTGGCCGGTGGGCAGCGGGCCGTATTACCTGTCCGAGAACAATCCCAACCAGCGCATGGTGCTGAGCCGCAACCCGTCCTACGACAGCGAGACCTATCCGGCCGAAGGCGATGCGGGAGATGCACAGGCCGGGCTGCTGGCGGATGCGGGCCGGCCGCTGCCGCTGATCGATAAGGTGGTATTCAGCCTGGAAAAGGAAACCATCCCCTACTGGAACAAGTTTTTGCAGGGTTATTACGATGCTTCCGGCATCAGCTCGGACAGCTTCGACCAGGCGGTACAGGTAAACGTCGGCGGTGAAGCCACCGTGACTGAGGAGATGAAGGCGCAGGGGATCGTGCTCTCGACGGCGGTTGCGACCTCTACCATGTACACCGGCTTCAACTGGCTGGATACAACGGTCGGCGGAAATTCGGACAGGGCGCGCAAGCTGCGCCAGGCGATTGCGATCGCGGTGGATTTCGAGGAATTCATTTCCATCTTCGCCAACGGGCGCGGCATCGCCGCCCAGTCGCCGATCCCGCCGGGCATCTTCGGTTATCGCGAGGGTGAGGCGGGCCTCAATCGTTATGTGTATGACTGGATGGGCGGCGCACCCAGGCGCAAACCCATCGAGGAAGCCAGGCGTTTGCTCGCCGAGGCGGGCTATCCCAACGGCGTGGACGCAAAAACCATGCAGCCGCTGGTAATACACATGGATACAACCGCGACTGGGGTGGGGGGCAAGTCGCGCTTGGATTGGCTGCGCAAACAATTTGAAAAAATCAACGTGCAACTCGATGTACGCAGCACTGACTGGAATCGTTTCCAGGACAAGATCCGCAAGGGCGATACGCAAATGTTCTACATGGGTTGGAATGCCGACTATCCCGATCCGGAGAATTTTTTATTTTTGCTGCACGGCGCGCAGGCCAAGGTAGGCAAGGGCGGCGAGAATGCGGCGAACTACAGCAACCCGGAATACGACCGGCTGTTCGGCCAGATGAAGAACATGGAAAACAGCCAGGCGCGGCAGGCCATCATCGACCGGATGCTGGAAATCCTGCGCCGCGACTCGCCGTGGCTGTGGGGCTTTCACCCGAAGAGCTACGTGTTGCAGCACGGCTGGCTGCATAACGTGAAGCCCAACGTGATGGCCAACAACAAGCTCAAATACTGGCGCATAGAGGCTGCGCAGCGCGACCGGCAACGCCGCACCTGGAATCAGCCTGTGCGCTGGCCGCTGTGGTTGCTGGCTGCGGCGCTGTTGCTATCCGGCATCTGGGTATGGCGCACCCTGCGCCGGCGTGAAGAGCGGCTGTAGGTGGTTAGTCTACCGTTACTCACCGAGTTTTCAGGTGCAGCTTGCCGGCCATCGCTCATGTCGGAGGCTGCCTACAGGCTGCAGCCGCACTCGCATTTATGCACGCCGCTTTCGGGCAGGAAATCGTAGGGAAGATGCTGCAGCACTGACTTCATTCGCATATCCGCGTTTGTGATATGTTCAACTAACTGGCGCTTCAAATAACCGGAGTAGTGCTTTATTTCGTTTTCAGGCCATAAGCTACCCTTGATAGCCACTCCCTCTTTCAAGCGTCTGGCCTCCTTGAGCAGATTCTGTTGCGCCTGCTTGTGCTGGGTAAAGTCGTAATTAACCGATTGGGCTATATGGTTCTCGTTTGCAAAATGAATGCATAGCCATTGTTCCAGTTGCCCGAATACCTGCGACAGGGCGTGGCCATCCTTTGCCTTGATCAGGGACTCGATGTTATCGATTATCTCCATCAGATTTCTGTGTTCGGAATCGATAACCGCGTTTCCGACACTCAGCTTCTTTTTCCACGCCAGTTTCGTCATATGCGGCCTCCCCGGAAGGTGAGATTGATCCTTCCCTGCATTCAGTGGGAGTGCTCCAGCCCATGCCAGCCGGGGTGATCAAAATACTTCCCGTAATTATCCAGCGCGCTGGCAATCTTCACAGCGCCCTTGTATGCATCGCTGGAGCTCCGCGTTTTCATCGCGTCCGCACCGGCAATAATGTCGGCCAGCACGAGATGGAGCATGGCATCCGCTTTTGGTTCCAGTTTGCAGTTTTTCACCATGAACGCAATCTGGTCATCCATCTTCTGTGACAGTGCGCGGTACTGCTCCGCCGTGGCCTTGCCGGAATGGATGGACGGGAGCTCGGCTGTCAGCGCATCGCGAATGCGGCTTATGCCCTGGCGCAGACTGTCATCGGTGGCCCATTTTTTGCCGTTATTCAAGGTGAGCTGTGCTGACTCCGCTGCGTCATGCGAATGGCTGTGGCCTTGGGCTGACACTATTCCCGGGCTCATGCCCAGCAGTACGGCGGCAGACAAGGCAGCGGCAATTTTTTTCCATTGAATAAACATTTAATTTCCTTGATTGTTGATTGACGGATGAGGTTTCAGCACATAGTCGGAAGCTTGATTTTGCGTTTTATTGGCAGACAGCTAATGTGCGCCGTAGTTGACCGTTTGGTGTCTATTTGGTTCGTTAAGCTTGCAAAAAAAATGCCCCTGGCTTTTCTGGGTCAGGGGCAGAACATCTTAACAGCTTGGGAGAGGTTAAGACTTGGAGAAACTAACGAAAGCTTGCGCTATCTGCAGACCGTGGAAGATGTCTGCATAAAACCTGTCAGCACACAAAACTCTGGTTGGTCGGGGCAAGATAGGCCTTTTCCACATATTCATCGCCGGGGTAGGCGGCATACAGTGAATCGACCGCACTACTTTCCGCTTCATGCCAGACGCACGTTGCCTTACCCGTTGAATGTCGCTCGGCAGCCGGGTTAGCTTGCTGGTCTTTCTGTATCGCAGTAGCGCTCATGCCGGAGTAAATTTCATCAGTTGGGGATATTGTGGCTTGCGCGGCTGTAGAGGCCAAAACACCAGCGATGATCAGGCCCGACAAAATATATGTTTTCATGATTAAGACTCCTTGTATAAAAACCTGGTTGAATTCCCTGCCATTTTGGGAGGGGCTTCGCCTGTGGGATAAAACGCTGTTCACAGGTGGACGCATTGATATAAGCATTTACCGTGCCACAAATGTAGTTTATTGAAAATAAAGACGTTGCGTGCGCAGGCGCTTATTGCGCGGGTTGACAATGTTAAAAGGTAACGTTAACATGCCGTTCACAGTGAACATTTTGAAGGGCGATGAACGATCATGATTAATTTGCCGGGATTGAGGCAGTTTCTTGACAATCTGGAGGAGGGGATTCTTCTGCTTGATCAGCGGCGCCGCGTCGTGGAGATCAATGAAGCGGCCATCCGCATGCTGGGACAGAACCATGACAATATTCTGGATAAACTCTGCCCCAGCCTTTTCCAGGGAACGGAATGCGCGCGCAGCTGCGAGAAGAGGGGACATTGCACCCTCATGAAAAACGCGATACAGGGAAAGAAGGTCCAGGACCTCGTCGTGCAACGCCCGGACGGGATGCTGATCCCCTTGCGCATGTGGGCGATGTTGCTGCCCTATGACGGGCAGTCGGTATACTGTGCCGTGGTGTTGCGCGACCGCACCCATGAGGTGCAACTGGAGGAGGCGGCCAGCGACAGGTTGCGCCTGGGTGGTTTGGTGGGGCATAGCGTGGTGATGCGTGATCTGTTCCGCCAAATCCTGCGGGCGGCGGCAAGCGAGGCCAGCATCCTCATTACCGGCGAGAGCGGCACCGGCAAGGAGCTTGTTGCGCGTGCCTTGCACGATAATTCGAGCCGCGCCAAGGGGCCGTATATACGGGTGCACTGCGCCGCATTTCCCGAGCAGTTGCTCGAAGGCGAGTTGTTCGGTCACGCGCGCGGCGCATTCACAGGCGCGGCTACAGCCCGCGAGGGCCGCTTCGAGGCGGCGCACGGCGGGACGTTGCTGCTGGACGAGATCGGCGAGGTGCCGCTGAATGTCCAGGTAAAGCTGCTGCGCGTCCTGCAGGAACGCGAAATCGAACGGCTCGGCGAAAACCAGACACGCAAGGTGGATGTGAGGATTATCGCAGCAACGCACCGTGATTTGCCGGCCATGGTCAACAGCGGCGAATTCCGTGCCGACCTTTATTACCGGTTGCGGGTGCTTCCGCTGCATGTTCCCGCCTTGCGCGAACGTCGCGAAGACATTCCGCTGCTGGTCAGCACCATGCTGACCAACATGCTTGACCGTCACCCGGGGCGCGACATCCAGCTTTCCAACGAAGCGCTCGATGCCTTGGGCGCCTATAGCTGGCCGGGCAACGTCAGGGAACTGGTCAATGCCCTGGAATATGCAATGGTGCACGTGGATGGCACATCTATCCTGGTGCGACACCTGCCGCCGGAGATACAGGAGGCCGCTCATCAGATTGTCGATACACGGGCCGCGGCTGCTCCGGTGACGGCTGCGCCACTGGTGCAGCGTTATTATCGCGCCCCGGCGCAGCAGGCAGGGCAAGAGAAGGAGATTCTCCTGGAAGCGCTGAAGGAAACCGGAGGAAACAAGGCCGCCGCCGCCGGGAGGCTCGGCATGTCGCGCACTACGCTGTGGAAGAAACTGAAGCAGTATGGCATCGGCTGACCTGTTGAACCTGGCCTGCACGGTAATCCGCTTAAGGGTTGCGTTCTGACTTATCCAGATAATTCGCCGCTTGTGCAAAGTCCGCCACGGCCAGGTTTTCCGCGCGCAACTGGGGATCGATACCCAGCTTTTCAAAATCCGCCTCATTCAGGTAACTGCGCAGGGTGTTGCGCAGCGTCTTGCGGCGCTGCCCGAATGCCGCGCTGACGATTGCGGCGAACAACTTTTCATTGCGCACCACGATCTCGCCGGCGGGCAGCGGGATCATGCGCACGACGGCGGAATCCACCTTGGGCGCCGGGCGGAAAGACTGCGGCGGCACATCGAGCAGCTTCTCCATCCGGAAGCGGTATTGCAGCATCACTGACAGCCGCCCGTATTCCGGCGTGGACGGTTCGGCGACCATGCGCTCGACGACCTCGTTTTGCAGCATGAAGTGCATGTCGCGGATATGCGCGGCATATTCGGCAAAGTGGAACAGCAGCGGCGAGGAGATGTTGTAGGGCAGGTTGCCGACGATGCGCAACGGGGCGGGCAGCGCCGCGAAATCGAATTCCAGCGCATCCCCGGCATGGATAACGAGCTTGTCTTTTGGATAGTCATTTTCCAGCCGCACAATGATGTCGCGGTCGATTTCCACCACGTGCAGGCGATTCAAACGCTTCAGCAGCGGGCGGGTCAGCGCGCCCAGGCCGGGGCCGATCTCGACCATGTTGTCGCCTGGCTCGGGGCGGATTGCCGCGATGATATCGGCGATGATCCGTTCATCGATGAGGAAGTTCTGGCCAAAATGCTTTTTTGCCTTATGGTTCATGCAAACAATCCAAAAAAGCATTTTGGCGCAGGCTAATTTGTGCGTCAGCACAAGTTATGCCGGAGCCAAAATTTGCGGGTGCTCTATGCACGGTGCGCCTGTTGATTCTGTGCCATCAGTGCCGCGAGCCGGATTGCCTCCAGCAGGCTGCCGACGTCTGCCCTGCCGGTTCCCGCCAGATCGAGCGCGGTGCCATGGTCCACCGAGGTGCGGATGATCGGCAGGCCGAGCGTGACGTTTACGCCCTGTCCGAAGCTGGCGTGCTTGAGCACCGGCAGCCCCTGATCGTGATACATCGCGAGCACACAGTCGCATTGCGCCAGCTTCTGCGGCGTAAAGAGTGTATCGGCGGGCAGCGGCGCGCTGACATCGATGCCCTCGGTGCGCAGCCCGTCCAGCACCGGGTTCATGATTTCGATTTCTTCGCGCCCCAGGTAGCCACCCTCGCCCGCATGCGGGTTCAAGCCGGCCACCAGGATGCGTGGCCGCGCGATGCCGAAGCGGGATTGCAGATCGCGCCGGATGATGCGCAGCACGTTTTCCAGCAGCGGCGCGGTGATTGCGGCAGGCACGTCTTTCAGCGGAAGGTGGGTGGTGGCCAGCGCCACACGCATCCCGCCGCCGACCAGCATCATCACCACTTTTCCGGCGCCGGTCTGCTCGGCGAGGAATTCGGTATGGCCGGTGAACGCTATTCCGGCATCGTTGATGATGCCCTTGTGCACCGGCGCGGTAACCATGCCGGAAAATTCACCAACTTGGCAGCCTTGCACGGCGCGGCGCAGCAAGGCCAGCACATAGCCGCTGTTGGCGGCATCCAGCACGCCGGCCTGGCAGGGTGCAGTGAGCGGAATATGTATGGTCGGCAGGGAAGGAGGAAGGGAAGAGGGCGTTATCACGCCCTTGCCAGCAACATAATCACGCAGTTGCAAATTGATGCCGAGTTGTGCGGCACGCTGCAACAACAGGTTTTTATCGGCTATTAACACCAGCGGGACGCCGGGCGGCGCGGCGGCAAGCTGCGCGCATAAATCCGCGCCTATGCCAGCCGGTTCGCCGGCGGTGATCGCCAATGGTGCTGGAGAAGATACCGCATTCACCGCTTACTGGTTTTCTTCGAGGCGGTATTCGATAAATGCGCGATCGCGCAGTTGGCGCAACCAGTCCTGATACTGCTCATCGGCTTTGAAGGTGCCGATGGCCAGACGCGCCTGCTGGCGCTGTTGCTGTTCGCTGACATCGGTATTCCTCCGCTCCAGCACCTGGATCAGGTGCCAGCCGAATTGCGTTTGCGCCATGCCTACCATGCCGGGTTGCAGCTTGTTCATGGCCTCTTCGAATTCCGGCACGGTTTGCCCAGGTGACAGCCAATCCAGATCGCCGCCCTGTTGCGCGCTGCCGTCCTGGGAAAAGCGTCTGGCTTGCTCGGCAAAATCTGCACCACTCTCGATGCGCCGTTTGATTTCCATCAGCCGGTTCCTGGCCTCGCTTTCGGAAACGATTTCGCTGGTCTTGATCAGGATATGCCGCGCATGGGTTTGCGTGATGACCACCGGCGTGCTGCCGCTGCGCCTCTCGACCAGCTTGAGGATATGGAAACCGTTCGGGCTGCGCAGCAGCGCAGTGACCTGTCCGGGCTGCAGTTTATTCAGCTCACCGGCGAACTGCGGCGGAAGGCGGTCGCTTGATCGCCAGCCGAGGTCGCCGCCTTTCAGCGCGTCCTTGGCATCGGAATATCCCGCAGCAACCTGCGCAAAATCCGCACCGCCCTTCAATTGACTCAACGCCTGCTCCGCCTTGTCGCGCGCAGCCTGTATCTTTTCTGCGCTGGCCTGTTCCGGTATCACCACCAGGATATGTGCGAGATGAAGCTCCTCATCCGCGCCGCTTGTTTTAGCCTTGTTGGCGAGGTAACTGTCCACCTCGCTGTCGCTGATGACGAGCTTGCTTTCCACCTCGCGCTCGCGCAGGCGCGTGGAAACGATTTCGCTGCGGATCTCTTCGCGGAATTTTTTGAAGTCCACCCCGTCCGCTTCCAGTCTGGTGCGGAATTCGGCCAGCGACGGGATGTTGTTCTGTTGCGCGATGCGTGTAATCGCCATATCCAGTTGTGTATCGTCCACGCGCACGCCGTTTTCCTTGGCGTATTGCGCCAGCAGCATGTCGGTGATCATGCGCTCGAGTATCTGTCTTTCCAGTACCTCCGGCGCGGGCAGCGGTGTACCCTGTTTCTGCAGCTGGCGCACCACCGCGCGCAGCCGGTCATCCAGTTCCTGGCGGGTGATCACGTCGTCGTTAACCACCGCAACTACGGAGTCGATCACCGCTACCTGTTGTTGCGGATTTGGCTTGTGCGGTTC
This sequence comes from uncultured Gallionella sp., assembly GCA_964401425.1. Classification (GTDB taxonomy): domain Bacteria; phylum Pseudomonadota; class Gammaproteobacteria; order Burkholderiales; family Gallionellaceae; genus Gallionella. The sequence goes on along the minus strand of CAYNYH010000002.1, from coordinate 17,112 downwards.
GGTGATTGCGGGCGTCGCCTGGGCGGGCTTTGCCGTTGCGGTATCGGCGGCGCAAGCGGGGTATATTGCACTGAATGTTGCGCAGCAAATCAGCGCGGTAGCTGCCGTTCTGGATATCATCATTCCTCTGTCCTGTTCAACGCAAGACTGAACTGGGTTTATTGGCGGATCCTGCGTTTAACTTGGTATAGCTGGGCACGTTCTGCTTCAAGACATCTATGGGGTCCACGCCGACACTGACCAGGTCGTTCAACTCAAGTTGCAGGAAAATGCCGGTAACAGCCTGCTGTGCCGCGACAGTGAAACGTTGTGCCACAAATCGAAGCGTCCAGCAGCTTTGATTATACTCAAGCCCGGCGATCGACTCCAAAGTTTTGTTGTCCTGTATGGAATAATTCAAGCGTCCTATCGCGCGCCAGCGGCTGGATAACGGCCATTGGCCGGAAAGATCGGCCTGGCGCAGGGCATTGCGCTGGAAACGGTAGCCGAGATCGAGAGACTTGCCGACTTCCGGCCGGTAACGCATGGCGATGTTATAGCGCTGGCTGTGCGCCAGGTTGGGGTCGTACTGGAGTTCGCTGTCAAAAGACAAAGCCTTGGCTGCGTTCCCGGAAACGGCAAGCAGGATGTCGGATTTATTGGTCGTCGTCGTGGGTGCGACAAAATTCACCTGGGGCGTTTTGAAGCTGAAACGCTCGCCTACCATCACTCTCAATCGCTCCATGCCGTTTTCCTGTGCCAGCAAGCGCGAGGTCAGGGCCAGGGTGATGTGATTTGCGTCGCCTACCCGGTCGCTGCCGAAAAAGCGGTTCTCGGTGAACATCTGGGTAAAGTCGAAACCGGCCTGCGCCGAATCAAAATTGGGCAGCCGGTCCTGGTTCTTGTACGGCACATAAACATAGAAGGCGCGCGGTTCCAGCGTATGCACATAGCCGCCGCCGAACAGGTTCCAGTCGCGCTCGAAGGCAACCCCGCTGTCCACGCTCATGATGGGCAGGGTGCGCGAAGAGTGGGCTAAAGCGCTGGTGTTGTTGGCTCCCATGGCGTAATACGTGCTGTGCAGCGCCACCTTGGGGGTGAGATAGAACGCCGGATCGCTGACCAGCGGATAACTGATGCTGGGGTTGAGCACCAGGCGTTGAGCATTCAGCGATGTGGGATGGGCAAAATCCACGAATTCGCCGGCAAAAGCAAGGCTGGCTCCGGAATAGTTCTGCTGCGCATTGAGCGTCAACTGCGGCAGGCGCTTATAAGGCGCGCCAATCGGCGCAGCCGGATCCTGCAAGGTCTGGTAACGCTGTACGCGTGCGGTTGCGCTCCACCACCCGGCGCCATAGGTCAACCCCATTTCCTGCAGAAGATTGACCTGAGAAGTGGTAGTCACCGTATTCCCCAAATCGCGGAAATACGCATCATCCGAGACGCTGTGCAGATTGGCGTAGCCACTCAATCCGCCTGCGAGGGCTTGATTGTGCATGATAGACATGCGGGTGCGGCTGCGCTTTGCCAGCGCATCGCTGGGTAGCACGTCTACCTCCAATACACCGTTGTAACGCGGTTCCAGATAGCGGAATTCGTTGTTGAGCAGCACACCGCGCTTGGTCATCACGCGTGGCGCTATCGTTGCGTCGCGGTTCGGCGCGATATTCCAGTAGTAGGGCAGGGTCAGTTCGCTGCCGCCGGTGGTAGTGCTGCCAAATACCGGCGACAGAAAACCCGATTTGCGCTGGTCATTGAGCGGAAAATCCATCCACGGCGAATACAGGATCGGCAGGCCCATGAATTCCACCCAGGCATGATGGGCGGTGCCGATCTGCAGGTCGCGGTCGATCTCCAGGCCGCGCATCTTCAGCAGCCAGTCCTCGTCGTCGGCCGGGCAGGTCGTGTAGATTGCGTTATCCAGCGTGTAATGCAGCTTGTCGTGGATGTGCATCATGTCCGCCGACCCGCGCCCGTCATTTTCCGCGAGATAGTATACCGGCTGCTCCATGGTGCCGATGCTGGTATCCAGATTCAGCTTGAGATGCGGCCCGCTCATCGTGTTGCCGTCCTGTTCCAGCACTACCGAGCCCTGCGCATCGAGATCCTGCGTATCCTGAAAATACAACAGGCGATCCGCCCGGATGGACTGCCCGCGCTTGCGCAGGATTGCGTTGCCCGTCGCTTCGATCTGGCTTTCCTTCTTGCCGGTCAGGTGATCCGCCTCGACGAAGGCGGGTGTCTCCTGCACCGGCTCCGCCATTGCCTTGAAGGTCCTGTCCATGCGCAAGGGGAGTTGCTCCGCATTCGCGACGGCATGGTGCGCAAAAGTGCAAAGCAAAGTGAAGGCGATGGGCTTGAGACGGAACCGCATGACAATAGTAAGGTGGTAAACTTCCGCAAGTTTACCATTAACATCGAAAAGCCCGATATGCAACGCCAGCAACAGCTTACCGCATGGCTGCACGGCCAGCTCCCCGGCGAGACCTTCACCCTTGCCCCGGCTTCCGCCGACGCCAGTTTCCGCCGCTATTTCCGCGCTACCTTTGCCAGTGGCACAACCAGAATCATCATGGACGCGCCGCCGCAGCATGAGGACTGCCGCCCGTTCCTGCATATCGCCAAGCTGTTCGAGGAGGCGGGTGCGCATGTGCCGCATGTATATGCGCAGGACCTGCAGCAGGGCTTCCTGCTGCTCTCCGATCTCGGCAACACCACCTATCTGCAGGCGCTGGATGGCGGCACGGCGCGCGAACTGTATGGCGCGGCCAGCGACGCACTGATCAAAATCCAGCTCGCTTCGCGCGAGAATGAACTGCCTCCCTATGACGAAGCCCTGCTGCGCCGCGAACTGAATTTATTTCCGGAGTGGTATGTCGCCAGGCATTTGGGCGTTGTGCTCAGCGACAAACAGCAGGCGACATTGGAAGAATGCTTCCGCCGTATCCTCGCCAACAACCTTGCCCAGCCGCGTGTCTATGTGCACCGCGACTACCATTCGCGCAACCTGATGGTGAGCGAACCCAATCCCGGCATCCTCGATTTTCAGGATGCGGTATACGGCCCGATCACCTACGACCTCGCCTCGCTGTTCAAGGACGCCTATATCAAATGGGAAGAAGCGGAGATCATGGACTGGCTGATCCGCTACTGGGAAAAGGCGCGCAAGGCCGGGCTTCCGGTGCGTGCGGATTTCGGCGAGTTCTACCGCGACTACGAATGGATGGGCGTGCAGCGCCATATCAAGGTGCTGGGCATCTTTGCGCGCCTGTATCACCGCGACGGCAAGGACGGCTATCTGAAAGACCTGCCGCTGGTGATGGACTACCTGCGCCGCGCCTGCGAACGCTACCTCGGCCTCAAGCCGCTGCTATACCTGCTCGACGAGCTGGAGCCGCGCGAGGTGCAGGCGGGATATACCTTTTGAAAAACATGATTCACCACGAAGGACACGGAGGTCACGAAGATTTTTCAGGGAATCGGCACGAGGCCGGACATTCGCCTGACCAACATTTCTCCGTGGCACTGGTTTTTATCTCTGTGTGCTTCGTGTTCTTCGTGGTTGAGGGGGGCTTAGATTGAAGGCCATGCTGCTGGCCGCGGGCCGCGGCGAACGCATGCGCCCGCTCACCGACCACACCCCCAAACCGCTGCTGGAAGCCGGCGGCAAGCCGCTGATCGTCTGGCATATCGAAAACCTGGCGCGCGCCGGCATCACCGAGCTGGTCATCAACCACGCCCACCTCGGCGCGCAGATCGAGACCGCACTGGGCGATGGCAGCCGCTACGGCGTCCGCATCCGCTACTCGGACGAGGGCAAGGCCCTGGAGACTGCCGGAGGCATCGCCTATGCCTTGCCGCTGCTCGGCGACGAACCCTTCGCCGTGGTCAACAGCGACATCTGGTGCGACTACGATTTTGCGCACCTGAGCGAACGTGCCGCCGCGCTGCAGGCCAGCGGCGACATGGCGCACCTCGTGCTGGTCGACAATCCCCCCCATCACCCGAATGGCGATTTTGCTTTGTCCGGGGGCCGGATTTGTCCCCTTCCCCCTTCACCCTTCCCCCTTCCCGCTCTTCTGACCTTCAGCGGCATCGGCGTCTATCAGCCCGCCCTGTTCCGCCGCATCCTGCGCGGCAGCGCCGCGCCGCTCGCGCCGCTGCTGCGCGAGCAGATCGCCGCAGGCCGCGCCAGCGGCGAACACCATCGCGGCCTGTGGGTAGACGTCGGCACGCCGCAGCGCCTCGCCGAACTCGACAAGCTGATACGCTCATCGCACAATGCGCCATGACCATTGATTCAACCATCTACAAGCAACGCCGCGCCCGACTGCTGGAAAGAATGCAGCGCGGCATCGCCGTCCTTCCCACCGCGCCGGAGGCGGAGCGCAACGGCGGCACGCATTACGGCTACCGCTATGACAGCAGCTTCCATTACCTGAGCGGCTTCACCGAGCCGGAAGCGGTGCTGGTGCTGGTCACCGGGGAGGAGAAGCAAGCCATCCTGTTCTGCCGCGAGAAGAACCCGGAGCGCGAAGTCTGGGACGGCTACCGCGCCGGCCCCGATGCCGCCAGGGAGCAATACGGTTTCGATGCGGCCTACCCGATCGCGCAACTGGACGAAAAACTCGCCGAACTGATGGGCAACCAGCCCGCGCTGTTCTACCCGGTGGGCCACGATGCCGCCTGGGACCAGCGCATCCTCAGGCTGCGCGGCGAGGTGCAGGCCAAGGCGCGCAGCGGCATCCGCGCGCCGAACGAAATCCACGACGTGCGCACGTTGCTCAACGAAATGCGCCTGTTCAAGGACGAACACGAACTGGCCGTCATGCGCCGCGCCGCGGACATTTCCACGCAGGCGCACCGGCGCGCCATGCAGTTCACCCGTCCCGGCCAATTCGAATACCAGCTCGAGGCGGAACTGCTGCACGAATTCTGCCGCCACGGCGCGCGCCATCCCGCCTATCCGAGCATCGTCGCGGGCGGCGCGAATGCCTGCGTGCTGCATTACGTGGGCAACGACGCCCGGCTCAGGGACGGCGACCTGTTGCTGATCGACGCGGGCTGCGAGCTGGGTGGCTACGCTTCCGACATCACGCGCACTTTCCCGGTGAACGGGCGTTTTTCCGCCGCACAAAAAGACGTTTATGAGATCGTGCTCGCCGCGCAGGCCGCCGCGATCGCCGCCGCGCGTCCCGGAAACCCCTGGAACGCGCCGCACGACGCCGCGCTGCGCGTGCTCGCGCAGGGCTTCATTGACCTCAAACTATGCCAGGGCAGCGTGGAGACCGTGCTGGAGAGCGAAAGCTACAAGCGGTTCTACATGCACCGCACCGGCCACTGGCTCGGCATGGACGTGCACGATGTCGGCGATTACAAGACCGGCGACAACTGGCGCGCACTGCAAGCCGGCATGGTGTTCACCGTCGAGCCGGGCTGCTACATCCGCCCCGCCGATGACGTGCCGCAGGCGCTGTGGAACATCGGCGTGCGCATCGAGGACGACGTGGCGGTCACCGCGCAGGGCTGCGAAGTGCTGACCGCGGCCGCGCCGAAAGCAGTCGCGGAAATCGAAGAATTGATGCGAAGCTAAAAACGGCAGGGCCTATTTCGACTGCTTGCTCCACTCCTGCCAGTGCCCGGCCAGATCCCTGACGTTCGTGTAACCCTTCTCGATGAGTATCTTCTCCGCAATCCCGGCGCGCTTCCCGCTCCGGCAGTACACCACGATTTCGCTGGACTTGCTGCCGGGTATTTCGCCCAGCCTGCGCTCCAGTTCATCGTGCGGCAGGTTCACCGCGTTGTCGATATGCCCCGCCGCATATTCCTCGCGCGTGCGCACATCGAGAATGATCGGCGAATTGGGCGCCTTCAGCCGCTGGGCGAGCTCGGCGGGGGTGATCGTCCCGGCGGCGGGCGTCTCCGCCTGGCAGGCAAGGCCGGTCAGCAGCAACAGGGCGGCCAGCAGCGCCCGGAAAAAGAAGAGTGGATTATGGGTCATGGCGATTCTCCATCGGGAGTTGAAAAAACAGTTTGAGACGTACCAGAGGGAAGTCCTTATGGCAGGGTTATGCTGCATGTTTAAGCGGAACCTCCCAGCCGGGAAACACGAGCACGGCAGGATGGCACTGGAGGGCACGAGCAAGAACCTTTGCGCGCTCGACCCCTAGATTTACTCTGCCGTTTTCGATGGCGGAGATGGTGGCTTGGGGGATACCCGTAAGTTCTGAAAGCTGGCTTTGGCTCAACTCCTGGAGTTCGCGCAAAATGCGGACAGATTCTCCCACCGAGACTTCAACTCGTTTTTTTGCGGGGCGGGAATCTTTCATATCATGGCCTCCTGTAATCGTGGGCGGTTACTTGAACAACTTGAATCAGCAATACATTGGCAACAACGCGGTAAATCACCCGCCACTGGACCCCTGGCCGGTAAGAACGATGGCCTTTCCATTCACCTGACAGAGCCTCATCGTGAAAACCCTTGATGAGGCGCAATCCCTGTGGCCCCGAGATTCTGGCAATGCCTTTCCATTTTTCGTAACGCTTCAGAACTTCAATAGGAACGGAGTCGGACAGATGTTTGTCAACGCGACGGTGTTCTTCGATTTCCCACATGCCGCATTATGTATATATCATTAATGGTATGCCAAGGGCGCCGAATTTTTGGTGAGGCATAACGTGGAGTTAACCGGCTGCGCGCTTTTGCGGAGTCCGGGTTGAATATCGGGCTGGGCATTGCGACGGGACGCACAGTAAGTTGCTCATGAGTGAACAGGAGAGGCGGAGAGCTTGACGCCGAGCGCATGAAGCAGCTTGAGCATTGTGTCATAGCGTGGCTTAGCACCGGGCGTAAGCGCTTTGTACAGGCTCTCGCGCCCAAGGCCAGCATCTTTGGCAAGTTGTGCCATACCACGGGCACGAGCCACATCACGCACGGCGGTTAGAAACACATCGGGATTGGGGTCTTCCAGTGCGGCGGTTATGTATTCCGCAATGGTTTCCTCATCATCGAGGTAATCGGCAGCATCGAAGGGTGCAAATTTTTTCATGGATCACTCCTTATCCAAAGCTCGTGCCATTGAAATGGCACGTTTGATATCACGCTTTTGCGTGGACTTGTCGCCGCCCAAGAGAAGCAAGTAGACGACCTTTGCACGCCGCGTGTAATAGGCTCGATAGCCCGGTCCAAAATGGACGCGCATTTCAAAGACTCCTTCGCCCACAGGTTCGCAGTCACCGAAATTGCCATGTTCCGCAGATCGGATGCGAAGAACGATACGGGCGCGCCCCACTTTGTCTTTCAAGTCGGCGAGCCAATCGTCGAATTCCTCGGTGCGTTCAAAGGTGTTCATGCTTCGCAGTGTATCCGAACGGATACCAGTATGCAATCCCGCTAGGGATGCTTAGCTTTCAGATGCCCAACGTGGAGCTAAGGGGCTGCGCCGCTTTTGCGCAGTCCCGCTTGAGCGTAGGGTTAGCTGCGCTCTCATTGTGATTCACACCATTGCTTAAGCATTAGTAACGTTTCGCCCCAAGCGAAGTTGCAGAATCCCAAATACTCACTGTCCTCATTCCAGCCGGAGTGTCGGAACTCCAGAACCGCCATGCGTGGTACTTCATCGCTGATTCCCAGCCAGTGTCCCGGGTTCTCTCTTTCGGATATTTCAAAAATGATGTGCGTGCCGGTCCAGGCAGAAGCGGGGCTGCGTTTAGGATGGGTACTGGTGATCTCCCATTCAACTCGCCTATCTTGGGTTGTGTCCAGCACCTTCATTTTTACTTCGCCGTGCTCAGAGCCTGCACCGTGCGCCAGTACAAGGCCAGCATCTGTTTGGGTAGATGTATGTGGGGCCCACCAACTGCCCAGTCCGTCGGCACTGGCGAGCGCTTCGTACAATTTCGACACTGGTGTGTTTATCCAAACTTGGTGATAGAGGGTCGCCATGTTGAATCTCCTTTTAAGCAGCTAACGTAAAAGTAAGGGGCGCCGCGCTTTTGCGGCGTCCCTCTTGACTGCCGGGTTGGGCGTTTGCATCACTAATACCCTTGAAAAATGTCGATTAAATGGCCGCTCTTATCAAAACGCAAGCCGAGGCGACCGACCCACAAATAACCATCTTTTTCAAATGGCTCACCAGATGGCCAAGCTTTTTGAGCGGCCTCTACAATTTGCGCTCGCGTAACATTGGAGGAGCCAGAAACTTTGATAATTGCCAATGCTTGTGAGAGTGCTTGCTGGGCTTCCTCAAGCGATGCCTTTTGATAGGTAAGCGTAACACCGGCATCCAGTACTTTGTATGCCCACCAAACATTAGAGGCGACAAGCGCAATAGACAACAGTGAAATTACCAGCGTACTCTTTTTCATCACTGCTCCTGTGACGCCCAACGTGGAATTGAGGGGCTGCGCGCTTTTGCGCAGTCCCTCTCGAATGTAGGGTTAGGCCGCACCTGGCACCTTGAGTAGACGGACTGAGTAACGTTGTACGCCCCACATCACTGCAAACGTATCGCTGACCTCGTACCAGCGCCCGCTGGGTTTGCCTGACCCGTGATTTGCACCCATGCAGGAGCATTCGCAATCCGCTCCCACCGCGTTCCAACAGGCGGCCGAGCACACTTCTTTCTCTCTATAAAGTTGGATGACATAGCAGGCTTGATACCGGGCGAATGACAACCGAATCGTTCGCTCAAACCAAGCCTGCGGAACCTCCCAGGCACCATGGTCTTTGTCCCAACTTGGCTTGTTTCTCTGGCCGTCGCGCAACCATACTTTGTTATCGGCAGCGTAGGGAAGACGGACGAGAAGTGGCGCTGGGCGCTGACGCTGAAAGACCACCGGCAAGCGCGTTTGGCTCCAGAAACGATTGAGATCCTGAATGGGCGACTGGGCAGACATGGTGTTCCTTGTGCGGCCTAACGCAATAATTCAGGGGCCGCCGAAGGCGGTCCCGCTGGAATGGAGGGTTAGGCATGACCAAGGCTGAAACGAAAAAACTTGCACGCGGAATATATCGGCTACATTGGAAGAGCGGCGGAAGTTCTTTGGCTGCTGTCGGCAGTAATGAGCGCGGAGATAGATGGATAGCTCCGACAAACTGGATAAACGCAGGATCGACTTTGCACTGGAAACTTGTTGAGCGCGCAGAGTTGCTAATGCCTAACGTGGAGCTAAGGGGTGCGCCGCTTTTGGCGCGTCCCGCTTGAGCGCAGGGTTAGAGCTTGGGCATCAACATAAGAGTCGATAAGTCGGCGAATCATGCGTTGGTACTGGGTGTGATGTTTCGAAGCTTCGGTCTTGAAAAACTCGATGCTTTTTTTGCTCAGAGCCAATGTGACTTTTACGCCTTCCTCACGAAAAGCTAATTCGCTCGGTGAGGGAAGAAAGTCGGTAATTACTTGGGTCTTGCCTAGGGGTTCATCCGTGTATTTTATTTTAGTTCCGGCATAACGCTGGCGTGCGCCAGCATTAGCCTTCTCAGAAACTTCACTTCGTTGCGTTTTCGCGCTCATAAATTGCCTTTCCTTTGCGCCAATAGCCAGCGCCGATAATTCGAATAACAGAAGTGCGATATGTGAATCGCACCGTAAGAACGCCGCCATCAACCTCCCCGAAGCAATAAAATCGTTCTTCGGTTTGGCTGTGGGTGATGTCCTTGGCAATTACGCGCTGTGGGTCAGCGAAAGCATACTGGGCGCGGGAAAATGAAATGCCGTGTTTCTGCTGATTCTCAGCATCCTTTTCGGTGTCCCAATCAAAACGAGTATTTGCCATAGGCGAAGACTAGCATCTCACCATATAAAAAGCCATACGTCGGTATGGATGCTCTAACGTAAAGTAGATGGCAAAATCGCCGTATAAGCTGGAGGCATGTGCCGTATAATCTGGGAAACCATTTGCTACCTCCTTGTTTTATATAGCGCGAGGCATCCTAACATGGCGATGGATTCTGTGAAAGACGGCATTCCCTCGCAGCCTCCGGTGAAGCTGCTGGATCAGGTGCGCGACCGCATCCGTTATAAGCATTACAGCCTTCGTACCGAGCATTCCTATGTGCAGTGGGTGAAGCGGTTCATTCTGTTCCATGGCAAGCGCCATCCCAATACGATGGGGGCTCGCGAGGTCGAGGCGTATCTGTCGTATTTGTCGAACGAGGGGAAGGTTTCGGCTTCCACACATCAACAAGCACTTTCGGCGTTGTTGTTCCTGTACAAGGAGGTGCTGGGGATCGACTTACCCTGGCTGGAAAATCTGTCCCGCCCCAAGAAGCCCAAGCGGCTGCCTGTGGTATTGACTGTTGCCGAAGTGAAGAAGGTGCTGGCCCAGCTTGAGGGGACGCACGCGCTGATGGCTCGTCTTTTATACGGGAGCGGGATGCGCCTGATGGAGTGCATTCGCCTGCGCGTGAAAGATGTAGATTTCGAGCGGCACGAGATTCTGGTGCGGGAGGGAAAAGGCAACAAGGATCGTGTGACCATGTTGCCCGACGCGCTATGCGCGGATTTGCAGGCACATCTTGAGCGGGTGCGCGGGCTGTGGGAGCAGGACAGGGCTGCTGGACGGGTGGGAGTGTTCATGCCGCAAGCGTTGGAGAAAAAATATCCGGATGGCGGTAAGTCGTGGCCGTGGTTCTGGGTCTTCCCATCACGCTCGCTTTCAACCGATCCTCGCACTGGCATCGAGCGCCGTCACCATGCCCATGAGCAGGCCCTGCAACGCGCGATCAAGCTGGCCGTGTCGAATGCACGCATTGCCAAGCCGGCAACGACACACAGTTTGCGGCATTCCTTCGCCACGCATCTGCTGGAAGGCGGCTACGACATCCGCACCGTGCAGGAGCTGCTCGGCCATTCGGATGTTTCCACCACGATGATCTACACCCATGTGCTGAACAAGGGCGGCAAGGGCGTGGTCAGTCCGCTGGATCGGTAATTCTGCGAATGAAGGAACTGTTCTTCATCGAACCCCGCGCGCGGCTGCGCACCTGGCTGGCCATCGGCTATGCGCTGTTCATCGTGTACGCCAGCCTGTCGCCCTTTACCGGCTGGCGCGAGCAGGGGCTGGATTTCTTCGAGGTGCTGGCCGCGCCCCTGCGGCTCACCTATACCGCCTTCGATGCGGCCGTCAATCTGCTGTCCTACCTGCCGTTCGGCCTGCTGGCCGGGCTGGCGCTGCATGCGCGCTTCGGCGCCGCGGCCAGCGTGGCCCTCGGCCTGTGCCTCGGCGTCGTGCTCTCGGCAAGCATGGAGTATTTGCAGATGTATTTGCCGACGCGCATCAGCTCGAACATGGATTTGCTCGCCAACGGCGCGGGCGCGCTGGCCGGCGCGCTGCTGGCGGTGCGCGTGGCCTCGTGGGACTGGCTGTTCGGCCGCCTGACGCGCTGGCGCAGCGACCTGTTCCATCAGGGCCGGGAGATGGACTTCGGCCTCGCGCTGCTCGCGCTGTGGATGTTCGGACAGATCAATCCGTCCCTGCCGATGCTGGGCAACGTGTTCATCAGCGAGGTGGCGCGCCAGCCGTTTGCCGCGCTGTCCTCTGCCCCGTTCGACTGGTGGGAGAGCGGCGCCGTCACGTTGAATCTGCTGATGCTGGGCACGCTGCTGCTGACCCTGTTGCGCGCGCCGCGCAATGCCGCCGTGGCGCTGCCGGTGATACTGGGCGTGGTGGCGCTGGCGAAATTCGTCGCGGCGGCGGCGCTGCTGAAGTCCTGGGCGCTGCTGCTGTGGATCAACAGCGAGGCGGTGCTGGGGATGCTGTTCGGCATGGCGCTGCTGTTCGCCGCGCTGTCGCTGCCGCGCGGCGCGGCGATCGCCTGCGGCGCCGCGGTGGCGCTGGCCTATTTCGCTGTGGTGAATTTCGTATTCGGCGACAATACGCCCGCCGCCGCGATGTCGGTGTATCACTGGCATTATGGGCACCTGCTCAACTACAACGGGCTGGCGCAGACCATCGCGCTGGTCTTTCCGCTGCTGCTGCTGTTTCACCTGTGGCGCATCAGGAAAGTATAATTGCGCGCGGCAGTGGCGGGCTGTAGCCTGCTGCATAATGTGATGGTTTCAATCTACGGAGCACATGATGGGTTTTTACGACAAGCATGTTTTTTTCTGCACCAACCAGCGCGCGGACGGCGGCGACTGCTGCGGCAAGCGCGGCGCGCCAAAGGCGCGCGAGTACATGAAGAACAAGGTTGCCGAACTCGGCATCTCCACCCTCAGGAACAACATCCGCATCAACACCGCCGGCTGCATGAACCGCTGCGACGAGGGGCCGGTCATCGTGGTGTATCCGGAGGGCACCTGGTACACCTATCTGGACGAGAAAGACCTCGACGAGATCATCGAGGAGCATCTCCGGCACGGGCGGGTTGTCGAGCGCCTGAAGATTTAATTCGAAAAAAAGCTGTTATCCGCAGATTACGCAGATTCACGCAGATTTTTCAGGACGGATACTGCTGGCCATACAAATTTATCATGTTCACTCGACAGCCTTTTTTTGTTTAATCTCGCGTAATCTGTGTCATCTGCGGATTAAGGGTTGTTTTTTTACTGGGCTGACGGCTTCAGCAAGCTTTCCGGGTCGATTTTGCTGCCGGTGACCGCTACCACCTTGTGGCGCGATTGCCCACCCTGCCTGAGCTCCACCTGGCGCAGCGGCACGCCGAACAGTTCCGCAATGAATTTCAGCAGGGCCTCGTTGGCTCGCCCCTCGATGGGCGGTGCGGCGAGGCGCAGCTTGAGCGCTTCGCCGTGCAACCCGGCGATCTCGCTGCGCTTCGCGCCGGGCTGGACATGCAGGGTCAGGGTGATGACTTCCCCGCTGCGGCGATACCACGCGGCCATTTACAGCATTCCCGCCGCGAGGCGTTCCAGCGCGCCGATCGGCACGATCACGATAAGCTGGCAGACGATGAACAGCAGCAGCGGCGACAAATCCACGCTGCCCAGCATCGGCACGATGCGGCGCAGGGGCTGGAGGAAGCGGTAGGTGACGGCTGAGAGCAGCGGTGTGACCGGCGTGTGGGGATTCACCCAGGACAGGATCGCCTGCGCAAATACGGCCGCCATCAGCAGGTAGAGGCTGATCTTGAGCAGCTTGACCATGGCCAGGACCAGCAGCCCCGGCAGCGGAAAGCCGTGGAAGGCGTAGCCTTGCGCCCACAGGGCCGCGGCCAGGTAGAGCATCTCGGCCAGCAGCGCGAGCAGCAGCGTCGCGCTGTCCAGCCCGCGCACCGCGGGGATGAAGCGTCGCGCGCGCAGCACCATGAAGTCGGTCAGCGCCATGACGAATTCGCCGATGGGGTTGCGCATCGGCGCGCGCAGCCATACGGCATGAAAGCGGAACAGCAGGATCGCCGCGAACGGCTGCAGCAGCATGTCGAGCAGGAACAGCAGGGCTTCGTTAAGCATTATTTCAATTCCTTATTTGAACCACGAAGGCACGAAGAAAGCGTTACCCCAAATCAGAGGTGCTTGCGAGTATTTAAAGAGGCGCTGAATAAGCCTTCCGTTCGTGGTGAGCCTGTCGAACCATGAATGGGAGGCGACCCCAAATCGATGGGCTGCAAAACCCGCCCTTCGACAGGCTCAGGGCGAACGGATTGGTTCAGTGTTTTCGCTTCCATGAAATATCTTCGTGCACTTCGTGTTCTTCGTGGTGAAGTTTTTCAGGGTTATTTATTTTCCATCGGCTTGTCGCCGAGTTCGTCGCCCATCTCTCTGGCGCGCGCGGCGGCGGCATGGGCGGCCTGCGCGATATGTTCGGCGACCCGGTTGGCGGCCATGCTCAAGAGGGCGCGCTCGGTGGTGCCGTTCTTCGAGGTGACGCGCGCGCGCAGCACGCTCGCATCCTCGTCGCTGCCGGCGGCCAGCTTGCTCGCGCCGAGGAAGGTTGCCAGGCTCAGGCGGCGCGCGTCCTCGGCATTGAAGCCCAGTTCGCGCGCCGCCTGTTGCAGCGCCTCGATGAAGTAGAACACATAGGCCGGGCCGCTGCCGGAAATCGCGGTGACGGCATCCAGCATCGCCTCGTCCTGCAGCCACAGCGTTTCGCCCACCGCCTCCAGGATGTCCTGTGCCTGCCCGCATTGCACGGTGCCTACCGCGGGCAAGGCATACAGCCCGGTCATGCCGCTGCGGATCAGCGCCGGGGTATTGGGCATGGCCCGCACCACCTTCGGGCAGTTCGCCCAGCGCGCGATGTCGCCGGCGCGGATACCTGCGGCAATCGAGATCAGCAGTTGCCCCTTGATCAGCGGGGCAAGCTGCTGAGCCACCTCGCGCAACTGCTGCGGCTTCACCGCGAGTACGACGACCTGGCTGCCGTCCAGGCCCTCGACGAGATTGTCTACGGACTGCACGGCGAAGTCGCGCTGCAGCCGCGCGCGGCTCTCCGCGTTGACTTCCACCACGCAGAGCTGCTCGGTGAAAAATCCCTTGCCGAGCAGGCCGCCGATGAGCGCAGTCGCCATGTTGCCGCCGCCGATGAAGCAAATGTTCATTACGATTCCTTTCGATAACCCAGAAAACCTCAGTTCACCACGAAGAACACGAAGATCACGAAGTTTTCATGGGATTGAATGATATTGGATGTTTGCTCGCAAAGTGGCCTTCATTTTTTTGTGCAGCGCATGGTTTTTCTTCGCGTTCTTCGTGGCCTTCGTGGTTCGACTTTGGTTTTAACGATAATTCCGGCTGCCGAAGATTGCCGAGCCGACGCGCACCATGGTCGCCCCTTCCGCGATGGCCGCGGCAAAGTCCTGCGACATGCCCATCGACAGGGTATCGAGTTGCAGGCCCTGCCGGTTCAGTTGTTCGAGCAGTTCGCGCAGCTGCGCGAATGCCTCGCGCTGCGCGGCAACCTCGTCGCTGGGCTCGGGGATGGACATCAGCCCGCGCAGCCTGAGATGCGGCAGGTGTGTGATCGCCTTTGCCAGTTGCGCAATTTCCCCGGGCGTCACGCCGCTCTTGCTGGCTTCGCCGCTGATATTTACCTGCAGGCACACCTGCAACGGCGGCAGCGGCGCGGGGCGCTGCGCCGAGAGCCGTTCGGCAATCTTCAGCCGGTCCACGCTATGCACCCAGGCAAAGTGTTCCGCGATGGTGCGCGTCTTGTTGCTCTGGATCGGCCCGATGAAGTGCCATTCGATCGGCAGATCGCGCAGCGCGGCGATCTTGTCCTGCGCCTCCTGCACGTAGCTTTCGGCGAAGCGGGTCTGCCCTGCCTCATAGGCCTCGCGCAGCGCCCCGGGCGGGAAGGTCTTGCTGACCGCCAGCAGGACCACGCCGTTCGCAACGCGCCCCGCCTTGGCGGCGGCAGCGTCCATCGCGGCGCGCACGGCTTGCAAGTTGGAAGCGATTGTTGTCATAATCCCGAGCGCTGCCTGTCCTTTTTTCACGCGGCCTGCGGCCGTTTCAATTAAACCGGATTAAAACCGGCAAAACAGGGAAGATTATAATGGATATCACCGAACTGCTTGCCTTCGGCGTCAAGAACAAAGCCTCCGACCTGCATCTCTCCGCCGGCCTGCCGCCGATGATCCGCGTGCATGGCGACATGCGCCGCATCAACCTGCCCGCGATGGAGCACAAGGAAGTGCATGCGCTGGTGTACGACATCATGAACGACCAGCAGCGCAAGTTCTACGAGGAGAACAAGGAGGTCGACTTCTCCTTCGAGGTGCCGGGACTGGCGCGTTTCCGCGTGAATGCCTTCATCCAGAATCGCGGCGCGGGCGCGGTGATGCGTACCATTCCCTCCAAGATACTGTCGCTGGAAGACCTCAAGGCGCCGAAGAGTTTCGAGACCATCTCGGACTATCCGCGCGGCATGGTGCTGGTCACCGGCCCGACCGGCTCCGGCAAATCCACCACGCTGGCGGCGATGATCAACCACCGCAACGAGCACGAACTGGGGCACATCCTGACGGTGGAGGACCCGATCGAGTTCGTGCACGAGAGCAAAAAATGCCTGATCAACCAGCGCGAGGTCGGGCGCGACACGCTGTCCTTCCAGAACGCCCTGCGCTCGGCGCTGCGCGAAGACCCGGACATCATCCTGGTCGGCGAAATGCGCGACCTGGAAACCATCCGCCTCGCGATGTCGGCGGCGGAAACCGGCCACCTGGTGTTCGGCACGCTGCACACCAGCTCGGCGGCCAAGACCATCGACCGTATCATCGACGTGTTCCCCGCCGACGAAAAAGAAATGGTGCGCGCGATGCTGTCGGAATCGCTGCGCGCGGTGATCTCGCAGGCGCTGCTCAAGACCAAGGACGGCACGGGCCGGGTTGCCGCGCACGAGATCATGGTCTGTACTCCGGCGATCCGCAACCTGATCCGCGAGGCCAAGGTGCCGCAGATGTATTCCGCGATCCAGACCGGCCAGAACCTCGGCATGCAGACCCTCGATCAGTGCCTGACCACGCTGGTCAAAAACAACATCGTCAGTGCCGCCGAAGCGCGCAGCAAGGCGATGAACAAGGATCTGTTCCCCGGCTAGGCCGCATCACTCAGGAGTAAAAAATGGAAAGAGACCAGGCCACCGAGCTAATCCACAATTTGTTGCGCGGCATGATCAGCAAGAAGGCCTCCGACCTGTTCGTCACGAGCGGCTTCCCGCCGGCATTCAAGGTGGACGGCAAGATGACGCCGGTTTCCAATCAGGCGCTGACCCCGGTGCATACCCAGGAGCTGGCGCGCGCCATCATGAACGACAAGCAGGCCGCCGAGTTCGAGGCGACGCACGAGTGCAACTTCGCGATCAGCCCGCCCGGCATCGGGCGTTTCCGCGTGAATGTCTTCATGCAGCAGCAGCGTGTCGGCATGGTGCTGCGTACCATCACCACCAAGATTCCCGATCTCGATCAGATGGGGCTGCCGCCGGTGTTGAAGGACATCGTGATGACCAAGCGCGGCCTGGTGATCCTGTGCGGCGGCACCGGCTCGGGCAAGTCCACCACGCTGGCGGCGATGATCGGCCACCGCAACAAGAACAGCTACGGGCACATCATCACCATCGAAGACCCGGTGGAGTATGTGCATGAACACGCCAATTGCATCATTACCCACCGCGAGGTCGGCGTGGATACCGAGAACTGGCACAACGCGCTGAAGAATACTCTGCGCCAGGCGCCGG
>CAYNYH010000001.1:58788-62115 GCA_964401425.1 uncultured Gallionella sp. | reverse complement strand
GCGACCCGCTTACCCATCTGGTGCGCAACAGCCTGGATCACGGCATCGAACTGCCGGACGAGCGTGCCGCCAGGGGAAAGGATCCGCAGGGCACCATCACCCTGCGCGCCGCACATCAGGGTGGCAACATCGTCATCGAGGTAAGGGATGACGGCGCGGGGCTGAACCGTGAAAAGATCCTTGCCAAGGCGCGGGAAAAAAGCATTCCGGCCAGCGACAACATGAGCGACGCCGATGTCTGGCAAATGATTTTTGCTCCGGGGTTTTCCACGGCCGCCGTGATTACGGATGTTTCCGGGCGCGGCGTCGGCATGGATGTGGTCAAGAAAAACATCGAAGGTATCGGCGGACGTGTAGAAATTGCCTCGCTGCAGGGTAAAGGCAGCACTATTACCATCAGCCTGCCACTGACACTGGCGATACTCGACGGTCTGTCCGTTGCGGTGGGCGACCAGATTTACATCGTGCCGCTCAGTTTTATCAGCGAATCATTGCAACCGAATGCCACCGACATCAAGGATGTCAGCGGGCAAGGGCAGGTGGTGCATGTGCGCGGCGAGTACCTGCCGCTGATCGCGCTACACAAGGTATTCAATATCCAGCCCAGGGTTACCAATCCGACGGAAGGCATTCTGGTGCTGCTGGAAGGCGAGGGCAAAAAGGTTGCGCTGTTCGTTGACGACCTGCTCGGCCAGCACCAGGTCGTTATCAAGAGCCTGGAAACAAACTACCGCAAGGTACCCGGCATTTCGGGCGCTACGATCATGGGCGACGGACGGGTGGCGATGATCATGGATGTGGCTGCGCTGATCAAACTGGCGCAGCGGTAGAGGTAAATTTTTCGGATCGGGGATTCACCCCCATGCAGAATATTGTTGGGTATAAGCAGTCAATTACCGGAAGGAGGAAACCATGCAGGCAAGCGAGGGACAAGCGGCGGGTGGCAATGGCCGCGAACTGCTGACTTTTACGCTGGGCAATGAGGAATACGGCATCGATATCCTCAAGGTTCAGGAGATTCGCGGTTACGATGCGGTAACCACGATAGCCAACACACCCGATTTCATCAAGGGAGTCATCAACCTGCGCGGCATCATCGTGCCGATCGTGGACATGCGCATCAAATTCCGCCTCGGCAAGGTGGAGTACGACCAGTTCACCGTGGTCATCATCCTCAATATCGCCAAGCGCGTGGTCGGCATCGTGGTGGATGGCGTGTCGGACGTGATCGCACTGACCGCCGAACAACTTAAGCCTGCGCCGGAATTCAACTCTGGCGTGGACACCCAATACATCATGGGGCTGGGTACGGTGGATGATCGCATGATCATTGTAATGGACATTGAAAAATTGATGACCAGTCGTGACATGGAGTTGGTTGAAACAGCGGCGGCCTGAAACGGTACCAGGAGAGCCATGCCATGAAAATCAACCTCCCTGTCACCGATATGGAATACGTACTCAAGGATATGGATTCCGTCATTTCCGGAACCGGTCCGAAGGGCACCACCATTTTTATCAATGCAGATTCCATCCGGATCAGCGGATTTGCCAAGGAGGAGTCGATCGGTTCGTTGCACAATATCGTGCACCATCCGGACATGCTGAACACGCAAGGGAACGGTACTGGCCAAGGCCGCACCGGGCAAGGCGCCAAGTGGCCAGGCCCAAAGCCAGGCCGCAATCCGATGACGATGGAGAGTGGAAGAATTTTGATTGGGCAGCCCCTTCACGCGCACGAAAGAGTGGGCTTGCGGAATTAGTAATGTGCCTTGATATTAATGCTGTGCTAGCAAAATATAATCCCGGGAGGAAGTTATGCCGTCATTCAGTGCTATGAAAATGAGAACGAAGTTGATACTGATTGTTGCTGTTCCATTATTGGGGCTTCTGTATTTTTCAATCAGCAGTACCATTGAAAAAGCCGTCATCGCCCGCGAAATGGGCAAGCTGGAATCTCTGGTGGGGCTATCGGTCAAGATGGGTGCGCTTACCCATGAGTTGCAAAAGGAACGAGGCATGACCGCGGGTTTTCTGGGCAGCCAAGGTGTCAAATTTGCCAATGAGCTGCCAGTGCAACGTAACGCCACCGATAAGAAGGTTAGTGAACTAAAGCAGGTATTAGCCACTTTCAGCGCAGACCAGTTTGGCCCATTCCTGAAAGATTCGCTGAGCGAAGTCTTGAAAAATATTGATGAACTTGGCGCCAAGCGTGGTGCGGTCTCTGCGCAGACTATTCCTGCGCAGGAGGCGGTCGGCTATTACACCAGGATAATCGATATATTCCTGAATATCCCGAATCAAGCCTCGACACTCAGTAGCGATGCACATATCTCACGGTTGGCATCTGCCTATGCAGCCCTGTTGCTGAGCAAGGAGCGCGCCGGCCAGGAGCGCGCCATCCTTACCGCCGTATTTGCAGTCGATAAATTTACCCCGGAAATTTTTGCACGGTTCTTTTCAAATAGCTCTGCGCAGGATGTTTATCTCAAGGTCTTTAACACTTACGCACTTGATGAGCAAAAAGCGTTTTACAAAAACAAAATCAGCGGGCCGGCGGTAGATGAAGTAGCGGCAATCAAAAAGACCGCGGTGGAACGGGTAAATGAGAAAAGCCTGGGTATAGATAGCGGGCGCTGGTTCAAGGTGGTGACCGAGAAAATCGACCTGCTTAAGGAAGTTGAGGACAAGTTATCAGGCGATCTGCTGAAAACGACTGAACGACTCAAGGGTAACGCACAGACCTTGATGATTTTTTACATCGCACTTTCCGTGGCAACTTTGTTGATAACGCTATTTTTTGCCACCTACATGATCCGCGCATTGTTGCGCCAGATTGGCGGCGAACCGGACTATGCGGCAGAAGCGGTCGGCAAGATTTCCGCCGGCGATCTGTCCATGAACCTGGAAATCAAGCCGGGTGACA
The DNA here is from genome assembly GCA_964401425.1 of uncultured Gallionella sp. GTDB lineage: Bacteria > Pseudomonadota > Gammaproteobacteria > Burkholderiales > Gallionellaceae > Gallionella. The sequence goes on along the minus strand of CAYNYH010000001.1, from coordinate 59,189 downwards.
CCAGCAGCCTGCTGTATTCCCTGAAGGTCATGCAGGACAGCCTGCGCGCAATTGTCGGCGAGATCAAGAACATCGTCGAGGCGGCGGCGCTGCGCGGCGACTTCAGCGTCAAGATGGAGATGGACGGCAAGGCGGGCTACACGAAGGAGCTGTCGGAACTGCTGAACCAGCTCTCGACGGTTACCAACGAGGGGCTGAACGATGTACTGCACGTGGCGAACGCGCTGGCCAAGGGCGACCTGACGCAGACCATAACCAAGGACTACCAAGGCACCTTCGGCGAAGTGAAGGCAGGGGTGAACGGTACTGTTGCCAACCTGAAGGAACTGGTGGGACAGATCAAGGACGCCACCGACACCATCAACACTGCCGCGAAGGAAATTGCCGCGGGCAACAGCGAC
>CAYNYH010000001.1:52550-58688 GCA_964401425.1 uncultured Gallionella sp. | reverse complement strand
CGGCACGCAAGGGAACGGCGCTGGCCAAGGCTGCGCCGGGCAAGGCGGCGGTGGCCAGGCCCAAGGCCAAGCCGCAATCCGATGACGACGGAGAGTGGGAAGAGTTTTGATTGGGCAGCCCTTTTCCCGCAAGGTTGGGAAAGGGCACAGACCCGGCAGGCTGGTTTAATAAAATTACTCAGGATGCCATGAACACCAATCTCCAATCCGGCGGAAACCGCGACCGGGAATTTGTTTTTACGGCCAAGGATTTCGAGCGGGTGCGGCAGTTGATTTATGATCACGCCGGCATCTCGCTCAACCCGTCCAAGCAGGATATGGTATACAGCCGCCTGGCGCGCCGCCTGCGGGCCACCGGCATCAATAATTTCAGGGATTATCTGGCCTTGCTGGAAAGCAACGATGAAGCCGAGTGGCAGGCATTCGTCAATGCACTCACCACCAACCTGACTTCATTCTTTCGCGAACCGCATCATTTCCCGCTGCTGGCCGAGCATGCGCTCAAACAGAAAGGGCGGCATCCCATCTCGCTGTGGTGTTCGGCGGCTTCGACCGGGGAGGAGCCCTATTCGATGGCGATGACCATGGTGGATGCCTTCGGCAGCTTCACGCCACCGGTCGCCATCGTTGCCACCGATCTGGATACCAATGTGCTCGCCAAGGCCGAAGCGGGTGTCTATCCGGTCGAGCGCATCGAGAAGCTTTCCGATGATCTGGTGAAGCGTTTTTTCCTCAGGGGAACGGGCGCACAGGCGGGTTTTGTGCGGGTGAGGCCGGAGCTGCGCGCGATGATTACCTTCCGGCAGGTGAACCTGCTCAGCAACGATTGGCAGATACGCGGCCCGCTGGATGCGATCTTTTGCCGCAACGTGATGATCTATTTCGACAAGGCGACACAACTCAAGATACTGGAAAGATTTGCGCCGTTGCTGCAGCCGGACGGATTGCTGTTCGCCGGGCATTCGGAGAGTTTCCATAACGCCGGGCATGTTTTCAGTCTGCGCGGCAAAACGGTGTACGAATTGGCCAAATCCAGATCACATGGACATCATCATGCGCCAAAGTGATCCGTTGATCCTGACGATGGATCGTGAAGGGATATCACGGCATGACTGAGCATGGCTTCGAAGAGTTCCTGGCGCCGAACCTGTATTTCGACCGGCTGCATAATTCCGAGGCGGCCAAGATATTGCCCGGTGAATATTATGCGACGGCGCGCGACATGCTGCTGGTGACGGTGCTCGGTTCCTGCGTCTGCGCATGCATCCGCGACAAGGTCAGCGGCATCGGCGGCATGAACCATTTCATGCTGCCGGACAGCGGCCAGGATCAGAACAATCCGCTGGGCGAATCGGCGCGCTACGGTACTTACGCCATGGAAGTGTTGATCAACCAGTTGCTCAAGATGGGTGCGAAGCGCGGCAATTTCGAGGCGAAGGTGTTCGGCGGCGGGGCGGTGCTGCGCGGTTTCACCGTTGCCAACATAGGTGAGCGCAATGCCGAGTTCGTGCTGAAATTCCTCAAGACGGAAAAGATTCCCGTCGTCGCGCAGGATCTGCTCGATGTCTATCCGCGCAAGGTGTATTTTTTCCCACATACCGGACTGGTCAGGGTGAAGAAGCTTAAGAAGGTACATAACGACACGATCATCAGCCGCGAGTCCGAGTATGTGACCCGCTTGCATTACGCCAAGATGGAAGGCGATGTGGAGTTGTTTGATTGATGATCGGGCCGGTTGAATAAAGGCAGGCATGGAAAACCGGAAAATAAGGGTCCTGGTGATCGATGATTCAGCGCTGATCCGCAGCGTGATGAAGGAGCTTATCGACCGGGAAAAGGACATGGAGTGCGTGGGCGCGGCGCCCGACCCGCTGGTCGCGCGCGAGATGATCAAGTCGTTCAATCCGGACGTGCTGACGCTGGATGTGGAAATGCCCAAGATGGACGGGCTGGACTTTCTGGAGCGGCTGATGCGCTTGCGCCCCATGCCGGTGGTGATGGTTTCCACGCTGACGGAGCGCGGCTCCAGCATCACTTTCCGTGCGCTGGAACTCGGTGCGGTGGATTTCGTTTCCAAGCCGAAACTGGACATCGCGCGCGGCATGGAGGGAACTGCCGGCGAGATCGCCGACAAGATCCGTGCCGCTGCGCAGGCGCGGGTGCGCAAGACTGTCTCCTCCCCATTGATCCAGGAAAAATTTTCCGCGGATGCGATCCTGCCCAGTGTTGCAGGACGGTTCTCCTCCACGGAGAAACTGATTATCATCGGCGCATCGACCGGCGGCACCGAGGCGATCAAGGAAGTGCTGACTCGCCTGCCCGCCGACGTCCCCGGCATCCTGGTGGCGCAGCATATGCCGGAGAATTTCACCAAATCGTTTGCGGAGCGCCTGAACAGCCTGTGCAAGATTTCGGTCAAGGAGGCGGAGCATAATGAGCGCATCCTGCCGGGGCACGCCTATATCGCGCCGGGGCATTCGCACCTGCTGCTCAGGCGCAGCGGGGCAAATTACATGACCGAACTGAACCAGGGTCCGCCGGTGAATCGCCACCGCCCGTCGGTGGATGTGCTGTTCCGCTCGGCGGCCAATGCTGCCGGCGCGAATGCCATGGGGATCATCCTCACCGGCATGGGCAAGGATGGCGCGCAGGGTTTGCTGGAAATGAAACAGGCCGGCTCATTTACCATCGCGCAGGACGAGGCGAGCTGCGTGGTTTTCGGCATGCCCAGGGAAGCGATCCTGCTGGGCGGTGCATGCGAGGTGCTGCCACTGCAGAATATCGCACGCCGCACGCTGGAATACCTGGCATCGCACAACGGCAAGGGCAATCGCGTTTAATCATTCATCACAAAGGAGGAATCATGGCTATCAATGTACAAATTCTGGACCATGCGGCGCGCATCAACATGTACGGCCGTTTCGATTTTCAGGTGCATCGCGAATTCAAGGATGCCTATACGCCGCTGCTCGACAATCCCGTCGTGCGCGAGATCGAGGTCGAAATGAGCAAGGTGGATTACCTGGATAGTTCCGCGCTGGGTATGCTGATGCTGCTGAATGAACGCGCCAAGGCGGTCAACAAGCCGGTCACGCTGCTCAATACTTCCGGCGTGGTATCGCAGGTGCTGGGGGTTGCCAACTTCAGCAAGATTTTCAACATCAGGCAGGCAGGCTAAAGAAAGGCAGCTGTTTGGCCGCCAATCAGTGGCGGCCGGCAACTGGCGGTAAGCGATTATGCGGTTGAATCTACCTGTTTCCAACATCGAGTTCCAGATGCCGGATGGGGTGATCGTTGTCACCAAAACCGACCTCAAGGGGGTTATTACCTACTGCAATCAGGCGTTCGTCGACATCAACGGGCGCAGCCGCGAGGAAATCATCGGTGCGCCGCACAATGTCGTGCGCCATCCCGATATGCCGCCCGAGGTGTTTGCCGATCTCTGGAAAACGATCAAGGCCAACAAGCCCTGGCAGGGGGTAGTCAAAAACCGGCGCAAGGACGGCAGCTTCTACTGGGCGGTATCCAATGTCACGCCGTTGCTGGAAAAAGGCAAAGCCGTCGGCTATGTGTCATTCCGTTACAAGGCCACGCAAGAACAAATTGAGTCCATCTCGGAGGCATACCGGCAAATCCGCAAAGGATCGTCCCGGCTGCGCATCGAGGAAGGCAATGTCATCCGGATAAAGAGCCCGCTGGTGCACTGGCTGAGTGTTGCCAGCGTCAAAGCCCGGTTGTTTGCGCTTATCTTCGTGTTGCTTGGCGCGATGGTCGTGACCGGTATTTACAATCTGTACGAGGCTGCGAAAGCCCATGAGCGCACAGTGGAGGGATTGGCGACGGCTAGCGTGCAGGCCTACGCGCTGGCGACTGCGCGCAGCGCAGAAGCGGCTTTCAAGGAACAGCGTCACGCGTCGAAGAACATATTGATTCGTGGCCGCGATGCGGGTTCACTGAAGCAATACACCGGGGAATTCGACCGGCGGGGGAATGAGGTCGAGCAAATACTGGTAGGGCAGTTGATCCCGATCATGCAGCAAATCGGCTTGCCCACCGACGAGGTCGACGCGTTGCTGGAATCGCATGTCCTGATGATTGACAAATATCACTCGGCATTGAAATCCAGCGACATACGCAATTTGAAAAATATTCCGGCAGTTGATGCTTTGACCATGGGAGTTGACCAGCAAATAACCGAACATTTTGACGCGATCATTGCAATGATCCGGGATGCACAACTCCATGGTCTCGGAGATTTGAACGAAACGATGGAAAAATCCCATACCGACCAGTACCAGCGTTCTGCCGCGATACTGGCGGCGTTCGCGGTGGGCGGGCTGGTTTTATCCCTCTGGTTTATCGTCGGCATTTTAAGGCCGATTCGCCGTGCCAGCAGCAACCTGGACAGGGTGGTGCAGTTGCAGCAGCACTTTCTCGAGAAAATTCTGGTGCTCGAGGAATACCTTGACCGCCTCGACGAGGAACAGCGCATCGGCAGCTACATCATGGGGCATATTACCAAGGTCCATGGCGAACTGGATCCGCTGATCCGGCATCTCATCAGGCCGGCGGAACACCTGAGCGGCGACATGTTGCTCGCGGCGCGCACCCCGGACGATGCGTTGCATATTCTGCTCGCCGATGCGGTGGGGCATGGGTTGGTCGCGGCCGTCAACGTATTGCCGCTCAGTCAGGCGTTCTACGACATGACCGAAAACGGCTTCCGTATTGCCCAGATCGCGGAAGAGCTGAACCTGAAAATCCACCGCTTCATGCCGGTAGATCGCTTCGTCGCGGTTACGCTGATTTCGATCAACGTGCGCAATCGCGTCATTGAAGTGTGGAACGGCGGCAACCCGGCACCCCTGCTGGTCGGTAAATATGGAAATATCCTGCATGAATGGGAATCCACCTATCTGCCGCTGGGCATCTTGCCGGGTGAGAGTTTTTCCGGCAAACCGGAGATTTTTCAATACGAGGAAAATTGCCAGTTATGCCTGTTTTCGGACGGCTTGCCGGAGGCTGAATCTCCGCTGGGTGAACCGTTCGGCAAGGGCAGGATCCGGAAACTGTTGCAGGACAGCGATTCCAAGGGGCGCTTTGAAAATCTGGTGAGCCTGCTGGATGTACACTTGGGCGGAAAACCGGCGCATGACGATATTTCGCTGGCGATGATCGAGGTTCCGACCTACCTCCGCGTGGAGGCTGCGCCGGCTGTTCATGTGCCCGTCCAGTCGATAGCGACAGGCACCAGCAATTGGAAAATCGAGATCAGTCTCGGCGCCGCCGAACTGAAATATCTCAATATCGTCCCGATGCTGACCAATATCATCGAAAAAATTCATGTGGCGAATGAATTTGCCGCGCCGCTCTTCATGATTCTGTCCGAGCTGTTCAATAACGCGCTGGATCACGGCATCCTGCGGCTCGATTCCGGCCTCAAGCACGGGGCCGACGGGTTCGATAAATTTCTTCAGTTGCGCGATGAGCGCCTGCATGCGCTGGAGAGCGGAAAGATCGACCTCGAGATCGAGAAGGTGGTTATCGAAGGGAGCTATGGCGTAAAAATCCGGGTTGCCGACAGCGGGGATGGGTTTGATTATGCTGCAGCCTTGGCGGATGCCGAGGGTAAGGTCAAGCATGGCCAGCATGGGCGTGGGATTACGCTGGTGGAAAGTATGGCTTACAAGCTCGAATACGCGGGAAACGGTAACGAGGTTACCGCCTATTACGTTTGCGCCTAGCACTCATTTCGATCCCCTCGAACCGGGAAAAATATCCTGCCCTGAGCAGCACATGGGCCGAAAGTTGTCAAACAGGTGTAAGAACGATACAAAGGTTCCTGAATAGGCAGGGAATCCCCCCTTTATTTGGGTAATCGAAGCTTGCACAAAGCGCCGATAATTGCCATGACCCGCGGAATCCATCATGGCAGAAGACAGCGACCTAGAAAAAACCGAACAGCCCTCACAGCGGCGACTTGACCAGGCAAGGGAAAAAGGCCAGGTCGCACGTTCGCGCGAACTGTCCACTTTCGCAGTGTTGCTGGCGGGGGGCGGCATCCTGTGGTTCATGGGGGCATCGTTCACCCAGCACATGGTGAAATCGTTGCGCGACGGCCTGACGCTGAACCGTGAA
>CAYNYH010000001.1:18517-52540 GCA_964401425.1 uncultured Gallionella sp. | reverse complement strand
TCTTCAATCCCGACCTGATGATCCCGCGCCTGTACGACCTTTCGCTGGATGCGCTCCTCACCTTCTTTCCTTTCCTGCTCGCAGTCCTGCTTGCCGCAGTATTTTCCCCGTTGCTGTTGAATGGCTGGCTGTTCAGCATCGAGGCGCTGCAGCCGAAATTTTCCAAGATGAACCCGATCTCCGGCATCGCACGCATGTTTTCCGGGGCCGCGCTGGTGGAGCTGGCCAAGGCGATCGGCAAAGCCTTCCTGGTGGGCGGAGTGGCGGCATGGGTGATCTGGCACAACAAGGATGCGGTGATGGCGCTCGGCACGCAGTCCCTCTCCGCCTCTATCCCGCAAATGGGACACCTGGTCGGCGCGAGCTTCATGATGATCGTCGGCGCGATGCTGCTGATCGTGGCGATCGACGTGCCGTTCCAGCTATGGGATCACAACAAGAAGCTGATGATGACCAAGGAGGAGGTGCGCCAGGAAGCCAAGGAAACCGAAGGCGACCCGATGGTCAAGGGGCGCATCCGCAGCCTGCAGCGCGAGGCGGCACGCCGGCGCATGATGGCGGCGATTCCGACCGCCGATGTGGTGGTGACCAACCCGACGCACTACGCGGTGGCGCTGAAGTACAGCGATACGGGTATGCGCGCGCCGATGGTGGTGGCGAAAGGCTCGCATCTGCTGGCGTTGCGCATCCGCGAAATCGCCGAGGAAAACCACGTGCCGATCCTGGAAGCGCCGCCGCTGGCGCGCGCGCTGCACAAGCATACCGACCTCGGTGAATCCATCCCCGAAGCGCTGTATACCGCCGTCGCCGAAGTGCTGGCTTACGTTTACCAGTTGCAGCGCTACGAAAAGCAAGGCGGGGCGCGTCCGCCGGAGCCGAAGCATCTGCCGGTGCCGGCCGAGCTGGATCCACAGGCTGCCGCCGCATGAAGAAATAAACCATGAACCCGTTACTCGCACAAATACAGAACTTCATCACCCGCGCCGGCCTGGTCGGCATGGCCGGCCCGGTGCTGATCGTGATGATCCTGGCGATGATGGTCCTGCCGTTGCCGCCGCTGCTGCTGGATATCCTGTTCACCTTCAACATCGCGATTTCCATCATGGTGCTGCTGGTCAGCATGAACACCAACAAGGCGCTGGATTTCGCGATCTTCCCGACCGTGCTGCTGATCACCACCCTGCTGCGCCTGTCGCTGAACGTGGCTTCCGCGCGCATCGTGCTGCTCGAAGGGCACACCGGGCCGGATGCGGCGGGCAAGGTGATCGAGTCGTTCGGCCACTTCCTGGTGGGCGGCAACTATGCCGTCGGCATCGTGGTGTTCGCGATCCTGGTGATCATCAACTTCGTGGTGATCACCAAGGGCGCCGGGCGTATCGCCGAGGTGGGCGCGCGCTTCACCCTGGATGCGATGCCCGGCAAGCAGATGGCGATCGATGCCGACTTGAACGCGGGGCTGATCGGCGAGGACGTGGCGCGGCAGCGCCGCGCCGAGATTGCGCAGGAAGCCGATTTCTACGGCGCGATGGACGGTGCGAGCAAATTCGTGCGCGGCGACGCGGTCGCGGGCATCATCATCCTGCTGATCAATATCATCGGCGGCCTGATCGTCGGCGTGCTGCAGCACGACCTCGATATCGCCACCGCCGCCCGGTACTACACCCTGCTGACCATCGGCGACGGGCTGGTGGCGCAGATTCCGGCGCTGGTGATTTCCACTGCTGCAGGCCTGGTGGTAAGCCGCGTCGCGAGCGACCAGAACATCGGCCAGCAACTGATCGGCCAATTGTTCAAGCAGCCGCAGGTCATCATGCTGACCGCCACGATTATCGGCGCGATGGGGCTGATCCCCGGCATGCCGCACTTCGCCTTTCTGCTGCTGGCCGGCCTGATGGGCTGGCTGGCCTGGTACCTGTCGAAGAGGAGCGAGCGGGCGGTCGAACTGGAGCAGGCCGCCGCCGCAGTGGTTACGCCGGTCATCCCGGAATCCGCCGAGGCGAGATGGGAGGATGTCGAGCAGGTCGACGTGCTCGGGTTGGAGGTGGGCTACCGCCTCATCGCCCTGGTGGACAAGGCGCAGGACGGCGACTTGCTGCGCCGCATCAAGGGTATCCGCAAGAAGTTCACCCAGGACATTGGCTTCCTGCCGCCGCCGGTGCACATCCGCGACAATCTCGACCTGCGTCCGAACGGCTACCGCATCACCCTCAAGGGGGTGGAGATCGGCAGCGGCGAGGCTTATCCGAACATGCTGCTGGCGATCAACCCGGGCAGCGTGACGGGCGAGCTGCCCGGCATGCAGACGCGCGACCCGGCCTTCGGCCTGCCCGCGGTGTGGATCGACACGGCGCTGCGCGACCAGGCGCAGGTCATGGGCTACACCGTGGTCGATCCGGGCACGGTCGTGGCGACCCATATCAGCCACTTGCTCGGTACGCGCTCCGCGGAATTGCTCGGACGCCAGGAGGTGCAGCAGTTGCTCGATCACATCGGCAAGATTTCGCCCAAGCTGGTCGAGGATCTGGTGCCCAAGACGCTGCCGCTGGGCGTGGTGCAGAAGGTGCTGCAGAACCTTCTGGAAGAAGGCATGCACATCCGCGACATGCGCACCATCCTGGAAACGCTCGCGGAAAACGCGCCGCGCACCCAGGATCCCTATCATCTCACCTCGCTGGTGCGCGTCGCACTCGGCCCGGCCATCGTGCAGCAGTTCTACCCTTCGGCGCAGGAACTGCAGGTGATCGGCATGGACAAGGAACTGGAATACCTGCTGATCCAGGCGATGCAATCCAGCCAGAACGGTATCGGCATCGAACCGGGGCTGGCCGATACCGTGCTGCGCGAGACTCGCGCCGCGGCCGAGACGCAGGAACAGATGGGGCTGCCGGCAGTGATGCTGGTGCCGGCGCAGTTGCGCGATCTGCTGGCGCGCTTTTTGAAACGCGCCGTGCCGAATATCAGGGTGATTTCGCATGATGAAGTACCGGACTTCAAAACGATCCGGGTGACCGCTGTGGTGGGAGGTAGAGCATGAGCATAAGAAAATACATCGCGCCGACAACACGTCAGGCAATGAAGGAAATTCGCGACGAGCTGGGCCCCGATGCGATGATCCTGTCAAACCGGCAGACCGAGCGTGGCGTGGAGATCGTCGCCATCGCGCATGGCGACATCGCCAAGTTGACCGGGGCGCCTATCGTACAAAAACCCGAGTGGCCGGAGATAACAGCGGACGAATGGACGAGGTCGGTTGCGGAAGACCATCCGGTGCAAGCGGCCAGGACATCGGCCCAGACCGCTCCGGCAACCCCGGCCAAATCGCAGCCCAGGCAGCCGCTGCAGTTCCAGCACAAGACTGCCGAGCAGGGCAGGTCATTGCAGCATTCCGGAAAGTTGCCGCAGCCTGAATCCGCGCAGCAGATCAGGATTGCGCCGCAGGAAAAACCTGCCCGCCCCGCCGAGGCGCAGCCTGTGGCAGCCCTGCCGGCGCAGGAAAGCATCCTCAGCGAGATCAAGTCGATGAGCGCCATGCTGCAGCAGCAGTTTGCGTCCATGTACTGGAACGATGTGCAGCTGCGCGACCCGCAGCGCGCCGGCCTGTTGCGCAAGATGCTCAATGCCGGGTTCAGCACGCTGCTGGCGCGCCAGATGCTGGACAAGATGCCCGCCGGAAAGATGCAGGGCGAGTCGTGGATCAAGGAGGTATTCAAGCGCAACCTGCAGGTGGCGGACAAGTCGGACGACATCATTGCCAAGGGCGGCGTGTACGCGCTGATCGGGCCGACCGGGGTGGGCAAGACCACCACCACGGCCAAGCTGGCGGCGCGTGCGGTGGTGCGCTACGGCGCGGACAAGGTGGCGCTGCTGACCTCCGACAGCTACCGGATTGCCGCCTACGAGCAGCTCAAGATATACGGCAAGATACTCGGCGTGGCGGTGCATGCGGTGAAGGACACCGACGACTTGCGCCTGACTCTTTCCGCGTTGCGCCACAAGCATCTGGTGCTGATCGACACGGTGGGCATGGGGCAGCGCGATGAGCGCGTCGGCGACCAGAACGAGATGTTCGATGCGACCGGCGTGCAGTGTCTGCTGCTGCTGAATGCCACCAGCGGCGGCGACACGCTGGAGGACGTGGTGCGCATGTACCGCAGCAACAAGGTGGTCGGCTGCATCCCCACCAAGCTGGACGAGGCGGTCAATCTGGGCACGGTGCTGGATGTGGCGGTGCGCCACCGTCTGATGATGCACTACATGGCCAACGGTCAGCGCGTGCCGGAAGACCTGCATCCGGTCAATCTTGATTATCTCCTGCATCGCGCGCTCAAACCGGTGGAGGAAAAAACACCGTTCACCCTGCGCGAGCTGGATTTTCCGGTAATGATGGCTGGAACCCAGGATAAGGAGACTTCCTGTGCGCTCTGACGGAATGGATCAGGCGGAAGGCCTGCGGCGCTTATTGGTCCTCAACCAGGCGCAGGTAATCACCGTCGTGGCCGGCAAGGCCGGCGTGGGGCGCACCAGCGCGACCATCAACCTTGCGGCGGCGCTGGCGCGTTCCGGCAAGGACGTGCTGGTGCTGGACGAAAATCAGGGGCCGAATAATTTGCTGGACCGTATGGGGTTGTCAGCCAGGCATGACCTGCTGGATGTCGCCCAGGGAAAATGCGGGCTTTGCGATGTAGTGCTGGCCGCCAAAGGGTTTGGCATATTGCCTACCGCACGCGCCATGCACGCCCTGGCAAAACTGGATCAGGCTGGGCAGCGGCGGCTGGAAAACGCGCTGACCGAGGCCAGCGATGGCGCGGACATCGTGCTGGTGGATGCCGCGATGCCCGTGGTTGGACAGACTGATGAGTTGGCGGGAAAGGCTGTGGCGGTATCGCCCAGCCTGGCAAGCGGGGGTGCCTTGCTGGTCGTGGTGGAGGCGACTCCCAGTGGCATTACCGAGAGCTATGCCTTGATCAAGCGCCTGGCGCTGAAGGATGCGCGCCAGCAGTTCGGGATTGCGGTAAATAAGGCGGGCAATGAGCAGGCGGCGCTGACGGTGTTTGAAAATATGGCCAAGGTAGCCCGGCGTAACCTCTCGGTGCGTCTGGAATATCTGGGTCATATTCCTTCCGATGAAAGACTCAGGTGCGCGATGCAACTGGGGAAATCGGTGGTTGAAGCCTTCCCGGCCGCCGCTTCGACGAAGTCCTATCTGGAACTGTCGCAAAAATTGCTGTGCTTGCCGATGCAGCGGGATGAAGCGGAGGGCGGGGTTTCCGCCATCATACAGAGCCTGATAAGGCAGGTATCGCAGCCGGCTGTCATGGCTTCGTAATCACGCGCGGTCTTTGGCTCAACACTGCAAGGAAATGGCGCACGTTGTAAACTAGCGGGCATGTACAAGGTCACCGGATTAAACGACAAGGAGCAATGCCTGCGGGAATATTCTTATCTGGTGAAACGGCTTGCGCACCAGATGATGGCCAAGTTGCCGGCCAGCGTGCAGATCGATGACATCATCCAGGCAGGCATGATGGGTTTGCTGGATGCGGCAAGCCGCTACGACGAATTTCACGGGGCACAGTTCGAGACTTACGCGACACAACGCATCCGCGGCGCGATGCTGGACGAACTGCGCGAAGCGGATTGGCTGCCGCGCAGCCTGCGCCGCGATATGCGGCGCATCGAGGCGGCTGTCAGCCACTTGCAGCAGAAACTCGGCAGGCCGCCGGGCGAAGCCGAAATTGCCGCGGACATGGGGGTGCCTCTCGCCGAGTATCAGCAGATGCTGCAGGCATCGCGTGGCTCGCAACTGGTGTATTACGAGGATTTGCACAGCGAGGATCAGGAGGACTTTTTCGAGCGATTCGAGCTCAGCGACGATGCCAGCCCGCTGGATCTGCTGGAGGACGAACGCTTCAGGGCCGAGCTGGTGCGCGCGATTGAAAATCTGCCGGAGCGCGAGCGCATGGTGATGGGTATGATCTACGAGCAGGAGATGAACCTGCGCGAAATCGGCGAAGTGCTGGGCGTGGGTGAGTCGCGCATCTCGCAATTGCATAGCCAGGCCGTGGCGCGGCTGCGCAGCTGGATGAAAGGCTACTGATGGACAAGCTTACGCTGCTGGGACTGGTAGTTGGCGTGACCGGCATCATGACCGGGCAGATACTGGAGGGCGGCAGCCTTTCCATCATGTTTCAGGGCGCGGCTTTCCTGATCGTGGTTGGCGGCACGCTCGGTGCGGTGCTGGTGCAATGCCCGACCAGGATATTTGTCATGGCGGTCAGGATGGGACGCTGGGCATTTGTGCCGCCGGCGCTGCATGGCCGGGAACTGGTCGGGCTATTGACGGAATGGAGTGCGCTGGCGCGCAAGGAAGGCATCCTGGCCTTGGAGCTGCATGCTTCTACCATTGACGACCCTTTCCTTAAAAGGGGGTTGCAGCTTCTGGTGGACGGCAACAGCGCCGAAAAAATCCGCGAAGTGCTGGATGTGGATATCCATACCTGGGAGCAGTCGCGCTGGCAGGCAGCACGCGTATGGGAAGCGGCTGCCGGATATTCCCCAACTATCGGCATCATCGGGGCGATACTGGGTCTGATGCATGTCATGCAGAATCTCAGCGAGCCGAGCAAATTGGGCAGCGGTATTGCCGTGGCGTTCGTTGCGACGATTTATGGCGTGGCCTTTGCGAACCTGCTGTTCCTGCCGATCGCGAACAAGCTGAAATCCATTATCATGCAGCAGGCGGATATGCGCGAAATGATCGTGGACGGACTGACGGGAATAGCCAACGGCGATAGCCCGCGGCTGATCGAAATCAGGCTGCAGGGTTACCTCGACTAGGGCGGGCGAATGGCGCGCCGCCGCAAACGCAACGAGCATGACAACCACGATCGCTGGATGATTTCCTATGCCGACTTCGTCACCCTGTTGTTCGCTTTTTTCGTGGTGATGTACGCCATTTCCTCGGTGAACGAGGAAAAGTACCGGACATTCAGCGATTCACTCAGCATCGCCTTTGCCCGGCAGCCGGTTACCGCTCCGGCCGCTGGCCAGCAGGACAGGACACTCGGCGCCCTGGTGGACAGACGTACCGCGCGTTTGGGCGAGCAGCAGCGCAAAATACAGGAACGCATGAAAAACCTGGCCACCGGTTTGAGCCAGGTGATGGCCCCGCTGATCAATCAGCGTACGGTCAGCATCAATCAAACCAGGCGCGGGGTGGTTATCGATATCAGCGCGAGCATGCTGTTCAGGACGGGCGAGGCAACCTTGCAGCCGGGCATGCTGGATGTGTTGCGCCAGGTGGCGGCGGTGCTAGGCAAGGAAGAGCTGCCCATCGAGGTGGAAGGGCATTCCGACGATGTTCCCATTGCGACCGCGCAGTTTCCTTCCAATTGGGAGTTGTCTTCTGCACGCGCCAGCAGCGTGGTGAGGATGCTGATCGATAGCGGTGTGCCGGCAAAACGTTTGGCCGTGGTGGGCTTGGCCTCGAATCAGCCGCTGGTGCCGAACGACAGTCCGGAAAATCGTGCCAGGAACCGGCGTGTAATCATTACGATCATGTCGCCCAACGTGGAGCGGGGGGCGGGCGTCGAGGAGTAAGCAGCGGGGGAGAAAAGGGATTTTGTGCGGATATCGTAATGCGTGCCGCGCAACGGCAAGATACTTCCGGTTTTAGCCGCTCCCCAGCGACCTGCCGCTTCCGGGCGAAAAACTGGTCTGCCCATCGGGGCCATACAGATTGGCCTTGTTCACCGCATTGCTCAATACGGCAAGCGATTGCTGGTTGCGGCGCAGCTTCGTCTGGATCAGTTCCCCATTGACTTGATTGAGCCGTTGGGCGCGTTCTGCCAAAGCGAGGATTTCTTCCCAGACGGCCAAGCCTTGCGGGCTGTGCGTTCCGAACCATGCGCGGATCGCTTCGGCGCCGAGTTGCGGGAGGTTTTTGCGCAGCAAGGCGCGGCGCGTTTCGGCAAGTTCGTTAAGGTTGAGCGCGTCGGCCGATTTCTGTTCGGACAGTTCGAGCAGCTGGTCGCTGAGGTTTTCCACCAGCATCCCCTGTTCCCGCTCCAGAAGGGCCACGAAGTTCAGCAATGCCGCACGTTCGGCGGTCAGGGCGGAAAGCAATTCAGGGCCGGAAGATGGCTTCAAGTATTAAGCCTTGCCGCCGATCAGGTCGCGCACCGTTTCGAGCAGACGGCCGGCGACGGCTTCCGAGTTGACCTTGAAGCGGCCTTCGGCGATGGCTTGCTTGATCTCTGCAACTTTGGCCGCATTGATAACCGGGGTGTTCGCCATGCTGCTTTCCATGCTCTGCAACTGTGCCGCCGTGGAACCGAGCGAAACGCTGGTATCACCGGACGGCTGCGCTGCGGGCTGCGGACTGGATTTCCCCCGGGCTGCGGTACGCGCTCCTTCCCCGGTCATGCTGGCGGGCAATGGCTTGCTGGGTTTGTCGATTTTCACGGTTGTCCTCTCAGTCTGGCTGCGCTTAACTAGCTGTCGTTGACATTATATCGGCAAAACTTCCCAAAACTTTAGGGACTGCCGGTTTTTTGGCTATGGCACGATTTCCACTACACCTCCGGCACGCGCAACCCCGCTGATTACGCGGCCCGAACCGACGCGAACTTGCACGGCCTGCCCTTCGCCGGCATTGTTCAAGGCAACCCCTTCACCGCGTATGCTGAAGCCGTTGCCTTGCACGGCAAGTGTCACGACTTGCCCCTGCGTCACGCTATACGGCTGGCGCAGCATGTCTTCGCGCAATGCCTGTCCGGCGGCGATGCCGTAGCGCAGCACTTTCCCGATGACTTGTTTGGGGTCGGTAAATCCTCCTGCCTGGGAAGATTCTGTCGCCTGGCTGGCCAAATCCTGTTCCTGCAGCGTGTGACCCAGCGGCAGTTGACGCGCGCTGGTCAGCAAATTGAGGCTGAGCCTGACCTGCACGGGAACAAAGATGCTCCAGCTGCCCGTGCGGGTGGGGCGGTCATTGGCTTCTTCCTTGCGGGATGGCGGATTGCAGCGCACACCAACCGAGGTCTTGCCGATCAGCTGGCTGCCGGCTGGCAGAAAGGCTTCCGGGTTGGCGCATTGAGGCAGAACGATGCGCCGGTCTATCTCGTCTACCTGATAGGTGACCTTGCCGGGGAGTGCGGCAGTTTGTTGCCGTACGAAATCGGCAACGATATTCCTGATCTGGGCATGATCCTGCGCTGCCGCAGAAGGGGTGTTGCGTGTAGGCGTATCACCTGGGGGCGCCGCTGCGGCGGCAGCGGATTGCAACAAGATAAAGGCCATCAATAAGAGCTTGTTCATGGGGCGCATTGTGCGTGTTGCACACGGTTAAGGGAAGGGCCGGAACTTCGGAATTGGGGGGGGAATCCGCCGCTTATTGGCGGATGGGGTGGGTGGGTGCAGGTTTAGCATGCTCTTCATGTAAATGGGTAACTTGGTACAACTGTCAGGTTTGAACGGAGGGCGATATGGTTGATAAATTGGACGACATGCTGAGATTTCAGCAAACCGCGCTGAGCCTGCGCGCGGCGCGTCAGGAATTGCTGGCTTCCAACATCGCGAATGCGGATACACCGAACTACAAGGCAAGGGACATCGATTTCGCCAGCGCGCTGCGGAATGCATTGGCGGGCACGTCTACCGAGTTGCCGGTTGCGCAGACTTCGTCCATGCACCTGGAGGGAAGGGCGGGCGGGGCGATCATGGGTGCGCCGGTGATGTATCGCAAACCGGTTCAACCGAGCGCCGATGGCAACACGGTGGATATGGACGTGGAGCGTGCGCAATTCGCCGATAACGCCTTGCGTTATGAGGCCAGTGTCAGGTTTGTCAGCGAACAACTGAAGGCCACGCTGACCGCGATACAGGGATAGCCGGTGCTGCGTTTTGGTGGTCTGGCTGAGTGGTTCGGGAAACTAATGGAGGCAGGATATGTCTTTGTTCAATATTTTTAATGTAGCGGGCTCCGGGATGGCGGCGCAATCTCAGCGTCTCAACGTGGTTGCCAGCAATCTGGCAAATGCCGACAGCGCCACCAGCGCCAACGGCCAGCCGTACCGCGCCAAGCAGGTGGTATTCAGTGCGGTGCCGGTGGATGGCGGCAACTCGCCGGGCGTGAAGGTCACTGGAGTGGTCGAGGACAGCTCACCGATGAAAATGGTCTATGACCCCAAGCATCCGATGGCCAATGAGCAGGGTTATGTCGCGATGCCCAATGTGGATGTGGTTGGCGAGATGGTGAATATGATCTCCGCCTCGCGCGCCTATCAGAATAATGTGGACGTGATGAACACATCGAAGACACTGTTGCTCAAGACGCTGACCATCGGCCAGTAATGTGAAAAAGTAAAGGCAACGAAAGGAATATCATGATTAACAACACACAGGACGCCGGATCGGCTGCGGCATTGTTTGCTTCAATGAATGCGGCCGCCGGCTCGGCGACGAATGCATCGGTGGCGGCCAGCACCCAGGATCGCTTCCTGAAACTGCTGGTCACGCAAATGAAAAACCAGAACCCGCTGAATCCCATGGACAACGCGCAGGTGACCTCGCAAATGGCTCAGCTCAGCACGGTGACCGGCATCGACAAGCTGAATGTCACCCTGCAGGCGTTGAGCGACAGCATGGCGTCCAATCAGTCGCTGCAGGCGGCTACCATGATCGGACATGGCGTGCTGGTGCCGGGCAAGGGGGTAGATTTAAGCAATGGCAGCGCTTACGGGGGGGTTGAGTTGACCCAATCCGCCGACAAGGTCGATATCGCCATCTACGACAAGGCCGGCGCGCTGGTGCGTAACGTTCATCTGGGCGCGCAGCAGGCGGGCTTGGTTAATTGGCAGTGGGATGGGCGGGATAACTCCGGCACCGGTGTGGCGGATGGCAGCTATACCTTCACCGTCGAGGCAGCTCAGGGAGGCAGGAAGGTAGATGCGGCTGCGCTGCAGTTCGGCATGGTGCACAGCGTCACGCAGGGCAAGCAGGGAGTTGCGCTGGGGGTCGGGCAGCTGGACGGCATTGCGCTGTCGCAAGTCAGGCAGATACTTTGAGTTACAGCAATACAGAGGTGTGCGCAGCACCCTGATGTGTTAATCACGAGGAGAGCATCATGAGTTTTCAGCAAGGTTTGAGCGGTCTGAATTCGTCGGCCAAGCAACTGGATGTGATAGGCAATAACGTGGCGAACGCGAGCACGGTCGGATTCAAGCAATCGCAGGCGCAATTTTCCGATATGTACGCGGCATCCCTTGCAGGTAGCGGTGCGGTGCAGGTAGGCACGGGCGGCAAGGTGTCGGCCGTGGTGCAACAATTCACCCAGGGTAACGTCACCAATACCAACAATCCGATGGATACTGCGGTCAGCGGGCAGGGGTTCTTCCGCATGATCGATGCGGGGGGGAGCATTTTGTATAGCCGCAACGGGCAATTCCAGGTGGATAAGAACGGCTTTATCGTCAACAATCAGGGGCACAAGCTGTCGGGTTATTTGCCGGATGCAACGGGGAATATCATCCCCGGGCAGCCCTTGGCGATACAGCTCAATTCTGCTGATTTATCGCCCAAGCAAACGGCCAATGTGGTGGTCGGGGCGAATCTCGATTCGCGCGCCGCAACGCCGGTTAACGCGACCTTCAACACGCTCGATCCGACGTCCTACAACAGCTCGACCTCGACGACGGTGTATGACAGTCTGGGGGCTAATCATGTGGGATCGCTGTATTTTCAAAGGCAGCCCATGGCAGTTGCTTCGTTGGGCAATGGCACCATTGCGGCCGCCTCGACCACCATGACGCTGAGCGGTTCAACGGCCGGGTTGTCTGCAGGGAATACCGTCACGCTGTCGGGTGTAACCTATACGATTGCTACTGTTGTTAATGGCACTACGTTGACCGTTTCCCCACCCGGCCCCGTTGGCGGTGTTGCAGGCGTTGCGTTTACTGCCACCAATGCGCCATCGGCCAACTGGAATGTTTTCCTGGCGATAGATGGAGCGCTGGTACCTCCTGCCGGCACGCCGATGTCCACGCTTACCTTTAATACTTTGGGGCAACTGACGGCGCCTGTCGGCCCGCCACTCGGGCAGGTCACTTCGGCTGCTTATACTCCGACGGGGGCGGCGGCTCAGACGCTGGTTTTCGATTTTGCCCAGACTTCCCAATATGGCGGGGCTTTCGGGGTGAACAGCCTGACTCAGGACGGCTATTCCTCCGGCCGTTTGAGCGGGTTTAACACCAGTGCCGACGGGACGATACTGGGGCGCTATACCAACGGCCAGTCGCGCGCTCTGGGGCAGATGTTGCTGGCGAATTTCACCAATCCGCAGGGGTTGCAGCCGATGGGCAATAACGAGTGGGTGGAGAGTTCCGCATCCGGCGGCCCGCTGCTCGGCACGCCAGGATCGAGCGCCTTGGGGGTGTTGCAATCCTCGGCGGTAGAGGATTCCAATGTGGACTTGACCGCCGAACTGGTGAACATGATTACGGCGCAGCGCGTCTATGAGGCTAATGCGCAGACCATCAAGGCGCAGGATGCGGTGTTACAGACTCTGGTGAACTTGAGGTAGTGAGGCGCAGGGGCTTAGGTAATTTATCGCTATCCAGATAGCGGGGAGGGAATATGGACAGGCTGATCTATACCGCGATGACCGGTGCTTCGCACGTGCTGCAGCAACAGGGGGCGGTGTCGGAGAATCTGGCCAATGCCAGCACGCCGGGGTTTCGCGCCACGCTGAATACCTTCCGTGCCGTGCCGCTTGTGGGTGGTGGCTTGCCGACCCGGACGTTCGTGGTGGACTCCACGGCCGGTTCGGATTTCACACCAGCGGCTTTCCAGCCGACCGGCCGCGACCTGGATGTGGCGGTTAATGGGCCGGGCTGGATCGCGGTGCAGGGGCCGGATGGCAAGGAGGCCTACACGCGCAATGGCAGTTTTCAGCTTACGCCCAATGGTGTGCTGCAGACACGCACCGGCCTGAATGTGCTGGGTGAAAGCGGGCCGATCACCATTCCACCCGATACCGCCGTGACCTTCGCCAAGGACGGCACGATTTCGACCGTGCCGAGCTATGGTCAGATTACTTCGGTGGTCGTCGTCGACAGGTTGAAACTGGTCAATCCGCCAGAGGGGCAACTGGAGCGCGGCGGCGACGGATTGTTCCGCCTGAAAGACGGCGCGACGGCCGCTGCCGATGCGAATGTAGGGGTGGTGCCGGGCAGCCTGGAAGGCAGCAATGTGAATACCGTGGAAGCGATAGTGAGCATGATTTCGCTGGCACGCAAATTCGATATGCAGATGAAGATGCTGCAAAGCGCGGATAACAATGCGCAGCGGGCCAGCCAGATATTGAGTATTACCGGCTAGGAATCGGGAAAGATAATTCCCTGATGCGTGCCTCAACTGATTGCTTTAAAAGGACAAGATCATGATACGCTCTTTGTGGATTTCCAAGACCGGCCTGGATGCGCAGCAAACCCAGATGGACGTCATTTCCAACAACTTGGCCAACGTCAGCACCACCGGGTTCAAGCGCTCTCGTGCGGTGTTCGAGGACTTGCTGTACCAGACCCTCCGCCAGCCCGGCGCACAATCATCGCAGCAAACCCAGATCCCGTCAGGCCTGCAGATCGGCACCGGGGTGCGCCCGGTGGCTGCCGAGCGGATCCATACCCAGGGCAATCTGCAGTTGACCGGAAATCAGCTGGATGTGGCGATTCAGGGTGCCGGCTTCTTCCAGGTGCTGATGCCGGACGGCACGACGGCCTATACCCGGGACGGTTCGTTCCAGACCGACAGCCAGGGACAGTTGGTGACATCCAGCGGTTTTGCCATCCAGCCCGCGATCACCATTCCGGCAGGCACAATCAATGTGACGATAGGGCGCGACGGAGTGGTCAGCGTCACACAGCCCGGCGTGACTGCGCCGGTGCAGGTGGGGAGCCTGCAACTGGCGACCTTTATCAACCCGTCCGGTCTGATGAGCGAGGGCGAAAACCTGTACAAGGAAACGGTTTCTTCCGGTACCCCCAACACCAATGTGCCGGGAACCAATGGCGCGGGACTGCTGAATCAGAATTATGTGGAAACTTCCAACGTAAACGTGGTCGAAGAACTGGTAAACATGATTCAGACTCAGCGTGCTTATGAGATCAACTCCAAGGCTATTTCGACTTCGGATCAGATGTTGCAGCGTTTATCGCAGATTTAGGAGGACTACGTGCGTAAATTGCTGATCGCCATTCCAGTGCTGCTGGGATTGGCCGCATGCGCGACCCCTTCCACCGATGTGCATCAACCGATGACCGCCAGGCCGGTTGACAGGAAAGTGGCCGCTCCGGCGGACGGGGCGATTTTCCACGCCGGAGCCAATGAACGCCCCCTGTTCGAAGACAGGCGCGCGCGCAATGTCGGCGACCTCCTCACCATCAATATCGTGGAAAAAACCACGGCAAACGACAAGGCGAGCGGCAGCGCCGACCATAGCGGCACGCTGGCGACCACCACCCCGTCGATCACGCGCAATTCTGCGACGCCCAAGCTGCTGTTTACGGGATTTGGGCTTTCCGGCAGTTCGAGCGGCAAGTTTGCCAATAAGAGCGCCAGCACAGGTGCGGTGGATTTCACGGGAACTATCGCGGTGACGGTGATCGAGGTGCTGGCCAACGGCAATCTGCTGGTGAGCGGCGAGAAACAGGTGGCGATCGACCGCAGCAGCGAATATATCCGCTTCTCGGGCGTGGTGAATCCGGCCACCATTGCGGCGGGGAATACCGTACAATCGACACAGGTGGCGGATGCGCACCTCGAATACAAGGGCAGGAGTGGCGTTCTGGATAGCGCGTCGGTGACGGATGTGCTGGGGCGCCTGTTCCTGTCGGTGCTGCCGTTCTAGGAGCGAGAGCCGAAAATTGGGAAACCGGGTAATGAGAAAGCTCATATTGCTGGCGTTGCTGGTGTTGCCGTTCACGGCAGCGGCGGATCGCATCAAGGATCTGGCCACCATCCAGGGCGTGCGCGATAACCAGCTGATCGGCTATGGGCTGGTGGTCGGCCTGGACGGCAGCGGCGACCAGACCACGCAAACGCCGTTCACGGTGCAGAGCGTCATCAGTATGCTGTCGCAGATGGGCATCAATCTGCCGACGGCGACCAGCCTGCAACTCAAGAACGTCGCCGCGGTGATGGTGACCGCCACCTTGCCGCCATTTTCCAAGCCCGGGCAAACCATCGACGTGACCGCTTCCTCAATTGGCAATGCCAAGAGCCTGCGCGGCGGAACCCTGCTGATGACGCCCCTGAAGGGTGCCGATGGCCAAGTGTATGCGATGGCGCAGGGTAACGTCCTGGTGGGTGGCGTGGGAGCATCCTCGGGCGGCTCGTCGGTGCAGGTGAATCATCTGAGTGTTGGCCGGCTGCCGGCCGGTGCGACGGTGGAGCGCGCCGTGCCGACGCTTTTGGGGCAGGGCGGATTTATCCACCTGGAATTGAGGAGCACGGACTTTACCACCGCCGCTCGGATAGTCGAGGCGATCAACGCGCAGATCGCCCCGGAGATGGCGTCGGCGCTGGATGGCCGGGTAATACAGGTGCGCGCTCCGGCGGGTAACGAGCGTGTCGCTTTCATATCCAGGATCGAAAATCTGGAAGTCATTCCGGCACAGGGAATTGCCAAGGTCATCATCAATGCGCGTACCGGATCGGTGGTGATGAATCAAGCCGTGACGCTGGATACTTGCGCCGTGGCGCATGGCAACCTGACTGTGGTGATTAGCGCCGAGAGCGTGGTGAGCCAGCCGAATGCGCTCTCGCGGGGACAGACCGTGCAGACCGAGAAGGCCAATATCGACATTAAGGCCGACCAGGGCGGCTTGGTGCAGCTCCAGAAAGGTGCCTCGCTGAGTGAAGTGGTCAAGGCGCTCAATTCGATAGGTGCAACGCCGCAGGATTTACTGGCGATTCTTCAGGCAATGAAGTCATCCGGCGCCTTGCGCGCCGAATTGGAGATCATCTAATGGTCAACCGGACGGATGCCTCCGCAAAGCTGGCGCTCGATATGCAGAGCCTGGAGCAGTTGCGGGCGCAGGCCAAGCATTCGCCGGATCAGGCACTCAAGGCGGCGGCGCAGCAGTTCGAATCGGTGTTCCTCAACATGATGCTGAAGAGCATGCGCGAAGCCACGCCGCAGGATGGAATGTTCGATAGCGAGCAGACCCGGATGTTCACCGGCATGCTGGATCAGCAACTGGCGCAAAATATGGCCAGCCGCGGCGTGGGCTTGGCCGACATCATGGTCAGGCAACTCCAGGGGCAGATGGCCGGGGATCAAGGGCCGAAAGTCGGTGCACAATCCTCGATTAATGCCCTGCCGTCTGCGTATAGCGAAAATGCCCAGCAGGATTTTGTGAATCGTATGCGGCCGTTTGCCGTGCAGGCCAGTCAGGCAAGCGGCGTGCCGCCGCAGTTGATGCTGGGGCAGGCCGCGCTGGAAAGCGGCTGGGGGATGCGCGAAATCCGCACGGCGGATGGTGGCAACAGTTTCAACCTGTTTGGCATCAAGGCGAGCAACGGCTGGAACGGCAAGGTGGCGGAGGTGATGACCACCGAGTACAGAAACGGCGTGGCATACAAGCAGATTGAAAAATTCCGTGCTTATGCTTCTTACGCCGAGGCATTTCAGGACTATGCCAGCCTGATCAGCAACAATCCGCGCTATGCAGGCGTACTGCAGCAGGGCGGTGATGTGGTTGGAATGGCGCAGGCCATACAAAAGGCCGGGTATGCAACGGATCCCAAATATGCCGACAAGCTGGCGAGTATCATGGGCAAGATTAATTTGGCGGGTTGATTGGTCTGACGTAACGCCAGTTCATTTGATCCATTCTGGGCGATCTTGCCAATATTCTCTAACTTATTGATTTTTAGTTGATGTTATTACTCGCTCAATATGAACGGGTTAAATCGGTACCCCTAAAGAATTACCCGGATATGCCGATAACATAAACGAGCCCGTGTGGGCAATTTAAGGAAATATCGTGGCGGATCTGTTTACCTCGGCATTAAGCGGTATGAACGCTGCCCAACTGGGGGTGGCAACTACTCAGCATAATATTGCCAATGCCAGCACTCCAGGATTTACGCGGCAGCAGGTTCTGCTCAGTTCGCGCGCCGGGCAGCAAATTGGCGCCGGGTTTCTCGGGCAGGGGGTTGACGTCACTGGTGTCAAACGCATCTATGATCAATTCCTGAATACCCAGCTTTTGCAGGAGCAGAACCAGGCCAGTTATTTGACTGCCTACCATACTGCCATAACGCAGATTGACAATCTGGTTGCCGATCCTGTTGCCGGCGCATCCCCGGCGATGCAGAGTTTTTTCGATGCGATGAATGGGGTCTCCAACGCCCCGGAATCGGTGCCTGCGCGTCAAACCTTGATCAGCGAAGCGCAGTTTGCTGTAAACAGATTCCAGGCCATAGACCAGCGTCTCACGGATATAGCCGATGGGCTTACCGGACAAATCTCCAATAGCGTCAACCTGGTCAATAGCTATGCCCAGCAAATCGCCACCCTGAATAGCAACATCAAGCGGGCTACCGCCATGGGGCAGGGGCAGCAGCCCAATGACCTGATCGATCAACGTGATCAGTTGATCAGCCAATTGAATCAGGAAATTAAAACAACCGTGCTGCAGCAGCCGGATGGAACGGCGAGCGTGTTTATTGGTAGCGGCCAGGCATTGGTGGTAGATGAGCGAGCGATGCGGCTACAGGTTATCCAGTCGGCAAACGACCCGAGCAAGGTGGATATTGCCTATTTGAACAATAATCAACAAACCATCACCATGCAGCAAAGCAGCCTGCAAGGCGGCAACATAGGCGCCTATCTGGCATTTCGTGATCAGACCCTGGAGCCCGCGCGCAATGCGCTTGGCCGGGTGGCGCTGGGAATGGCCATCAGCGTTAATCAGCAGAACCAGTTGGGGCAGGACTTGAACGGCGCGCTCGGTGGCAATCTTTTCAATGTCGCCTCGCCGCGTGTCGACAAGAACGCGAACAATAATCCGGCATCGGGACTCCCCTCCGTTACGATTGCAGACGTTGCCGGCTTGACGACCAGCGACTACCGGTTGAGTTACAACGGCAGCAGTTATACCTTGCTGCGCCTCTCGGATAACGTGACGACCAGCTATGCAAGCCTGCCGCAGACGGTGGATGGCATGACCATCACCGCCCCGGCACCGGTTGCCGCAGGCGACAGCTTCTTGATACGCCCCACGGCAAACGGTGCGCGTGACATAGCGCTGGCTACCACCGATACTGCCAAAATTGCAGCTGCGGCACCAATACTCGCGGCTGCCGGTACGCCCAATAGCAGCGGTGCAACCATCAGCAGCGGAACGGTCAATGCGCCTCCACCACCCAATGCGAATCTGCAGCAACCAGTTACGATTACATTTACTTCGGCTACCGCGTTTACCGTGGCCGGTGTAGGCGTGCCCGGTTCCCCGCTTGCTGGCGTTCCCTATACGTCAGGTGCGGATATCACCTACAACGGCTGGACGGTGCAAATCACCGGCACTCCAACTGCGGGCGACGTTTTCAATATCGCATCCAATCCCAATGCCACCGGCGACAACCGTAATGCCTTGCTGATAGCGGGTTTACAGACGCAGAACCTGATGGCAAATGGAACCGTAAGTTTTCAGGGGGCGTACAGCCAACTGGTCGGCGAGGTTGGTACCAAGACCAATGAAATGGCCGTGACGAGTTCAGCACAGAACAATATGGTGGCGCAGACGGTTGCGGCGCAGCAGGCGGTTTCGGGCGTGAACCTGGATGAGGAAGCAGCGAACCTGATACGCTATCAAAACGCGTATCAGGCGGCTGCCAAGGCGATGCAAATTGCCAGTACCATGTTCGATGCGATATTGGCCTTGGGAAGGTAGGTGCGCGATGCGAATCAGTTCAAAAACAATTTTTGACAGCAATGTGTCATTGCTGGGGCAACAGCAAACACAGTTGCTGAAAACCCAGCAGCAGGTTGCAAGCGGGCGTCGTATCAATACCGCTGCTGACGACCCAGTGGCTGCGGCTCGTGCGCTGGAGATCGCCCAGTCCGATGCAACGAATACGCAATATGCCACCAACCGGACTATGGCGCGCCATAAGCTTTCCCTGGCTGAGAGTAACCTGCAGAGTGTGAATGCATTGTTGCAGGATGTACGCACCGCGGTGGTGAATGCAGGTAATGGTTCGCTTACTGGCAATGACCGGAAAACCATTGCAGCCGATTTGAGCGGCAGATTGCAGGAACTGATCGGTTTGGCAAACAGCACGGACGGAGCCGGGAATTTTCTGTTTGCCGGATTCCAATCCAAGACCCAACCTTTTGCGGCTACTTCCACTGGAATAGGCTATTTCGGGGACGATGGACAGCAAAATGTGCAGGTTGGCTCAACACGGCAAATTGCAGCCGGCGATTCCGGTGCGAATGTATTCATGCGCGTGAAGAACGGCAACGGTACATTTGCGACGCAGGCAGCAGCGGCAAATGCGGGTAGCGGTATTATCAGTCAGGGGGCGCTGGCTAATCCGCCTCCTACGGCAGCCCAGCAAGGTAATCGTTATACGATCACCTTTAGCGTGGCAGCCGGGATGACGACCTACTCGGTTACTGGAACAGACTCAACGGGGGCGGCACTCCCGACGGTAAGCCAGCCTTCACCACCTTTGCTGCTGCCCACGGCAGTGTCTTACGTGAGCGGGCAAACTATCAGTTTTAACGGCATCCAGTTCGATATCCAGGGGGCGCCGGCAAATGGGGATGCATTCACTGTATCGCCGAGCACCAATGAGAGCGTATTCAAGACTATTTCCGACTTAATCAACACGTTGAATAACGCCCCAACGGCCGGTGCAAGCCTGACGAATGGTTTGAATTACGGCCTGAACCAGTTGGACAATGCACTGGACAATGTTCTGACTGTCCGGTCGTCGCTGGGATTGCGCCTTAATGAAATCGATGCACTGCAGACATCCGGTGAAGAACTGAGTCTGCAATTCAAGCAGATCCTGTCGCAATTGCAGGATGTCGACTACAACAAGGCTATCAGCGATCTGACCCAGCAGCAGATCGGTTTGCAGGCAGCACAAAAATCTTTCCTTAAAATCTCAGAACTCTCGCTGTTCAACTATCTCTGATTTTCGGGGATAAACTTCCTGATCATGCCTGCCGCCGTGGTTGACTTTGTCAGTGCGGCGGCTTTATCAGATTGAGCATCATGCCCAGTCCTTCCTGGGTGAACCTGTCCAGCAGCGGGATGAAGTGGGGCATGGATAGCGCCAGCACAAGAAAACCGATAGCCAGCGTAATGGGGAAGCCGATGGCGAACAGGTTGAGTTGCGGCGCGGCGCGGGTAAGTATCCCCAGCGCGATATTGGCGGTCAGCAATGCAGCCAGTAGCGGCAACGATATCTGCAAGCCATAGGCGAAGATGCTCCCTCCCCAATTGGCCACCTCATAAAACCCTTTGGCCGGCATCATGCCGCCGATGGGCAGCGTATGAAAGCTTTCGGCCAATGCAGACAGCATGTACAAATGGCCGTTTATCGCCAGAAAGGCCAGGATTGCGATTATCCCCATCCATTGCGCGATAACCGGCGTGTGCGAGGCATTAATCGGGTCGTAAAAGCTTGCGAATCCCAACCCCATCTGCAAGCCGGCCAGTTCACCCGCCATTTCCACGGCGGTGAAAATCAGGCGCATGGTAAATCCCATCGCCACCCCGATGATGACCTGCTGGATGATGATCAACAGCCCCTGCGGAGAGCCGATAGCTACCGGCGGCATCTCGCCGATGGTCGGTGCGATGATGATGGCGAGCAGGACCGACAGGCCGACCTTGATGCGTGCCGGCACCTGCCTGTTGCCAAGTACGGGAGAGCTGGCAATCATGGCCAGGATACGCGTCAGCGGGAAAATCAGCGCACCAAGCCAGGTGTCGAGCTGTGCGCTGGTGAAGCTGATCATGCTAGCATGCCCTGCCTAGCCGATCATCCAGGGGATGTTGCCGAACAGTCTCTGGATGTAATCGACCATCGTGTTTATCATCCACGGCCCGGCAAAAATCAGCACCAGAAAAATCCCCAGCAGTTTCGGAATGAAGGACAGGGTCATTTCATTGATCTGGGTAGCGGCCTGGAAGATGCTCACCAGCAGGCCAATGACCAGCGCGCTGAGCAGCAGCGGGGCGGAGAGCATCAGCGTCATTTCGACGGCTTGTTGTCCAATGGTGATGACGGTTTCGGGAGTCATGGGCTGTCAGGTATAAAAGCTCTGCGCCAGGGAGCCGATTATCAGGTTCCAGCCATCGGCCAGCACGAACAGCATGATCTTGAAGGGCAGCGAAATGATGGCTGGCGATACCATCATCATACCCATGGACATCAGCACGCTGGCCACCACCATGTCGATGATGAGGAACGGAATGAAAATCACGAAGCCGATCTGGAAGGCGGTTTTCAGCTCGCTGGTGACATAGGCAGGCACCAGGATGCGCAACGGCACCTGGTCGGCGCTTTGCAGCGGCTCACTGTTGGATATTCTGACGAACAGCGCCAGATCCGCCTCGCGGGTCTGGCGCAGCATGAAGGTTTTCAGCGGCACGCTGGCTTTTTCCACGGCATGCTGGAAATCGAGCTTGTTTTCGGTGTAGGGCAGGTAGGCGTCGGTATACATCTTGTCGAACACAGGCGACATCACGAAGAACGTGAGGAACAATGCCAGGCCGATCAGCACCTGGTTGGGGGGCGAAGAGGGGGTGCCGAGCGCGGAGCGCAACAGGCTTAGCACGATGATGATGCGCGTGAACCCGGTCATCATCAGCAGGATCGCCGGCAGGAAACTCAGCGAGGTGAGCAGCAGCAGTGTTTGCAGGCTCAGGCTGTAGGTTTGACCACCGCCCGGTGCGGGCGTGCTGGTGAATGCGGGCAATCCGGCTTCTGCATAAGCGGCCGGGCTGGACAGAAGGCAGAGGGCGGAAAGGATGAGCAGCCACATGGCCGACAGTCTCACCGGAAGGCCGGTGATCGAGAACGGATTGCGGTGCGCTCGCGCCGCTACTCCATAGTCATGCATAGTCTCTTGCTTCCTGTGCTCCATCTGCCGAAACGCCATTATCTGTTCTCTGCCCCATTTTTTCGATGACCGATGACCGAGGACAGAAGGCTGGCAAACTTATTTTCAGGAGGCTGGTTTTCCGCGGCTTGAAGATCGGTAGCGGGGATTTCGGCCTTCGGTAGCGTATGCAAGGTGCGAATCTGCCCCGGCCCTACGCCGACTACCAGCCAGGTATCCTTGACTTCGACCAGCACGATGCGCTCGCGCTGCCCTATCGACACGCCGCCCAGGACCTTGAGCGAATGGCCAGCTCCCTGCTGCGCTATATTCATGCGTTTGAGCAGCCATGCCACCAGCACTATGGCGGCCAGCACCAGAAGCAGGCTGAAAATGATTTGCACGATGCTGCCGGAGCTGACTGCGGGCGGTGGCGGGGTGTAGGCAGGGCGCGTTCCCTCCACGGCAGCCGCCAGCGCGGGAATCGCCAGCATGAGGATCGCGATGGAAGTTCGGAGCTTGGTGCTCATTATCGGTTGAGGCGCCGCAACCGTTCGGATGGGGTGATAATGTCCGTCAGGCGTATGCCGAGTTTGTCGTTCACCACTACGACTTCGCCCTGTGCGATCAAAAAGCCGTTGATCATTACGTCCAGTGGCTCGCCGGCCATGCCGGACAGTTCGACGACAGAGCCCTGTGCGAGTTGCAGCAAATTCTTGATCGGCATCTTGGTGCGCCCCAGTTCAACGGTCAGTTGCACCGGGATATCCAGGATCATGTCGAGGTCGTTGGTGGCCGTTGTGGTGCCGCCCGCTCCGAATTGCTCCAGTACATGCGGCTTGGCCGGAGCTGCCGTCGTGGTGGCTGCCTGTTCAGCCATGGCCGCACCCCAGTCGTCGGTTGCGGTCTGTTCGGCCATGGCTGCGCCCCAGTCATCGGCAGTGATGGCGTCTTCGTTGGTTGTGGTTTCGTCAGGCATGACCTTCTCCTTCGTTAGTCGAGAGCATTCTTTCGACTTTCAGTGCATATTGATTGTTGAAAGCACCATATTTGCATTCCATTACCGGCACGCCGTCTACCGAGGCGATGATGTTTTCGCCGACTTCCAGCGGGATGATGTCGCCGATTTGCATCTTCAACACTTGTTCAAACGTCATATCGGCCTGACCGAGTGTGGCGACCACCTCGATGTTGGCAGACTGCACCTGTTTGGAGAGCAGTTGCAGCCAGCGCTTGTCGATGGCCAAGTGCTCACCCTGCATGGTGCTATAGAGCAAATCCTTGACCGGTTCGAGCATGGAATAGGGCATGCAGGTGTGGAACGCGCCGCCATTGCCGCCCAGCTCAATATCGAAGGTGGTGACGATGACCACTTCGTTGGGGGTGGCGATGTTGGCGAACTGCGGGTTCATCTCCGAACGCACGAACTCGAATTCCAGCGGGTGGACGGCTTCCCAGGATTTGCCATAGGTTTCAAACACCACTTCAAGCAGCTTCAGGATGATGCGCTGCTCGGTCTGGGTGAATTCGCGCCCCTCCACGCGGGTATGGAAGCGCCCATCGCCGCCGAACATGTTGTCCACCACCAGGAAGGCCAGGTTGGGATCGAAGACGAACAAGCCGTTGCCGCGCAGCGGCTTGGCCTGGATCAGGTTCAGGTTGGTCGGCACATGCAGGTTGCGGATGAATTCGCCGAATTTCAATACCCGCACCGGTCCGACGGAAATCTCCGGGGTGCGGCGTATGAAATTGAACAACCCGATGCGGAACAGGCGCGCGAAACGCTCGTTGATGATTTCCATGGTGGGCATGCGCCCACGCACGATGCGTTCCTGCGAAGCCAGGTTGTATGAGCGAACTTCTCCCGGAGCGGCTTCCTGATGATCGAGTTCATCATCCGTTTCGCCGGTCACTCCCTTGAGCAGGGAATCGACTTCGTCCTGTGAGAGAAATTCGCTCATTATTCCGCTACTGGATAATGAATGAAGTAAACAGCACCTCGGCTATGCCGCTTTTGCCGGCGCCGGTCTCAACCGGCGCCGCGCCCTGCTCGGTGCTGATGGGAGGCGGGGTCTTGCGCAATCCCACCACATATTCCACTTGCGCCCTGATTTGCTGGGCGAGCCTATCCTTGCCCTCAAAAGTGGCGAGTTCGGAAGGGCGTTTGCTTTGTAGCAGCATGTTCACCCGGTGCAGGACTTCCGGTTTCCTTTCCTGAATTTTTTCCTCCAGTTCCGGTTTGGTTACCTTGAGTGAAATCGCAACTTGCAAATAGCGATCCTCCTCTTCGCGCATCAGATTGGCCGTAAATTGGCCTAAATCAACGAATTTCGGCGGTATTTCCGTGTGTGCTACCTCAGCGGAGGCAGCACCGCCGCGTTTTGGCTCTGATGCCGGGTTCAGCAACAGGAATGCCGCCGCTCCACCGCCCACCAGCAACACCACGGTCACGATGATCAGGATGAGCTTTTTTTTGCCCTTCTTGGGTGGCGTTTCCGCCTCTTCCGCTTCGGCGGCCTGTGCTGTGGGTTTTGCGGCTCTTGCCATATTCGATTCCTTAATCAGTGGTCGGAAAATCCAGCGCTAATGATAACCCGATTGGTGCCGAAATTTCCCATCAACTTAAGCCATTATCGGTGTTCAGGCGAAAGTATCCACCATTCCGTTATGACGGCGCACCGGCACGGTTTGCGCGACTGCCGGAGACGACTCGGCAGGTTCTGGCGCGGTAACGGAAGTTACATGCTGTGCGGCGGTGCCGAAACCCTGGTTCATGAATTCATTCATATTGCGGTCGCGCGGGGATTGATCGCTGATTGTAGTATTCCCCAACATGATGCCGTTATCGGCCAATATCTCGCGAAGTTTAGGCAGGGCGTTTTCCACCGCATCGCGCACTGCGCCATGCGGTGATGCGAACAGGGCGGTAGCTTGGTTGTCCGAAATTTTAAGCACCACATCCAATGGCCCTAAATCCGGCGGATTCAGGTGCAGCTCGGCAATCTGATTTTGCTGTGTGGCTATCCACCTGATTTTTTGCGAAAACTCCTCCGCCCATCCCTTATTGCCCAAGGGCGTGGAAATGGTCGGCGTGGTGCCGGCTGCGCTGGTCGTTTCCGGCATTGCAGCGGTTGCCGCCTGTGGGACAACAGTCTGAGCAGTATTTGCAGTCGGTTGAGTCTGGCCGGATGGCGACTCCGTGTTGCTAGTCGCCTCCGATGAGTTGAGGCTGGTAGCCTGGAGCCGGGACATTTGACTATTTTCTGAGCCGATCATCGATATTTTGCGTTCGGCCTCCTGGGCTGAAGCCAGGGTAAGGGGCTGGGTTGTCTGTATCCCCTCTGTTTTCAGGGAAGGATCGGCGGCAAGAGGTTGGGTTATCTGCATTCCTTCTGTTTTTTGGGAAGGGCCGAGGGTAAGGGGACGGGTAGCCTGCATCCCCTCTGCCCTCTGTCCCTTGTTTTCCGGAGTGGAGAGTTGCATCAAGATGGCGGCCATCATGGTTGCCGGGTCACTTGGGGTGCTGGCGGTAACCGTTGGGTCTTGCGCATCCTTCAGAGCCGGATCTGTGCCACCATCCTTTGCATTGCCATCGATAGCGATGGCTGCTTGTGCAGTTTCCGGGGCGGGCAGGCCGGCTTCACTGATTTGCTGTGCCAGCAAAAAGGCAAAAGGCTCGGTGAGCCGTGCATCGATCGCCGGCCCGTCCGTTGCGATGCCCGCCTGTAGTGCATTCGCGGCATTGCCGGATGGCTGGGGGCCGTTACTGCTGATCGGCAGATTGTTCATGGTAGTTCTCCTTGGTGTCTGGTGAGCAGCGAGTGGCAGCGGGAAATCAATCCGCTGTCCGGTCTCGCACTCTCGATTTATTTCTGTTCTTCGTTGTTGTTCATCCGGTAAGCGGCCATTCGGCCGGTATGTTCATCCAGTGTTTTTTGTTCGGACCTTTCGGCAACCTTCTTCTGTTCCTCGATATGGCGCTGTTGCAGCGTGTCGAACGATTTCAATTTGCGCTGTGTTATATCGAATTCGTTGCGCCCGGCCTGGGTTGAAGCCTTGCTTTGCTCAACCAGCTTGAGTTGCTGGTTGATGGCCTCATCGAGTTTATTGATGAATTGCTGAAAATTGCGCAAATCGGCTTGGCTCATTCCATTTTGCGTTGCTTCCTGCAAACGGGTTTGATAGTCCTTGCGGTATTCCAGCAGGGTGTCAAGATTCTGCTGCGCGCTCCGCTGTTGTTTGTTCAATTGGCCAAGCCTGCGCGTTGCCGAGTCGTTCTGGTGCTGAGCCAGTTTCATCAGGGGTTGCAGGGAGAATGGTTTGGTCATGACAAGGGCCATTATTAATGTGCCGGTTCGAATAATGCCGTCAATTGGGCAATGCTTGCCGCATAGGGCTCGCGCTGGAACATGCCCTGTTTCAGGAATTGTTCCATCCTCGGATAGAGCGCGATTGCCTCATCCAGCAAGGGGTCGCTGCCCCTGACATAGGCGCCGACGCTGATCAGATCGCGGTTGCGCTGATAATGAGCATACATATGCTTGAAGCGCTGCACGATGGACAAGTGTTCCGGTGATGCCAGCCGCGACATCACGCGGCTGATCGAAGCCTCGATGTCGATCGCCGGATAATGCCCCTGCTCCACCAGCCGCCGCGACAGCACGATGTGCCCGTCGAGGATGGCGCGCGCGCTGTCGGCAATCGGATCCTGCTGGTCATCGCCTTCGGTCAGCACGGTGTAGAAGGCGGTGATCGAGCCGCTGCCCTCCATGCCGTTACCGGCGCGTTCCACCAGTTGCGGCAGCTTGGCGAAAACGGAAGGCGGGTAGCCCCGGGTGGCGGGCGGTTCGCCGACTGCCAGCGCGATTTCGCGCTGCGCCATGGCGAAACGGGTCAGCGAGTCCATGATCAACAGCACATTCTTGCCCTGGTCGCGGAAGTGTTCGGCGATGGTGGTGGCATAGGCCGCGCCCTGCAGGCGCATCAGCGGGGAGGTATCGGCAGGTGTGGCGACGACAACCGAGTGCGCCATGCCTTCCTTGCCGAGAATATCGTTGATGAATTCCTTGACCTCACGGCCGCGTTCGCCGATCAATCCGACCACCGTGATGTCCGCGCTGGTATAGCGCGCCATCATGCCGAGCAGCACGCTCTTGCCGACGCCGCTGCCGGCAAACAACCCCATGCGCTGCCCGCGCCCCACGGTCAGCATACTGTTGATGGCGCGTACTCCGACATCCAGGGGGGTATCGATCGAGGCACGCTCCAGAGGGTTGAAAGGGCGGCTTTGCAGCGGCGCGGATTCCGTGTCCGGCAGCGGTCCCAGTTGATCGAGCGGCTTACCGGCACCGTCGACTACACGGCCCAGCAGCATATTGCCGACCGGCAGATGCTTGGCGCGGTCGGCAATGCGGCGCGTCGGCCTGCGTTTGCCGCCCAGTGTCAGTATATGCGCCGGCTCGATCGGCATCACGCGTGCGCCAGGCACCAGGCCATGCACATCGTGTTCCGGCATGAGGAACAATTTCTCGCCGGAGAAGCCGACTACTTCCGCTTCGGCTACATGGTTCGGCAGGTGGATCGCGCAGGTGCTGCCGACCGGCATTTTCAGGCCGACGGCTTCCATGACCAAGCCGGTCACCTTGGTCAGGCGGCCGCTCGATGGCATGGTGTTGCAACCCGCCACATATTCGCGAGCTTCATTGAGGAGGTTTTGCCACCGGGCCGAATGCGTGGAGGAGGGGGCTATGCCAGCCATGATTTATCCTCCCCTATTGATTCGACAATGCGCTTCCAGCGCGCTTCCGTGGTGGCATCTACCTGGCTGTGCGCGGTTTCCACGCGACACCCGCCACGCCCGATTTGCGCATCGGTAAATATCTTCCATCCGGCGTGCGACAGCTGCTCACCCATGTGCTTGCGCACCAGTTCGGCATCGTCCGGATGCAGGACCAAGTGGGCATTCTGGTTGAAATGCGGCAGGCCGCTGATGGCATTGCTGACGATTTTCAGGATGACTTCCGGTTTTGTCTGCAGGATTTCGCCGGTCATTTTGCGGGCGATTTCCAGCGATAAATCGAGCAACGACTGCGCCAGTTGCCCGTCCATCTGGCCGAGTGCATCCTGCAGGTTTTGCAGCAGTGTATGAACTTGCGCCGCCTCGGTGCGTGCCTGCTGGATGCCGGCGGCATAGCCCGCGTCGCAGCCTTGCGCATAGCCTTCGTCATGCGCTTGCTGCCGGAGGTTCTCCAGTTCCGTGACGGTGGCGAGTGCGTTGCCTTGATGCTTGCCGCCGGGATGCGGGTCGAATGAGGCCAGTTCCCAGCGTTCGAATGCGGTCAACTGCTCCTTGGGGATGATTACGCTAGACATAAGTGTCCTCTTCGCCCTTGCCGCCTATGACAACCTGGCCTTCGTCGGCCAGGCGCCGCACGATCTTGAGGATTTCCTTCT
This sequence comes from uncultured Gallionella sp., assembly GCA_964401425.1. Classification (GTDB taxonomy): domain Bacteria; phylum Pseudomonadota; class Gammaproteobacteria; order Burkholderiales; family Gallionellaceae; genus Gallionella. The sequence continues at coordinate 23,964 of CAYNYH010000001.1, read as the reverse complement.
GATTGGCTTCGACCTCGCTGAGCCTTACCGGCCCCTTGGCCTCGAGGTCTTCGCGCATCATTTCGGAAGCGCGTTTCGACATGTTCTTGAAAATCTTCTCGCGCAATTCTTCGCTGGCACCCTTGAGCGCGATAATCAGCGACTCGGACTGGACTTCGCGAAGCACAAGCTGGATGCCGCGATCGTCGATCTCCAGCAGGTTTTCGAAGACGAACATCTTGTCTTCGATCTTCTGTGCCAGCTCGGGGTCGTAGCTGCGCACGTTTTCCATCATTTCCGTTTCCAGCGCGCCGCCCATGAAATTGAGAATTTCTGCTGCAGTCTCTACCCCGCCGTGCAGGCTCTTTTTTCCGGTGCCGCCGCCAGCCATGAGCTTGCCCAGCACGTCGTTGAGTTCGCGCAACGCGACAGGCTGCACCCCGTCCAGCGTGGAAATGCGCAACAGCACATCGTTGCGGGTGCGCTCGGTAAGCATTTTGAGTATGTCGGCGGCCTGATCCGGTTCCAGATGAACCAGAATGGTTGCGATGATCTGCGGATGCTCGTTGCCGATCATTTCGGCAACCGCGCCCGGATCCATCCATTTCAGGCTCTCAATGCCGCTGGTATCGCTGTTGTGCATGATGCGATCCAGCAGGTTTTTGGCCTTGTCGTCCCCCAGCGCCTTGACGAGCATGCTGCGGATGTAATCGTTGGAATCCATACCGATGGTAGTCTTGCCCGATGCGGAGATGATGAAGTCGCGGAATACCTGCGAAATCTCTTCGCGGCTAAGATTCTTCAGCTTCATCATGGCGGCGCTGATTTTTTGCACCTCCTTGGGCTCGAGGAACTTCAGCACCGAGGCGGCATCATTTTCGCCAAGCGTCATCAGGAAGATCGCGCTTTTTTCAATGCCGTTACTCATGGCTTACCCATTCCTTGATTACGCTGGCAACGATCATCGGCTCTTGCTGGGCAATTTGCCGCGCGGTTTGCAGGCTTTGCTCATAGGAAGGCGTCGAGGGTGCATAGGTCGCTTCAGGGATAGATTCAGCTTTCTCCGCAGCGGTAAAACCGCCCGTCCTGCTTTGTGCAGCGAGTAAAGTATCTAATGCCGGTTTGATGACGCGGAACACCACAAATAGCATGATCGCAGCAATCAGTGCATATTTGAATAGCTCTTTCGCCAGCTCGATGGTGTCGGGCTGTTTCCAGAAGGGCAGTTCCTCGACTAGCTCCTTGCTTTCGGTGAAGGCTGCAACCTGCACATTCAGGCTGTCGCCGCGAGCCTGGTCGAAGCCCACCGCATCCCGGATCAGGTTGTTGATCTGTTCCCTCTCCACGTCGGTCAAAGGCTTGGCGCTGGACTTGCCCTTGGCGTCGGTCACCTTGCGGTTGCCGTTCACCACCACCGCAACCGACAGGCGCTTGATGGAGCCAACCGGCAGGATGGTGTGGCGTATGGTGCGGTCTACTTCGTAATTCACGGTAGATTCCTTTTGCAGATTGGAAATGTTGCCGCTGCTCGCGACGTCACTTCCTGCCTGTATACCCGTGTTGGCGACGATAGGCGCAACAGCCGGAACCGGAGGCTGATTGGTCAGCGCACCCGGGACGCCGCCTGCATTAATCCCAGAGCCATTCATCGCCTCGGAACTTTGCTTGCTGCGCACTGTGCTTTCAGTCGGATCCTGGTTAGGTTTGTAGCTTTCGGACGTTTGTTCGGTGCGCGAAAAATCAATATCGGCAGACACCTGAGCGCGCATATTGTTCGGGCCGAGCAAGGGAGTCAGCAAATCCTCGATGCGTTTGACATAGTTCAGCTCGATTTGTTGCACATATTTGATCTGATTTGCATCCAGCCCCTCGCTGGTGCTGCCCTCGTGGTTGGCGCTCAGCAGCGTGCCGTTCTGGTCAACTACGGTCACATTCTTGGCGGACATTTCCGGTACGCTGCTCGAAATCAGATGAATGATCGCACTGACCTGCGCAGAGTCGAGCAACCGCCCCCCCTGCAGGGAAAGCACCACGGAGGCGCTGGGTTTTTGCTGCTCCTTGACGAACACGCTGGGTTTGGGGATCGCCAAGTGGACACGCGCAGCGGCTACCGCCCCGATGCTTTCCACCGAGCGGGCCAGTTCACCCTCCAGCGCGCGCTGGTAATTGACCTGCTCGGCGAATTGGGTGATGCCGAATTTCTGGTTTTCCATCAATTCGAAGCCGACGTTCCCCCCCTTGGGCAGACCCTGCGATGCCAGTTTCAGGCGGGCTTCGTGCACCTGGTCGGAGGCTACCAGCAGCGCGCCGCCGCCCTCGGCAAACTTGTAGGGGATGTTCATCTGCTGCAGCGATTCGATGATGGCGCCGCCATCGCGATCGGATAAATTGCTGTACAACACGCGGTAGTCAGGCGTCTGGCCCCATATCCATGCCCCGGCGATGAGCGCGAACAATGCCGCAACACCCGCCACCACCCCCATTTTTTGCTGGAGGGTGAGCTGGTTCAACAGGTTTGGTGCCCTATTTTTTTCTTCAGCCATAATGATTTGGAGCCACACCTTAAAGCCACTTGTACATCTGGCATATTACCAGCGGCAAACAGGCCCTTGAAAACCTGAATAAACGGGGAAACCCGTGCCTGTTTTCACTATAAAGATGGCGGCCTGTCGGATATTGTGCATCCACCTAGAAAAGGAGGCAGGACATGGATACCTCGGCAGTGGACGGCTTGCTGGCGCAAATGCGCGCCATGAAGGCGGCGGCTGGGCTGCGCGAACCGAACCAGGCGGCGCAGGCCGGAAAGGTGGATTTTGCGGCGGTGCTGAAATCGTCGCTGGACGGGGTGGCCCAAGCTCAAGCCAAGTCGGAAGCCATGCAAAAGGCTTTCGTGCTGGGCGACAACAGCGTGAGTTTGAGCGACACCATGATCGCAATGCAGAAGGCCAGCGTCAATTTCCAGGCTGCCGTCCAGGTGCGCAACAAGGTCGTGCAGGCTTACAACGACATCATGAATATGCAGGTTTGATTCCTTCTGGATTGCAGGGGTTTGCTGCGCACTTTGCATTCCCTCGGCAATAAAAAACGGGCATCCTAAGATGCCCGTTAGTTTTTCTGCTACAAACTGTGTTTATTAGAACTTGAATTCGCCCCACAGCCAGGTCTTTTGGGTATTTTTATAGGTCGCAGCTGCTACAGCATCACCCTGTTGGTAATCTGCATATTTAAATCCGACCGCGTAGTTCTTGCCGAACGGATATGCTGCCATGAAACCCCATTCACTTCCAAGGTCATTGATATTGCCAGCACCGGCGATAGCCACATCCGTACGGTATTCGTGATACTGTGCTGCAAGATTGATGCCGGCCAGCTTGGTGCCTGCCGTTAGATAGACGTCCTTCAGGCCTTGCGAGGGCGTGTTCAAGAACATGTCAGCCCAGCCGTTGAAGGCGTGCAGCGTGGCCAGCGGTGTCTTGAACATTGTGTTGGCGGCGCCGGTATCGGAGCCCAGCACTTCATAGCCCAGCTTGAACACTGCTATGTTGGTCAAGTCCACGCCGGCTTCCAGCAGGGTATAGCTGGTTTTATAGCTGGTTGTGTTGCCGTGAGCGCTGCGCTGTTCCGCGAATTCCGCCGTGTACAGCAGCTTGTTGCCGCCCATTGCCGTGTTTCCATTCAAGCGGAGGCCATAGGTGTCGGACGAATTGACTGCATTGCCAGCGTATACGCCGGTGGTGTCATAGTCCAGCAGGTAGGCATAACCGACTATTTCGGCAAAGCTGAAACCCTTGTAGCTTACGTTGAAGATTGGGGATTTCATTGGCGCATTGCCGTTGGTTACGCCATCGCCGATGACACGGTTGGCATTGGTGAGATAGCCTGCTGTGATCGTGGTGCTGGGCAGCGATTTGTTGACCAGAGTGAAGGCATCGAAGGTTTGCTCGTTCTGGCGCCAGCCCACGTTGCCGACAAAGCGCGCGTTGTCCAGGATGAGGCGTTGACGGCCCCACTTCACGGTTGTATTGGCGACACCGCTATAGCTCAGGTAGGCCTGGTTGATTTCGGTAACTTCAGGATCCAATATTTGAGCATAGGTGCCGTTGACGGGATTCAAGCCGTTGTATTTCTTGTTGCCCAAGTCTTTCACTGATTCTGCTTCGACCATCGCGCCGAAGCCGTTGAATGTGGCTGTTTCGTAGCCGAGACGCAGGCGCACAGTGTGTGCGGTTGCGGTATTCGCTGCGGCAGCACCATTACGCACATCTTCATAGCGGTATTGCAGATTGGCCGAAGCCTTGCCGCCGGTCAGCGCGTCGGTCAGCGTGTCCGCTGCCAGAGCGCCTTGCGCGAACAGAAGGGCCGACAGGGCGGCGATGCTTGATACGGAATGTTTCTTGAGTAACATGGCTTTCTCCAGTTGTTATAAAAATAATACTTTGCTGCTTATTGTTATTCTTGAGGCCGACGAAGATATCGACCAAATCCCTAAACTCTCAATATTCGGGAGTTCCGAGGCGAATTGTCCCAATATGAAAAATGGAATGCAAACTAAGCTGTAAATTATGTTGTTTTTTTGCAACACGACTTTTGGTGCTCTGGGCCAAGGCTTTGCCTTGATTCCGATACAGGATTTTCGGCCTTTCTATTCAATTGGTTGGGCGTAATGTAAAATCTGTGGCATTCGTAATATTGCGGATATGGCATCTTTATCATGGTAAGACGCCAAAAAGTTGAAAACCTACACTCAGAAATGACTCTCACCGAACGCATCTCGCTCTATATCCAGCTCACCCGCCTGCACCGCCCCATCGGCATCCTGCTGTTGCTGTGGCCGACGCTGTGGGGGGTGTGGATCGCGGGTAAGGGGGAGCCGGCCTGGCATATCCTCGCCATTTTTGTGCTCGGCACGGCGCTGATGCGCTCCGCCGGCTGTGCTATCAACGACTACGCCGACCGCCACATCGACAAGCATGTGAAGCGTACCAGGGAGCGCCCGCTCACCAGCGGCAAAGTCAGCGAACGCGAGACGGTGTGGCTGGCTGCCGGGCTGGCGTTTGCCGCCTTTTTGCTGATCCTGCCGCTCAACCCGCTGACTTGGCTGCTGTCCTTTCCCGCCGTATTCCTTGCCGCGAGCTACCCCTTCACCAAACGCTTTTTCGCCATCCCGCAGGCCTATCTCGGCATCGCCTTCGGTTTCGGCATCCCGATGGCGTTTGCCGCGCAGCTCGGTGAAGTGCCGCCGGTGGCGTGGCTGCTGCTCGCCGCCAACGTGTTCTGGGCGATTGCCTACGACACCGAATACGCGATGGTGGATCGCGACGACGACATCCATCTCGGCATCCACTCCTCGGCGCTGTTTTTCGGTAAATACGACGTGGCGGCGGTGATGGGCTGCTATGTCATCACCCTGGCGTTGCTGGCGATGGCAGGGCGAATGGTCGAGCTGGGCTGGATATTTTATGCCGGGC
>CAYNYH010000001.1:0-18487 GCA_964401425.1 uncultured Gallionella sp. | reverse complement strand
TGCTGGCGGCGGCAGGCGTCGCGCTGTATCACTACACCCTCATCAGGGGCCGGAGCCGCGATGAATGCTTCCAGGCCTTCCTGCACAACAACTGGTTCGGCGCGGCGGTATTCGCGGGCATAGCGCTGGATTATCTGGTGAACCGCTAACTCGCCTGTCGCGGCAGGCTGGAACCTCACGGCGCGAGTTTCCGCTACACTCGCTACATGTCGCATCATATCCATCAACCCTACCGCGAAAACCCGCTGCTCAGGCGGAGCTACAACCTGATCGCGCCGCTCTATGACCTTGCCATAGAGCGCCCCTTGCTCAAGGCTCGTACCGAGTCGCTGCGCAGCCTGCCGGCGGATGCGCCGGGGCGCGTGCTGGTGAGCGGGGTCGGCACGGGGCTGGACTTGCCGCTGCTGCCGGCGACGCACCGCTATGTCGCCCTCGACTTTAGCGCGGCGATGCTGTCCCGTGCCCGGCCGCGCGGCGCGAGCCTGCAAGTCGACTGGGTGCTGGGCGACAGCATGGCGTTGCCGTTTGCCGACGCGCAGTTCGATCATGTCGTGCTGCACCTCATCCTCGCCGTCGTGCCGCATCCGGAAAAATGCCTGGGCGAGGCGGCGCGCGTACTCAAGCCCGGCGGCACGATCCTCGTCTTCGATAAATTCCTTCGCCCGCAACAACAGGCATGGCTGCGCCGCGCGCTCAATCCGCTGACGCGCCGTCTGGCCACGAGGATGGACGTGGTATTCGAGGAAGTGCTGCGCGAAGTGCCGCACCTGCAACTGGTCAGCGATATGCCGCTGCTCGCCGGAGGCTGGTTTCGCGGCATCGTGCTGCGGAAGATTTAACCCTTAAAACCTTAATTCAAGCTACAGAGTTCACAGAGAACACAGAGAGTGACAGAGGTTATTCGCCTTTCGTGGTCTCAACCCAAGGTGAATGAGCTTCTCGCCATAACCGTTTGGCTGTGAGCTCTGTGTTCTCTGATATAACCACTAGCCATTCGACTAGGCTGCCAAAAAACGCCAGCCAAGTCGCTGGTTATGTGGCTGACAGCTTTTTCATTACACCCAATCCTGCGGCGCAAGAAATTTCTCATACAGCTCCGCTTCCGGCGTGCCCGGCTCGGGATGCCAGTCGTAGCGCCATTTTACCAGCGGCGGCATGGACATCAGGATGGACTCGGTGCGCCCGCTGGTTTGCAGGCCGAAGATGGTGCCGCGGTCGATCACCAGGTTGAATTCGACATAGCGGCCGCGCCGGTAGAGCTGGAAATCGCGCTCGCGCTCGCCGTAGGGCGTGTCCTTGCGGCGCTCCAGGATAGGCACGTAGGCGGACAGGAAGTGGTCGCCCACGCTTTGCTGGATCGCGAAGGCGGTAGCGAAATCCGGCTCGCTCAGGTCGTCGAAAAAGATGCCGCCGATGCCGCGCGGCTCGTTGCGGTGTTTGAGGAAAAAGTATTCGTCGCACCATTTCTTGAAGCGCGGATAGAGGTCGTCGCCGAACGGTGCAAGCGAGTTCCGGCAGGCCCGGTGGAAATGCACCGCGTCCTCCTCGAAGCCGTAATACGGCGTCAGGTCCATGCTGCCGCCGAACCAGAACACCGGCGCTTCGCCGTCCTTTTTCGCGACGAACATGCGCACGTTGGCATGGGCGGTGGGCGCATAGGGGTTGCGCGGATGCAGCACCAGCGATACGCCCAGCGCCTCCCAGCGGCGGCCCGCCAGCTCGGGACGGTGCGCGGTCGCGGCAGGCGGCATCCTGTCGCCCGTTACATGCGAGAACGCCACGCCGCCGCGCTCCAGCACATTGCCTTCCTCGAGGATGCAAGTGATGCCGCCACCACCTTCCGGCCTGCTCCAGTTGTCGCGGCGGAACGGCTTGCCGTCCACCTGTTCCAGGCGCGCGACGATCAGGTCTTGCAGTTCGAGCAGATACTCCTTGACGGCTGCGGAATCGAAATCGCCCATGATGGCCCCCGATTTAACTGCGAATGGTTTGGCCGCCCATCCAGGCGCGGATCGTGGAAGGCTTCTTGCGCTTGCCCACGCGTCCCGGCAACACCCATATCTTGCGCCCGAACAGGCGCTGGCATTGCGCGTAAGTTTTTGCGGGGCGCTGCCCGCTGCGGTTGGCGCTGGTGGAGACCAGCGCGCTGTTCGCGCTCAGGCAGAGCTGTGCGGCCTGGCGGTGCGCGGTGAGGCGCACCGCCAGCGTGTCATGTGCGCCGCGCAGCCAGCGCGGGCAGGAAGGCCTGGCCGGCATCAGGTAGGTGATTGCCTGTGCGCCATCGCTCTTTAATCTCGCCTGTTCATCAGGCGTGAGCGGTTGCAGGTAGCGTGCCACTTGGCGGTAACTCGCTGCGATCAGGATCAGGCCTTTGCGTTGCGGGCGCTGCTTGAGCTTGAGCAGGCGCAGCACGGCGGTGCGGTTATCCGGGTCGCAGCCCAGCCCGTAGCAGGATTCGGTGGGGTAGGCGATCAGGCCGCCGCGCCTGAGGTAAGCGGCGATGCGGCGAGGCGATGCGCTGTGGCGGAACAATTACTTCCTGCTGGCGATTGCGCGCCAGCCGATGTCGCGGCGCATCTGGCAGCCGTCGAAATGGATGCCGTCGGCGATTTCGTAGGCGCGCTGCTGGGCGCGCTTCACCATGTCGCCCAGCGCGACGACGCACAGCACACGCCCGCCGCTGGTGACCACCTTGCCGTCCTGCATCGTCGTCCCCGCGTGGAACACGTGAGCGTCCTCCAAATTTTTAGGCAGGCCGGTGATGGCATCGCCCTTGCGCGGCGTATCGGGATAATTGGCCGCCGCCAGCACCACGCCCAGCGCGGTACGCTTGTCCCATTCGGCTTCCACCTTGTCCAGCGTGCCGTTGATCGCATGTTCGACGATCGCCGCGAAATCGCTTTTGAGGCGCAGCATGATCGGCTGGGTCTCGGGGTCGCCCATTCGGCAGTTGAATTCCAGTACCTTGATGCCGCCGTCCGGCGAGATCATCAGCCCGGCATACAGGAAGCCGGTGTAGGTGATGCCTTCCTTTTCCATGCCGCGCACCACGGGCATGATGACTTCGCGCAGCACTTTCGCGTGGATGGTCGGTGTGACGACCGGAGCGGGCGAATAGGCGCCCATGCCGCCGGTGTTGGGGCCGTGGTCGCCGTCCAGCAACCGCTTGTGGTCCTGGCTCGTCGCCATCGCTAGCACATGCTTGCCGTCCGCCATGACGATGAAGCTGGCTTCCTCGCCTGCGAGGAATTCCTCGATCACGACGCGCGCACCTGCGTCGCCGAGCTTGTTGTCGGAGAGCATCATGTCGATGGCATCGAACGCCTCATTCTTGCTCATCGCGACCACCACGCCCTTGCCCGCCGCGAGGCCGTCGGCCTTGATGACGATGGGCGCGCCGTGTCTCTCGACGTAGGCCTTGGCTTGAGCGATGTCGCTGAAGGTCTCGAAGAATGCGGTGGGGATGTTGTGGCGCGTCATGAAGCGCTTGGCGAAATCCTTGGAGGATTCCAGTTGCGCGGCGGCCTTGGTCGGGCCGAAAATTTTCAGTCCGGTCTTGCGGAATTCATCGACCACGCCCGCCGCCAGCGGCGCTTCCGGGCCGACTACGGTGAGCTCGATGTTTTCGCGCTTCACGAATTCGATCAGGTCGGGGATGGCGGTGATCGCGACGTTCTCCACGCCATCCTCAAGCGCCGTGCCGGCGTTGCCCGGCGCGACATACACTTTCTGCACCTTGGCGCCCTGTGCGAGCCGCCATGCCAGTGCGTGCTCACGGCCGCCGGAACCGATGACGAGTATTTTCATGTTGATACTCTCTTCTTTGAAAAGAGAGAAGGGGGAAGAGGGAAGGGGGAAGGGTAAAACCGGAGCGTGCCGTTACCCTTCCCCCTTCTCCCTTATCCCTTCCCGATGTTAATGGCGGAAGTGGCGGTAGCCGGTAAACACCATCGCCAATCCATGCTCGTCCGCCGCGGCGATCACTTCCTCGTCGCGCATCGAGCCGCCCGGCTGGATCACGGCCTTCGCGCCGGCTTGAGCCAGCACGTCGATGCCATCGCGGAACGGGAAGAATGCGTCGGACGAGACTACGGAATCCTTCAGGCTCAGGCCGGCATTCTGCGCCTTGATGCTGGCGATGCGCGTGGAATCCACGCGGCTCATCTGTCCTGCGCCCACGCCGAGTGTCTGGCCTCCCTTGCAGAACACGATGGCGTTGGACTTCACGTACTTCGCGACGCGCCAGGCGAACAGCAGGTCAGTCAGTTGCTCGGCGGTCGGTTGTGCCTTGGTGACCACCTTGAGCTGCGAAGCCTGCACGTTGAGCGCATCCGGCGACTGCACCAGCAGGCCGCCGCCGACGCGCTTCACGTCCCACTGGTTGTGCGCGTTGGACAATGGCGCGGTGAGCACGCGCACGTTCTGCTTCGCGGCGGTCACCTTGAGCGCGGCCTCGGAGGCGGAGGGCGCGATGATGAGTTCGACGAACTGGTTGGCGGTGATCTGCGCGGCGCTCGCTTCGTCCAGTTCGCGGTTGAAGGCGATGATGCCGCCGAACGCGGAGGTGGTGTCGGTCGCGTAGGCCAGCTTGTAGGCGTTCAGCGGGGTGTCGGCAATCGCCACGCCGCAGGGGTTGGCGTGCTTGACGATCACGCAGGCGGGCTGGTCGAAGGTCTTGACCAGTTCCCAGGCCGCGTCGGCGTCACCTATGTTGTTGTAGGATAGTTCCTTGCCCTGCAGCTGGGTGTAACCAGCGATGCCGCCCGGCACCGGATTCAGGTCGCGGTAGAACGCCGCGCTCTGGTGCGGGTTTTCGCCGTAGCGCATGTCCTGCACCTTGGCGAAGTTGAAGTTGATCTGCGCGGGGAACTCGCTCTTCACGCCGTCGCTGTCGATCGCGGTGAGGTAGTTGCTGATCATGCTGTCGTAGGCGGCGGTGTGCGAGAACGCCTTCTTCATCAGGTCGAAGCGCGTCGCGTCGCTGACCGCGCCGCTGTTGGTGCGCATCTCTTCCAGCACGTCGGCGTAGTCCGCCGGGTCGGTGACGATGGCGACATGCGCGTGGTTCTTCGCCGCGGCGCGCACCATGGTCGGGCCGCCGATGTCGATGTTTTCGATGGCGTCTTCCAGCGTGCAGCCGGGCTTGGCGACGGTTGCCGCGAACGGGTACAGGTTCACTACCACCAGATCGATGGTCGGGATACCGTGCTTTGCGAGCGTGGCGACATGCTCCGGCAGGTCGCGCCGCGCGAGGATGCCCGCATGGACTTTCGGCTGCAGCGTCTTGACGCGTCCGTCCAGCATCTCGGGGAAGCCGGTGTAGTCGGCCACCTCGGTGCAGGGCACGCCGTTGTCGGCGAGCAGCTTGGCCGTGCCGCCGGTGGAGAGGATAGTTACGCCGAGCTGGTTCAAGCCTTGCGCGAATTCGAGAATGCCGGATTTGTCCGACACGCTGATGAGTGCCTGTTTGATTGCTGCCATGATGGTTCCAGTTTAAAAAAGAATTCGGGGTGGGGCGCTGCTACGCGATGCCGTGCTGCAGCATCTTCTTGCGCAGGGTGTTGCGGTTGATGCCCAGCATCTCTGCCGCACGCGACTGGTTGCCGCCGACATGTTCCAGCACCATTTCGAGCAGGGGTCTTTCGACGCAGTCCATCACCATGCCGTAGATGCCGCAGCACGGGTCTTCGCCGTCGAGGTCCTTGAAGTATTCCTTGAGTGTCTTGCGCACATAGCGCGCCATGTCATTTTCGTTTATTACGCAATCGCTCATGCCGCCAACTCCTCAACGTAATACAGCTGCGTTCCGCGCTGCGCCTGTTGTGCAAAAAATTCGTCCACTGCCGCCAGCTGTTCAGTGGGGCTTTCCAGTTGATTCATCCGGTAGCGGAATTGCGCCGAGCCGGCCAGTCCCTTCGTATACCAGGAGATGTGCTTGCGCGCCACGCGCAGTCCGGTGTGCTCGCCGTAAAGACCGTACAGGTCCTGCATGTGCGCATGCAGCACGCGGTGGATTTCGCTGATTTGCGGTGCGGGCAGATGCGCGCCGGTCTTCAGGAAATAGTCGATCTCGCGGAACAGCCAGGGGCGGCCTTGCGCCGCGCGGCCAATCATCACGGCATCCGCGCCGGTGTATTTCAGCACATGCCTGGCCTTTTCCGGGGTGGTGATGTCGCCGTTGGCGATGATGGGAATATTGACGCTGGCCTTCACCGCCGCGATGGTGTCGTACTCGGCCTCGCCGGTATAGGCGCAGGCGCGGGTGCGGCCATGGATGGCCAGCGCCTGGATGCCGCTGTCCTCGGCAAGTTTGGCGATGCGCACCGCGTTGCGGTTCTGCTTGTCCCAGCCGGTGCGGATCTTCAGCGTGACCGGCACATCTACCGCGCCGACCACCGCTTCGAGTATCTCGGCGACCAGCGGCTCGTTCTGCAGCAGCGCGGAACCGGCCATCACGTTGCAGATTTTTTTGGCCGGGCAGCCCATGTTGATGTCGATGATCTGTGCGCCGCGATCCACGTTGTATTTCGCGGCCTGCGCCAGCATTTTGGCGTCTGCACCGACGATCTGCACCGAGACCGGTCCAGGCTCGCCTTCGTGGTTGGCGCGCCGTTTGGTCTTTTCCGAGCCGTACAGCAGCGAATTGGACGCCACCATCTCGCTCACCGCCATGCCCGCGCCCATGCGCTTGCAGAGCATGCGGAAAGGGCGATCGGTCACCCCTGCCATAGGGGCAACGATGAGATTGTTTTTGAGCTGGTAAGGACCGATGCGCATGATGGTTTTTCGCGAGGGGGTGCAATTATAAATGAAACTGGATGCCATGCTATGATTGCCGCCCTGAATTTTTGAAGTCGCGGTTGCCGGCTGGCGGAGGCCGGCTTGACCGCCATACCCGAATACCGGGGATTGCCGCCGGAATGAACGAAAACGCAGGAAAAGCAACCGGTTACTGATTACGACACGCCTACAACCAACCAAAGAGAACGTTATGAAAAAATTTCCTGCCCTGAGCTTGTGGAAGTGGCTCGTCCTGTTTCTGTCCGCAGGGCTGTCTTGCGCGCAAGCCGGAGAGGATGAAATCCGCCAGTCGCTGCAAGGCAGGTTTCCCAACATCGGCAAGCTCGAACATATCGTCAAGACACCCTATGCCGGACTCTATGAGGTGGTCATCAACGACCAGCTTTTATATACCGATGTGCAAGGGCAATACCTGTTCGATGGCAGCGTGATCGAGGTGAGCAGCCGCCGCGATATGACGGAAGAGCGCCGCCGCCAGTTGTTTGCCATCGAATTCGACAAGCTGCCGTTCGATCTCGCGGTGAAGAAGGTCAAGGGCAACGGCAAGCGCAAGCTGGCCTATTTCAGCGACCCCAATTGCGGTTTCTGCAAACGCCTGGAAAAGGAATTGAGCAAGGTCAACGATGTCACCCTGTACCTGTTTCTGTACCCGATTTTCCAGGGTTCGGATGAACTCGTGCGCAATGTGTACTGCGCCAGAAATCCCGCCAGGGCATGGGACGAATTGATGCTGGACGGCAAGGCTCCGGCCAATGCATCCTGCAAGACGCCCACCGACAAGGTGCTGGCGCTGGGCAAGAAGCTGCGCGTGAACGGTACGCCCAACCTGATTTTCGGCAACGGGATGCAAATTCCCGGATACCTGCCTGCCGAGGAACTGGAAAAGCGCTTGGGCGAGGCTGGCAGGAAATAGGAGGGCGCATGAGCTCCGCGACCAATATCCCCAAAGAACTGCTTGCCCAGGCAGTCGACCAGTCGCATGACGGCGTCACCATCGCCGATGCAAAGCAGCAGGGTTTTCCGCTGATTTACGTCAACAAGGGGTTTGAGACGCTGACCGGCTATACTCCAGGCGAAATCCTCGGCAACGGCTATCGCATCCTGCAAGGCACCGATACCGGGCAACCCGGGCTCGACATCGTCCGCGCGGCCATCGCCAAGGGGGAGGGCTGCCTGGTCACGTTGCGCAATTACCGCAAGGACGGCTCGATGTTCTGGAACGAGCTCAGCATTTCTCCGGTGCACGACGCCAGCGGCAACCTGACGCATTACATCGGCATCCAGAAGGACGTGACCGCGCGCATCCTGCTCGAGCAGCACCTGCACCAGTCCAATCTCGATCTGCAGACGCTCAACCAGCAGTTGAATACGCTGGTCTACACCGATCATCTGGTCGGCCTCAGCAACCGCCGGCATTTCGACGAGCAGTTCACGAGCCTGCTTTCCGCCGCGCAGCGTACCCATAGCGAACTGTCGGTGCTGATGATCGATTTTGACCATTTCAGGCAATTCAACGAACGTTACGGACGGTCGGCGGGGGATGGATGTCTGCGCATGGTTGGGGATTGCATTGCCAAGTCGTTTGCGCGCACCTCGGACTGCACGGCGCGCTACAGCGGAGATGAATTCGCCGTGGTCTCGCTGGCCGCGAATCTCGAAGACCTGCGGCGCCACGCGCAGAAGCTTTGCGAACAGGTGCGCGCGCTCAATATTCCGAACAGCGACTCGTCATACGGCGTCGTGACCATCAGCGTCGGCGGCGTTCATCGCCTGCCCGAGCGGGGAGCCACCGAGGCGGAACTCATCGGGCTGGCCGACCAGGCATTGCTTGCCGCCAAGCGCAGCGGCGGTAACCGCGTCAACATCACTACCTAGTGTCGGGATATTGAAGCCAGCATGGCGCGCAGCTATGGTTTGAGCGCCGGCTCCGCGCCCTTGGGGAACAGTACCCACATCTGTCCGCCCTGCTTCATGCGCCCCGCCTGGATGCCCGCCTGCTCGCCGAAGCCCCAGAAGAAATCGGCGCGCACCGCGCCCTTGATAGCGCCGCCGGTGTCCTGCGCCAGCACCAGGCGGTTGAGCGGCTCGGCGGTGTTCGGGTAGGTGGTCGCGAGGAACACCGGCGCGCCGAGCGGGATGGTGCGCGGATCCACCGCGATGCTGTATGCCTCGGTCAGCGGCACGCCCAGTGCGCCCAGCGGCGCGGACAAACCGTTCGGCAATTCGCGGAAGAATACATAGCTGGGATTTTGCGCGAGCAGCGCAGGGAGTTTTTCCGGGTAACGGGTTGCCCAGTCCTTGATGCCCTGCATCGAGGCTTCCTCGAGTTTGAGTTCGCCCGCCTCGACCAGTTTCCTGCCGATGGAAACATACGGATAGCCGTTCTGTTCGGCGTAGCCGACCTTCACGAGGCTGCCGTCCGGCAGTTCGATGCGTCCCGATCCCTGGATTTGCAGGAAGAACAGCTCCACCGCGTTATCCACCCAGAACAGCTCGCGCCCCTGCAGCGCGGCTTTCCCCGCCTCGATTTCGGAGCGGTTGTAGTAAGGCACGACGCGCTTGCCCTGCAGCCGCCCGCGCAGGCGCAGGTCTTTCAGTTGTGGATAGGCCTCGCCCAGGTCTATGGTCAGCAGGTCGTCCGGCGCGGCATACAGCGGGTAACGGAAACGCTCTGTCTTGGCGCGGCTGCCGGCCAGCTTCGGCTCGTAATAGCCGGTAACCAGCCCTTGCGAAGAGCCGTCGGGATTGAACACCTGGTAGGGTGTGAAGCCTTCTTCGAAGAAGGCGCGCAAGGCGGTGTTGTCGGCTTGCGCCAATTCCCCGCTGCGCGCACAAACCGCTTGCCAGCCCGGTTTGCCATTCAGCGCGCGGCAGCTCTGCAGGAAGGCTGCCCAGGCCGGCTGCAAATCGGTCGTCTGCCAGTCCGGCAGCATCTCCCATTTGCTCACCGCAAACGGTGCGACGGGAATGGCAACAGGCGGGACAGCCGGCGGCGCGACCGGCGGCTTGGGCGGCGCGGCGCAGGCGGCGAGGAATAGCAGCGGGAGTAGGGCGGCTTTGAATTGCATATGGACTGAAAATCTAAGAAGCTGTCTTAAAAATTTGCGAGGAGGGATGGATGCAAGGCGCACGGAACGCAGAAACCGGAATGTACACACAGTACATGAGGATTTCGAGTACCGCGCAACGCCGCAGACGCTCTCCGCAGCAATTTTTAAGATAGCTTCTAATGCAGGACACGCGGTACGCTCAACACAAATTGCGGAATCTCGACATCGAACTGTGTTCCGTCGTCGGCATGCATGCGGTAGCTGCCGCGCATCGTGCCGACCTGCGTGGACAGCACCGTGCCGCTGGTGTATTCGAAACTCTGGCTTGGTTTAAGCAATGGCTGCTCGCCCACCACTCCCTGCCCGCGCACTTCCTGGACGTGGTTATGGGCATCGGTGATGATCCAGTGGCGGCTGATGAGTTTGGCGGCGACGCTGCCGAGGTTGGTGATGCTGATGGTATAGGAAAATACGAAGCGGTTGCTTGCTTCATCGGACTGGTCCGGCAGGTAATTGACCTGCGTCTGTATGATGAACCCCTGCGGGTCGTTTTTTTCCATGCGCGGCATTTGAACCGATTTTCCCCCCGCTCGCAAGCTGGGATGGGGGGAACCAAAATTAATTTCGCGGCGCTAGAAGGAGAAATCCACCTCCGCGGTCACGTTGCGGCCGGGCAGCAGGAAGTATGAGTAGGCTTTTTTATCCAGCAGGTTGTTGACCGCAAGCGCTCCTTTAACCGCCTTGGAGAAGGCGTAGGCCAGCCTGGCGTTCACCATGGTGTGCGCGTCGTAGCTGCCCGGCACGCCTTCCACGGTGTCGGTATTCTGCGCAGTCCAGAAAATATGGCTCATGTAGCGCGCATTCAGCGTGCCGGACCACGCCCCCTGTTGCGCAGTCAGCCCGATGCCGGCAATGTTTCTCGGAGCATCGGTCAGGCGCTTGCCGACGCTCAAGGGGTCGGCTGAATTTTCGAGCATTTTTGAGTCAATATAGGCATAGTTGGCGTCAAGTTCCAGTAATTTAGACAATTTTGTCGTGGCTCCTAATTCAATTCCGCTGACTTTCGCCTTGCCTGCGTTGATGCGGAGCGAATTGGTCGCGTTGACCTGTTTCAGGTAAATCAGGTTGCTCAGCCGGGTGTCGTAATAAGTGGCGGTCACCCTGATGCTTTCCGTGAAGCGGAATTCGCCGCCCACCTCCCAAGTGGTGCCGCGTTCCGGCTGCAGATTGGGGTCGCCTGTCGTCGTGCGCCCCCTGCTGGTCGAGGAGGTGTACAGGTCCTGATTGGTCGGTGCGCGGAAGGATTTTCCGAAAGAGGCGCGCAAGATGGTTGTTTCCGTCGGTTTGTACACCGCGGACGCCTTGGGGCTGAACGCCGAGACGCTGCGTGCCGGATAGAGCGTCGTACCGATGGGCGCGACATTGCTGAAATTGTCGCCTCTCGCTTCCCAGTCGTCCCAGCGGCCGCCCAGATAAACCTTGAGCGTATCCGTGGCGCTGATCTCGTCCTGCGCAAAAACGGAAACGGTGGTCGAATGGCCGCGATAACCGCTGTTCACGGCGGTTCTGGAGGCAGGGTCGCGCCAGTTGGATAGGGCGTAAATTTGCTGATTCACCGAGTCCTTGTGCAGTGCCAGACCGGTCACCAGAACATGCCGGGAACCGGCCGGAAAGGTCAACTGGACGGTGCCGTCGATGCCATCATTCGGCGTGTCCGAGAGGGAGCCCGCGCCGCCGTTCCAGGTGGCGGCGGGGCTTGCCAGCGTGAAGTGATACTTGCGCTCGATTCTTGCGAGATCCGCCTTCAGCAAGTAATCGTTGCCGACCGTTCCGTCGTAGCCAACGAAATACCGTGTCGCGGCCTCGTACAGCGGCAGGAACGAGAAAAGGGTGAAATCGGAATTCGCCAGGACGACTCGCTGCCCGTTGATGCCGAGCGTCCCGCTCGAAACGGGGGCGCCGGCGGCATTTCTGAGATAGGAATTGAACGGGGTGTAATCCTGCCGGGTTTCCTGATAGTTGGCGCCGGCATATATCTTGTCGCGCGCATTCAGGTCGTAAAACAGTTTGACGGTGGCATTGGCCGCGTTCCACGGCACGGTCCCCAGGTCGCCCACCAGATAGGCCGGGACGCCTTCCCTGGTGGTGATGGCCTGCGCGCCTGTGACGGGGGTACCCGCCGCTCCCGCCACCGGGGTCTTGACGACAAAATCGTTCACATAGCTGTCGCGCCTCTGATGGCCGAGCCCGGCCACCAGCCCCAGCCCGTTATCCATCTTGTCACGGAAGTAAAGACTGCCGTCCTCACCGCTGGCATCGCCCCAGCCTTTTTTAATTTTGGCGGTGAACTCCCGCTTGTCCGGCTGCTTGGTGATGATGTTGATGACCCCGCCGACGGCATTGCTGCCGTAGAGCGAAGAGAACGCGCCGGGTACGACCTCGACGCGGGCGATGTCTTCGACAAACGGGATGCGCCAGTTGACCTTGCCGGAGCCGGCATCCTGGATAGGTTGCCCATCCAGCAGGATGAGAACCTTGTTCTGATCGATGCCGCGCAGCGACATGCCGCTCGTTCCTATGGTGCCCTGCGACTGGCCGAGTGCGCCGCCGCGCAAATAGAGGCTGGGCACCTGGTCCAGCACGTCGCCGAGCCGCGAGGCATTTTTCGTTTCGATATTTTTGGCGTTGATTACGGTCACTGCGGCGGGCGCATCGGAAAGCGTAGCGCTGGTTCTGGTCGCAGTCACCACTACTTCGCCCAGCTCCGCTGTTGCATCGCTCTCCGCTGCGCCCGCCGCATTGGCCAGGCCATAAATACAGCCCAGCGCCAATAACAATTTTCTTTTGCTGAATTGATTTTTCATCCTGCTTCTCTGCGAAATTTTTTGATGAAACTAAAGAAAGGGCGGGTTGCCCCGCCCTTTAAGCATACACGTTTCAACACAAATCTTTGCGGCTCGCCATTCCGGCAAAGATCACCGGAATGACGAAACCGGAATTTACTGAAGAACCCTAGTAAATGTCATGCATCGTATTGTTGACGTTGAAGTGCCCGGTAGGCGTAATCAGCCTCGGATCGGTAATCACTTTCTTCAGCTTGCGCGTTTTGTCGTCAACCACCACGAGAGCGGATTTTTTGTCTGCGGCATTCCAGACTGCAAACCATACCTCGTCGCCTGCCTTGTTGTATTCCGGCTGAACGACACGCTTGGCGCCTTCACCCAGATTAGCCCATTCGGCGATCGGCAGCACGGTAACCCCTTTTTCGAGATTGCTGATATCAAGCACGCCGACCGACTGGCTGACCTTGGCATCCTTGTTCAGCGGAGCATCGACCCACAGGTTCTTTGACTTGGGATGGCTCTTGATGAACAACGAACCGCTGCCATGACCCTTGATGGTACGTACCACTTTCCAGGCATGCTGCTTGTGCTTCTCAGGGTCGGTACCAATCACGGCGATCGTGTCGTCACCCAGGTGGCTGGTTGCCCAGACCGGCCCGAATTTCGGGTCGACGAAGTTCGCGCCACGGCCCGGATGCGGAACCTTGCCCACGTCAATCGTGGCGGCCAGCTTGCTTGTCTTGAGGTCGATCACCGCAATCTTGTTGGAGGCGTTGGCGGCATCCATGAAGTAACGGTGGGTGGAAGTCAGGCCGCCGTCGTGCAGGAAGCGTGGCGTGTCGATCGTAACCGTCTTCAGGTTGTTCAGGTCCGAGTAGTCGACCATCATCACCTTGCCGGTTTCTTTCACGTTGACCATGAACTCCGGCTTGTAGTGGGAAGCCACGATAGCCGCGACGCGCGCTTCCTTGACGAACTCATTGGTCTCGGAGGCAATGCCGCTGGTCGCAACAACTTTCAATGGCTTCAGCGTGTCGCCTTCATGGATCACATATTGTGGCGGCCAGTAGGTGCCGGAGATCGCATACTTGTCCTCCCAGCCCTTGAATTTGGAGGTTTCCACCGAGCGCGCCTCGACACCGGTCTTGACTTCAGCCACGACTTTGGGTGTTTCCATCCACAAGTCGATCAGGCTGAGCTTGGAATCGCGGCCGGTCACATACAGGTAGCGGCCGGAAGCGGAGTAGCGGGAAATATGTACTGCATAACCGGTCTTCAGAATAGTGATGATTTCTTTGGTATCGCCATCGATCAAAGCCACTTCGCCTGAATCGCGCAGCGTGGTGGAGAAAACGTTGGAGATATTGAAGTTGTTCATCTTCTTCGTTGGGCGGTCTTTTACCGGCACAATCAGCTTCCAGGTAGCTTCAATGTCCTTCAAGCCCATTTCAG
Source organism: uncultured Gallionella sp. (assembly GCA_964401425.1). Lineage (GTDB taxonomy): Bacteria > Pseudomonadota > Gammaproteobacteria > Burkholderiales > Gallionellaceae > Gallionella. The sequence continues at coordinate 4,341 of CAYNYH010000001.1, read as the reverse complement.
GTGGGGCTACGGGCGGTTGCTGCACGTAGCGCGCCATCATGTCGATTTGATCTGCGGTCAGTTCGCCGCCGGTGCCGAAGTTTGGCATACCACCTGGGGTGCCATTAGCGATAGTTTTCTTCAGGTAAGCTGTGCCTTTCATTGACACATCGGCCGGAGTCAACGGTTTGCCGGTCGCGCCCTTGCGCAGAACACCATGGCAACCTGCGCAACGCTCGAAATATATCTGGTTTGCCTGTTTCATTTCATCCGCAGTCATTGCCGGAGCGTTAGCCGGCGCTGCCGCGTCTGCGGCATAGGCATTGGTAATGGCCAGCGGTAATGAAGCCAGGATAGCCAAAGCTGCTAGTGTATTTTTATAGTTCTTTCTCATGTTATCTCCAAGTTAAAATTGCCGAACAATTCCTTGCTTGCATCAGAGATTCTGGAAAATCTCTGGCTCTTTACCAAGCTAACCGGTGAAGCACAATGAAGCGGAATTTAATGGAGCCCAAGCATGGTTTTTATTTCGGGCTCGAATGAATAGTACAGATAAAAATTTCTCCCCGGAATGCGACATGATGTCGCGCGGCAATTTGCCGCAGCCCTTATTCCATGCGCTTTATAGGCGGTTATAAATCTGCACCAAGTCGATGGTTGTGGTGCGTGTTTTCGCCATTCTCACGCTTCTTGCACGGGGAAACGGGCGTTGCGTCGCTCTCCACCAGGGAGCGCGGTTGAAGGTGAAGGCAAGGGCGGGATGCAGAAATTTTGTCCTGCATTTCGATAAGCTCAATGGAGCAAAGGGTGTTCGATAGCAACTTGAAAAACTTGTTTTCTTTCAATTTGGCAAACATGTTTTCCCTTGTTCGATTGTTGTCAGGGTTAATTGCATGAATGGGCGCCAGAAGCCCGCATCACGCCTCCGGAAAATTGAAGTGTCGATCGGGAGAGGACACATCACACGCCAGCGCCGGAAACCAAGGATGCGTACTTCTGGCGGGGCGGATTGTTTACCAAGGAAAACGGTTTGGGAATGTGACATGATGCCGCGCGGCAATTTGTCGCGCCCACTTATTTGAATCGGTGGCGCAATTCAATGAGCAGTCGAATGGGTATGTGTCGCATTTTTCCGCAGGGGCGCCGATCAGGAAAAAGGGCGGGTTGCCCCGCCCTTCTGGCATGCGTGTTTCAACACAAACCTTTGCGATTCGTCATTCCGGCGGGGGATCGCCGGAATGACGAAACCGGAATTTACTGAAGAATCCTAGTAAATATCGTGCTGCGTGTTATAGAGGTTGAAGTGGCCGGTGGGTGTGATCAGTCTCTTGTCCTTGATCACTTTCTTCAGCTTGCGGGTCTTGTCGTCAACCACCACCATGGCGGATTTCTTGTCTGCGGCATTCCAGACCGCGAACCAGACTTCGTCGCCTGCCTTGTTGTATTCCGGATGAACGACACGCTTGGAACCTTCACCCAGATCAGCCCATTCGGCGATTGGCAACACAGTCACGCCGGCCTCAAGGTTATTGATGTCGAGCACGCCGACCGACTGGTTGATCTTGGCGTCCGGATTGAGCGGCGCATCGACCCAGAGGTTCTTCGACTTCGGGTGGCTCTTGACGAACAACGACCCGGCGCCATGGCCCTTGATAGTGCGCACCACCTTCCATGCGTGCTGCTTGTTCTTGACCGGATCGGTGCCGATCACGGTGATGGTGTCCGCCCCCAGGTGGCTGGTCGCCCAAACCTTGCCGAACTTCGGATCGATAAAGTTGGCGCCGCGTCCCGGGTGCGGAACCTTGTCCACATCGATCGTGGCGGCCAGCTTGCCGTCCTTGATGTCGATGACCGCGATCTTGTGGGAGGCGTTGGCCGCATCCATGAAGTAGCGCTTGCTGGACTCGAAGCCGCCGTCATGCAGGAAACGCGGGGTATCGATCGTCGTCGTTTTCAGGTTGTTCAGGTCAGAGTAGTTGACGATGAGCACCTTGCCGGTTTCCTTCACGTTAACCATCCACTCCGGGTGATAGTGAGAGGCGACAATGGCTGCAACGCGGGCTTCGCGGACGAACTGGTTGGTCTCAGAAGCAATGCCGCTGGTCGAAACGACCTTCAGCGGCTTCAGCGTGTCGCCTTCATGGATCACGTATTGTGGCGGCCAGTAAGTGCCGGAAATTGCATATTTGTCTTCCCATCCCTTGTACTTGGAAGTTTCGATCGAGCGTGCCTCAACGCCGGTTTTCACTTCGGCCACGACTTCAGGCACCTTCATCCATAAGTCGATCAGGCTGAGCTTGGCATCGCGACCGGTCACATACAGGTAGCGGCCGGATGCGGAGTAACGCGAGATATGCACCGCATAACCGGTATTGAGCGTGGTGATGATTTCCTTGGTGTCGCCATCGATCAGCGCCACCTTGCCGTCATCGCGCAGCGTGGTGGAGAAGATGTTTTCGATGTTGATGTTGTTCATCTTCTTCGTGGGGCGATCCTTCACCGGCACGATTACCTTCCAGGTGGCTTCGATTTCCTTTAACCCCATTTCGGGAGGGGCCACAGGCGTCTGCTGTATATAGCGTGCCATCAGGTCGACTTCCTGCTCGGTCAATTCGCCGCCAGACTGGAAGCCGGGCATGCCGCCCGGTGAACCATAGCCGATGAACGCCTTCAGGTAGTCCGTGCCTTTGGGGATGGTGACATCCGGAGTCAGGGCTTTGCCGGTTGCGCCCTTGCGCAGCACGCCATGGCAGCCTGCGCAACGCTCGAAGAAAATCTTGTTTGCCTGAACCATTTCCGCTTCGGTCATCGCCGGGGCGCCGGCTACTGCGCCGTAGGCGCTGGCAATGGTCAGGGGTAAAGCAGCCAATATTGCGAGTGTCTTCGTGTAACGTATATTCATGGTCTTCTCCAGATTTAAGTTAACAATCCACACTGCTCGATTAAAGATTCTGCAAATACCGCCTTGCTGTTTAACAAACCGGTCCGTGAAGTCTGCCGGAATGCCTTACGTTTGAGAGAGGAGAAACAAGAGCGCCAAAAGTAGCCATCGCACTCTCCTGTCTGTGCCCCTTGCTTGAACAAAGAGGCTGAATTTGCGAAAGCGGAAAGGCGATGCACTACGAAGGGCTGCGCAGATTATGCGCCAACCATTTTGAAATTGAAATGCGGAGATTTTTAGGGGAAATGATGCAAGCCGATGAGGCAAGCTAGATTCTTTCGCCGATATCCGCCAGGTTCCAGCGCGGTTTGACGTTGAAGCGATAATCCTTGTTGCCTTGCTGTTGCGCGAAACGCAAGGCTCCGGCGAAGGCGATCATCGCGCCGTTGTCGGTGCAAAATTCCAGGTCCGGGTAAAACACCGTGCCGCCGCGCTTGCCGATATCCGCATTCAGGCGGCTGCGCAGTAACTTGTTTGCACCCACGCCTCCCGCAACGACCAATCGGTCCAGGCCGGTCTGCGCCAGGGCAGCGCGAGCCTTGTGCGCCAGCACATCGACGATGGCTTCCTGAGTCGCGCAAGCGATATCGGCGCGAGTCTGCTCATCGCCACCGCTCTGCCTGACCAGGGTGAGTACCGCGGTCTTTAATCCGCTGAAGCTGAAATCCAGGTCGCCGCTGTGCAGCATCGGGCGCGGCAGTTTGAATTGTCCGGGGCGGCCCGATGCGGCGAGCTTTGCCAGGGCGGGCCCGCCCGGATAGCCCAGGCCCAGCAGCTTCGCGCTCTTGTCGAAGGCTTCTCCGGCGGCATCGTCCAATGTTTCGCCGAGCAAGGCGTATTGCCCCACGCCGTCCACGCGCATCAGCTGCGTGTGCCCGCCGGAAACCAGCAGAGCGACAAAGGGAAACCCCGGCGCGGGGTCGGACAGCAGAGGCGAGAGCAGGTGGCCTTCCAGATGGTGGATGCCGATGACGGGAATATCGAGCGCATAGGCCAGGGCGTTCGCGACGCTGGCACCGACCAGGAGTGCACCCCCCAGGCCCGGTCCCTGGGTATAGGCAATCGCATCGATTTGATCGAGAGCCACATCGGCTTCATGCATGACCTCGCGCAGCAACGGGAGGATGCGCCGGACATGGTCGCGCGAGGCGAGCTCCGGCACGACGCCGCCATACTCGCTGTGCATGGCGACCTGGGTATGCAAGGCGTGCGCCAGCAGCCCCCGCCCCATCTGGTAAAGCGCGATACCGGTCTCATCGCAGGATGATTCAATTCCAAGGGTGATTGGTGACATTTTCAGATTCTCTGGCATGGCGGGATTGTAGTTAATTTTGCTCGGGAACAGGCTTTGCGCAGGTGTTTGCAAAAATATTTCAGAAAAGTGTTGACGGGAATTTTTCTGTCCCTATAATGCGCACCTC